>NZ_JAGKRK010000085.1:0-338 GCF_017939325.1 Aeromonas sp. MaB10011B | reverse complement strand
GTGGCGGGCTTCCCGCTGAGCGGGGTGACCACGCCGCTGGGCAACACCCTGACCATCACCGGGTACAACCCGGCGACCGGGCTGGTGAGCTACAGCTACACCCTGAACGACAACGAGGCGCACCCGACGGCGGACGGCAACAACAGTCTGTTCGAAGACTTCGCGGTGAGCCTGGTGGACAGCGACGGGGATTCGGCCTCGAACACCCTGAGCGTGCAGATCGTGGACGACGTGCCGACGGCGGTGAGCGACGTCAACCTGACGGTAGCGAGCGAGAACAACCTGGTCCTCAATGGCAACGTCATCACCAACGACGTGCAGGGGGCGGATGGCGCGGC
>NZ_JAGKRK010000084.1:0-333 GCF_017939325.1 Aeromonas sp. MaB10011B | reverse complement strand
ATGCAGCAGATTACCCAGCTGATTGAGGTCATGCTCGTTGGCCGCGGTGGTGACTAGGCTGTGGGTCAGGCCACTCTTGGCATCGACACCAATGTGGGCCTTCATGCCAAAGTGCCACTGATTGCCTTTCTTGGTCTGATGCATCTCCGGATCGCGTTGCTGCTCTTTGTTCTTGGTCGAGCTGGGAGCCTCAATGATGGTGGCATCGACCAAGGTGCCTTGAGTCATCATGACGCCTGCTTCGGCCAGCCAGCGATTGATGGTCTTGAACAATTGGCGGGCCAGTTGATGCTGCTCCAGCAGGTGGCGGAAATTCATGATGGTGGTGCGGTC
>NZ_JAGKRK010000012.1:0-83834 GCF_017939325.1 Aeromonas sp. MaB10011B | reverse complement strand
GGCGAATCGAGCTGGAAAATGGCGGCAAAGTGGCGGCAGCGCTCACCAGTGACACCCAATAACCCCCATCCATCCACAAGCAAACCCGCGAAAACACGGCAACCCATTGATTCACAGCGGCTTGCGATGGTTTCAAAATCCGCCGTAGCAATACGTGTCGGTTCGAGTCCGACCCCGGGCACCATCAGATTCCATGACAAAAGGCCATCCTCGCGGATGGCCTTTTGTTTTTCCGGGCGGTGCGAAGAGGTGTACCCTCAGACCCTCAGACCCTCAGACCCTCAGACCCTCAGACCCTCAGACCCTCAGACCCACAGGCTGTCAGGCCATCAGCCTCTCGGACTGCCATCCCCTCAGTCGATATTCTGTGCGATGCGCCACAGCACGCCTGAGGGATCGTACAGACAGAACTCCTTCATGCGCCACGGCTGGGTGACGAGCTCCGTGACCCTGACGCCGTAGCGGGCGGCGACCTGGCTCGCCTCCACTTGGGCCTGCCAGGCGGCCACGTCCTCCACCAGGAGGTGCATCATGAGCTGCTCGGCCAGCCCCGGGGGGTTGCCATCCTGCAGCAGGAAGCTTGCGTTGCCGAGATGAAAATAGGCCACGCCGTCGCCATCGGAGGTCAAGGTAAAGCCGAGATCCTGATAGAACTGCTTTGACTGCGTGAAATCCCGGGCAGGCACGAACGCCTTGATTTCGGTCACGTTGAGATTGGGCATGGGCTCCTCGCGGCGCTGGGAACAGGGGATGATGGCTTGCCAGTATGACCGGGCATTTCGGGGCAAGCCAGACGAATGGCGCGAGTTTGCACTCTTATCGTGCTTGTGCCCCTCGGGTGGGGGGATATTGGCCGTCAGCCTCATTTGATTTCACCATGGTATGGCCCATTTCATTTATTTCATAAATACCTTAGCGGGATAGATAAGCCTGCCAAGGTGACATCACCACGGGTTCGCCCCGTCATTGTGAGGTGGTTGGGTCATCCTGGTGCATTTTCCCGGCAATGCACAGCCAAAGTGCGATTTTCCCCCTGTAACCGGGCATCGTGCGCCAAGATGGTGCGTGTTGAATGTGATGAAAACATAACGCCATGAAATAAAAGGATTATTTTTCTTGGCCTGCTTTATGCTTTCCCCATGTCATGTCGCCATGATGTCTCCGTGAGCCACACAGGTACGGTGGGCAGGTGGCCAGGTTGGAAATGCATATCAGGAAATGGACCCGGATGCCGGGACGACAAGGAGAGGGCTGTATGTTCAAGAGACTCGTAATGACTGGCCTGCTGGCGCTGGCCGCCACCATGGCCGCCCCGGGCTGGGCCGAAGAGGTGGCCGCGCAGGCCGATGTGGTACAGGCGGCCGCGACCGTGACCATCAACAAGGGGGACAATACCTGGCTGATGGTGGCGGCGGCCCTGGTGATCCTGATGTCCGTGCCGGGCCTCGCCCTCTTCTACGGCGGCCTGGTGCGCGCCAAGAATATGCTGAGCGTGCTGATGCAGGTGTTCACCCTGTTCTGCCTCATCACCGTCCTCTGGGTGGTCTACGGCTACTCCCTGGCCTTCACCGAGGGCGGCGCCTTCTACGGCTCCTTCGACAAGGTGCTGTTGATGGGGGTGACGCCGGATTCCATCGCCGCCACCTTCAGCAAGAGGGTCGGGATCAGCGAGTTCATCTACGTGGTGTTCCAGGGTGCCTTTGCCGCCATCACCTGCGGGCTCATCGTCGGCGGCTTTGCCGAGCGGATGAAGTTCTCGGCGGTGCTGCTGTTCGCGGTGATCTGGTTCACCTTCGCCTATATCCCGATGGCGCACATGGTGTGGTACTGGGCGGGTCCGGATGCCTACACGGATGCGGCCGCCGCCGAAGCGGCCGGTGCCACCGCAGGCTATCTGTTCCAGCACGGCGCTCTGGACTTCGCCGGCGGCACAGTGGTGCACATCAACGCTGCGGTGGCCGGTCTGCTTGGGGCCTTCATGGTGGGCAAACGGGTTGGCTATGGCCGTGACCCCATGACCCCCCACAGCCTGACCATGACCATGATCGGTGCCGCCCTGCTGTGGTTCGGCTGGTTCGGCTTCAACGCTGGCTCTTCCCTCGAAGCCAACGGCACGGCGGCCCTGGCCTTCGCCAACACCTGGATCGCACCTGCCGCTGCCGCCCTCTCCTGGACCTTCGCCGAGTGGGCGATGAAGGGCCGTCCCTCCCTGCTTGGCGCTGTCTCCGGTGCGGTGGCGGGCCTGGTCGCCATCACCCCTGCCGCCGGTTTCGTCGGTGTGGGGGGCGCTCTCATCATTGGCCTGCTCAGCGGGGTGGCCGGTCTGTGGGGCGTGCACGGTCTCAAGCGTCTGCTGGGGGCCGATGACAGCCTGGACGTGTTCGGCCTGCACGGGGTGTGCGGGATCCTGGGTGCCGTGCTGACCGGGGTGTTCGCCAGCCCGGATCTGGGCGGCACCGGGGTGTGGGACTATGTGACCAACCAGGTGGCCGAGGGATACTCCATCCTGGCCCAGGTCAAGGTACAGGTCATCGGCGTGGGGGTGACCGTGGTCTGGACCGCCCTGGTCTCGGCCGTGGCCTACAAGCTGGTGGACCTGCTGATCGGTCTGCGGGTGAAGGAAGATGCCGAGCGCGAAGGGTTGGACGTGACCAGCCACGGCGAGAAAGCCTACAGCCATTGATCCTGCTGCCATGAATGTCATACCGCCGGCCCGTCCGGCGGTTTTTTTATTGGGGCGGGCTGGCCAGGCTGCCCGGACCGGGCTGCTGGTGGCCGGGGTCGCTATTTGTGTTTGCAGGGTCTTTTATGCCTGCATTTTGGGCGGATCTCCGCTAAACTCTGCCACCCTTTATTCGGGGTCGCCGGGTCTGCCCCGTCGTCACCCTCTCTTTCATGCCTTCGGAGCCGCTCATGCCGTTAGTGGGACACCAACATCAGATCGATATTCTGGAACTGACCGACAAGGGGGATGGCAAGGGTCGCCTGTTCGATCGCCCCCTGTTTGTCGAGGGTCTGCTGCCCGGTGAGCAGGCGCTGGTCGAGTTGACCGAGGTCAAACCGAACTACCTGCACGGCAAGCTGGTCGAGCTGACCCAGCCGTCCGCCGACAGGGTGCCGGATTTCTGCCCCAACACCGAATGCGGTGGCTGCCAGGTGCGCCCGCTGGCCTATCCGGCCCAGCTTGCCCTCAAGCAGAGCCTGGTGCAGAGCGCACTGGAACAGGTCGGGCTGGGTGAGGCCGTGGTCAACCCCATCCTCGGCATGGAGACGCCGTTTGCCTACCGCAACAAGGCCCAGTACGCGGTGCGTGGCAGCGAGGCGGGCGCCGAGATCGGCTTCTACCGCAAGCACTCCCATGACCTCATCACCGCCGATGATTGCGCGGTGCAGGATTCGCTGCACGTGGAGCTCAACGCCCGGGTACGCAACTGGATGCGCGAGCACGACATCGCGGCCTATGACGAGGTGGCCCACACCGGCTGCGTGCGCAACCTGATGACCCGCAAGGGCTTCAAGAGCGGCGAGCTGATGGTGGTGCTGGTGACCCTGGGCGAAGCGCTGCCGTTCGAAACCGAGCTGCTGGCGGCCCTGGCAGATCTGCCGGTCACCACCCTGGTGCAGAACATCAACGAGGCGCGTACCAACCGCATCCTGGGTGACAAGAACCGGGTGCTGCTGGGCAGCGGGGTGATCCGCGACAAGATCCACGAGCTCGAATTCGAGATCTCGCCCCTCTCCTTCTTCCAGAACAACCCGAGCCAGACCGACGTGCTCTACTCCAAGGCGCTGGAGTATTGCGAGCTGACCGGCAGCGAGACGGTGTTCGACATCTATTGCGGCATCGGCACCATCTCCCTGTTCCTGGCAGGCAAGGCCGCCAAGGTGGTGGGGATCGAGTCGGTGGAGAGCGCCATCAGCGACGCCCGTCGCAATGCGGCCCTCAACGGCATCGAGCAGACCGAGTTCCACGTGGGCAAGGCGGAGCAGCTGATGCCTGCCCTGCATGCCGACGGGGTGAGTGCCGACGTGGTGGTGATGGATCCGCCCCGCAAGGGCTGTGACAAGGCGGTATTGCAGACCCTGGTGGCCATGGCGCCGCGCCGGCTGGTCTATGTCTCCTGCAACCCCCAGACCCTGGCCCGGGATCTCGCCTGGCTGGTCAAGCAGGGCTTCGTGCTGGACGAGGTGCAGCCGGTGGACATGTTCCCGCACTCCATGCACGTGGAAGCCGTTGCTCGCCTGAGCCTGCCTGCCAAGGCCTGATCGTCGCTCGGGATCTTCCCCTCGCGCGATGCAGGTGGAAGTGGTCGCCTGCCTGAGCCTGCCAGCGAAAGCCTGATCGGGCCGAGGGCGTGGCGTTAGCCATATGGCTCTGATAAAAACGACTCCTGAGGGAGTCGTTTTTTTATGGTCGTGGTCGGCAGAGCCACCAGGCAGGGAGGTCGGCGTGATGATTCGTATGGCAGGGGTGGAGGATGCGGCGGCGCTGGACAGCTTCTTCGGGCAACTGGACAGGGAGACCCGCTTCATGCTGCATGAAGCGGGAGAGCGCCCCTCGGACATCGCGGGGCAGCGCAGGCGGCTCGAGGCCATGGCCGCGGCCCCCAATCAGGCCATGTGGTTGCTGGAGCTGGCGGGGGAGGTGCAAGGGTTTGCCGCGCTCCTTGGTGGCGGCCTGGCACGCAACCGCCACTGCGCCCTGGTGGTGATGGGGCTGCGTTCGAGGGCGCGCGGGCAGGGATGGGGTGAACGGTTGCTGCGTACCTTGATCGCGACCGCGAGGGATCTCGGTATCCACCGGCTGGAGCTGGGAGTGATGGCCCACAACGAGGTGGCCCACGCCTTGTATCGCAAGTGCGGGTTCGTGGAGGAAGGGGTGAGACGGCAGGCCTATCGGCTGGACGAGGGCTATGTGGACGAGATTGCCGTGGGGCTGTTGCTGCCGCTGGACAGGCCATGACGCCGCTGGCCCCGAGATGCTGGTCTGGGGCGCTGGATTGGGGCAGGCTTGTGGGGAAACCATCAAGACAAGGAGGCGCCCATGAAGGGGATATTGCTGCGTTGGCTGGCTCGCTACGATGCCTGGTGCCAGGAGTGGGGACTCACACCGGAGAACCGGCGCTGCTGCGCGACGGTACGCCATGATGAAGACGAGAAGCGCCCGGACAAGGGCGACGACCTCACTGGAACTGGCGGGTCACGGCGCCAGTGACGCTGTTGTAGTCGAACGATAGCCCGTCGGGGTATGCCGGGAAGCGGCCAACGGAGCTGCGCAGGGTATAGCGGCAGTTGTCGTGACGAAGGGCGCCGTCAGCCTGAGCGTCTGCCGGGATGAGCCGGGAGATGCAGTCACTGTCTGAATCCTGGTGCAACTCATCGGCCACCGTCAGGTCGGAATCGAGCAGGGCGCCAAACAGGCTCTCGCAGTCGTCCCGGCTGCTGACGGAGATTTGATCGCTGTCGCCACCGGGGAAGACGGTATCGGGCCCCTGACCTCCCTGGTCCTCCTTGGTGCCCACCGGCCAGCCATGGCTGTTGATGTCGAGATCCTGCATGCCCATGCCGCTAAAGTTGTAGAGTGCCAGGGGCTCCCCCTTAACCTTGACCGCCCAGCCGGCGTGGGCGAGCCGGGCGGCACTGGCAAAGCTGCCCGCCGTGGCCGAGACGCTGCTCTTGAGCCCGTCGTCCTAGATGTTGATGAAGCGGGGCAGGGCGGTGACGGCCAGGATCCCCAGCACGATGATGACTAGCACCAGTTCTATCAGGGTAAAGCCTTGGGAAACGTGTGTTGGCATGGAATGAACCCATTGAGTACGACAGACAGGTAAGCGCGACATGGAATTGATAGACACCCACTGCCACCTCGATTTTCCGGTCTTTGACGCCGATAGGGAGGCGCTGCTGACCCGGTGGCGCCAGCTGGGGGTGGGCGAGTATATCATCCCCGCCCTGGGAGAGGAAAACTGGGGGCGGGTGATGGCGCTGGCCGGGCGCCACGACGGCATCCGTTATGGCCTGGGGATCCATCCCTGGTATGTGGGCAAGCAGCCCCGGGATGCACTGATCCGGCTGGAGACCCTGCTGGCGAGTCGGCCCCGTGGGCTGGTGGCCGTGGGGGAGTGCGGGCTGGATCTGCGCTCCCATGTGCCGCAGGAGGGGCAGGTCGAGATGTTCGAGGCGCAGGTGCGGCTGGCCATGGCGCATGAGCTGCCCCTCATCGTCCACTCGGTGCGTGCCAACGACACGGTCGCCAAGATCCTGCGGCGCTTCACTCCGCCACAAGGGGGGGTCATTCACGCCTTCAGCGGCTCCCTGCGTCAGGCGGAGGTGTTCTGGCAACTGGGTTTCAGGCTGGGGATCGGGGGGGTCATCAGCTATGAGCGGGCCAACAAGACCCGGGAGGCGATACGCCAGATGCCGCTGGAGGCCTTGCTGCTGGAAACCGACGCTCCCGACATGCCGCTGCAAGGCCAGCAGGGGGAGGTGAACACGCCGGCCAGCCTGCCGACCATAGCCCGCTTGTTGGCACAATTGCGGCAGCAACCGCTGGAGGATGTTATTTCGGTGTTACATGACTCCACCCGGCGGCTGTTCCCCCCAGGAAATCATGAAATTAACATTTGATTATCAAATGATGACCGAGTGATAAAAAACAGGGCCCATAAAAATCGTTTGCGGTCTAATTAAACGATGTTCAGGCCGTTTGTGGCTTATAAAATGTGACCAGTATTCTATTTTGTCGCACCGTAATTAGTATAATGCGCACCCTTGATTAGCGGCTTCAATACACAAATCGTTAACAAGCTGGCAGGTGCTACTAAAGAGGAAGTGTTAATAATGAATCTGATAATGGGTCTGGTAGGGATGGCGACGCTCATCCTTATTGCGGTGCTGTTCTCCAGCAACCGCAAGGCAATCAAAATTCGTACCGTAGGTGGCGCCTTTGCCATCCAGGCCGGTCTGGGGGCCTTCGTGCTCTACGTGCCGGTCGGTCGTGACATCCTGGTGGGCGTGTCCGACGCCGTCTCCAGCGTCATCGGTTATGGCCAGAACGGCATCGAATTCCTGTTCGGTGGTCTGGTTGGCAACAAGATGTTCGAAGTGTTCGGTGGCGGTGGCTTCGTCTTCGCCTTCCGCGTCCTGCCCGTCATCATCTTCTTCTCTTCCCTGATCGCGGTACTCTACTACCTCGGCATCATGCAGTGGGTGATCAAGCTGCTGGGCGGCGGTCTGCAGAAGGTGCTGGGCACCTCCCGTACCGAATCCCTCTCCGCCACTGCCAACATCTTCGTCGGTCAGACCGAAGCCCCGCTGGTGGTACGTCCCTTCATCTCCAAGATGACCGACTCCGAGCTGTTCGCCGTCATGTGTGGTGGTCTGGCTTCCGTTGCCGGCTCCGTGCTGGCCGGTTACGCCTCCATGGGTGTCAAGATGGAATACCTGATCGCCGCCTCCTTCATGGCTGCCCCGGGTGGTCTGCTGTTCGCCAAGCTGCTGGTACCGGAAACCGAGACCCCGAGCTACGACGAGAACACCGCAGAAGGTGAGCTGGACGACAAGCCGGCCAACGTGATCGACGCTGCCGCCGCCGGTGCCTCCGCCGGTCTGCAACTGGCCCTGAACGTGGGTGCCATGCTGCTGGCCTTCATCGGCCTCATCGCCATGATCAACGGCATCTTCTCCGGTGTGGGCGGCTGGTTCGGTTACCCGCAACTCTCCCTGGAGCTGCTGCTGGGCTGGCTGTTCTCCCCGCTGGCCTTCCTGATCGGCGTGCCCTGGAGCGAAGCGGTCGTGGCCGGTTCCTTCATCGGTCAGAAGCTGGTGGTCAACGAGTTCGTGGCTTACCTGAACTTTGCCCCCTACCTGAAGGATGAAGAACTGATCAACGGAGTGGCCATGTCCGAGCACACCAAGGCGATCATCTCCTTCGCCCTGTGCGGCTTCGCCAACCTGTCCTCCGTCGCCATCCTGCTGGGTGGTCTGGGCTCCATGGCTCCGAACCGTCGCGGCACCATCGCCAAGTTCGGTCTGAAGGCCGTGCTGGCAGGTTCCTTGTCCAACCTGATGTCTGCGACCATCGCAGGCTTCTTCCTGGCGCTGTCCGGCATGTAACATCGCCTGACTGACAGGATAATGACGAACGCCACAGCGATTTGCTGTGGCGTTCTCGTTTGGGGTGGTGACAACCGTTTTCCTGTCAAGACTAATAATAAAGTGAGTCAAATCGGAGGTTCTATGAATGAAGTGCTACTGGCTATGGCGGCCGGCTTTATCGTTGGGGTGTTGTTTTCTTTCCTCAAGTTGCCGATACCGGCGCCGCCCGTCCTCTCCGGCGTCATGGGGATCGTGGGGGTCTATCTGGGGGGCATTGCCTACTCCTGGATCCTGACCCGCTTCTTCTCTTAAGCGCCTTCCAGCGCTGGATTTGCCGGGTGTGAGGTACCTCTGAAATTGGCAAATCCGGCTTGCAAACACGGGGTATCTCGGCTGAAATAGGCGATGCCAGCAGGGTGCTGGCATTGACTAATGCCCGGTGAATCCGGGTGTTGGCGGTCAAATGGAATTGATTGGGAAGTCGGGTCTGCGTAGTCGGCCTTTCTCAAGTCTTCATGGAACCAAGTCCGCACTTTTGTAAGAAAGTGACAGGGCTCTTGCCTTATTTGCAGCCGTATTGCCTGTGCATTTGCGCTGCAATTCCATATCCCGTTGCTCCGGGAACGTCTCTGCCGACCCTTGGTGTTCGGTGAAGCCGCTCGCGGGTGATGGGGCTTAACAAGACTTTGGAGACATAGCATGACTGATCTGAAAGTGGCCGCCCAACGCGCCCTGAACCTGATGGACCTGACCACCCTGAGCGATGACGACACCGATCAGAAGGTGATCGACCTGTGCCACAAGGCCAAGTCTCCGGCCGGCCTGACCGCCGCCGTCTGCATCTACCCCCGTTTCATCCCCATCGCACGCAAGACCCTGCGTGACATCGGCGCCGCCGACGTGCGCATCGCGACCGTGACCAACTTCCCCCACGGCAACGACGACATCGAGATCGCCGTGGCCGAGACCCGCGCCGCCGTGGCCTACGGTGCCGACGAGGTGGACGTGGTCTTCCCGTACCGCGCCTTCATGGCCGGCAATGAACAGGTCGGCTTCGATCTGGTCAAAGCATGTAAGGAAGCCTGCGGCGCCAAGGTACTGCTGAAAGTGATCATCGAGACCGGCGAGTTGAAGGAAGAGGCGCTGATCCGTCGCGCCTCCGAGATCTCCATCGACGCCGGTGCCGATTTCATCAAGACCTCCACCGGCAAGGTGCCGGTCAATGCGACCCCGGAAGCTGCCCGCATCATGATGGAAGTGATCAAGGCCAAGAACCCGAAAGTGGGCTTCAAGCCGGCCGGTGGCGTGAAAGACGCCGCCGTGGCGGGTCAGTACCTGGCCATGGCCGAAGAGATCCTGGGCAAGGACTGGGTATCCGCCCGCACCTTCCGCTTCGGCGCCTCCAGCCTGCTGGCCAGTCTGCTGGCGACCCTGGGGCATGGCGACAAGCCTGCCAATACCAGCGGTTACTAAGCGGTGGCAGGGGGCGGTGCGCCGCCCCCTTTCGGATCTGGTTCGGTCTGTGTTCGTGCGTGATGCACGGAGGGAATGAAAGATGTTTTTGCCTCAAGAAATTATTCGCAAGAAGCGCAACGGTGAAGCGCTCAGTACCCAAGAGATTCAATTCTTCGTTCAGGGCATTACCAACAACACCATCGGCGAGGGGCAGATCGCGGCCCTGGCCATGGCGGTCTACTTCAAGGACATGACCATGGATGAGCGGGTCGCCCTGACCTGCGCCATGCGCGACTCCGGCATGGTATTGACCTGGGACCACCTCAACCTGGGCGGCCCCATCGTCGACAAGCACTCCACCGGCGGCGTGGGTGACGTGGTCTCCCTGATGCTGGGCCCGATGGTCGCTGCGTGCGGCGGTTTCGTGCCCATGATCTCCGGCCGTGGTCTCGGTCACACCGGCGGTACCCTGGACAAGCTGGACGCCATTCCCGGCTACCAGACCTCGGTCGACAACGACCGCTTCCTGAAAGTGGTGAAAGAGGCGGGTGTCGCCATCATCGGCCAGACCGGCGATCTCGCCCCGGCGGACAAGCGTATCTATGCGGTACGGGATATTACCGCCACCGTCGAGTCCATTGCCATGATCACCGGCTCCATCCTCTCCAAGAAGCTTGCCTCCGGGCTCGAAGCCCTGGTGATGGACGTGAAGGTGGGCTCCGGCGCCTTCATGCCGACCTTTGAAGCCTCCGAGGAACTGGCCAGGAGCATCGTCGCCGTGGCCAACGGTGCCGGCTGCCGCACCTCTGCACTCCTGACCGACATGAACCAGGTGCTGGCCTCCAGCGCCGGCAACGCAGTGGAAGTGCGCGAAGCGGTGCGCTACCTGACCGGTGAGTATCGCAACCCGCGCATCCACGAAGTGACCATGGCCCTGTGCGCCGAGATGCTGATCTCCGCCGGTCTTGCCAGCGATGACGGCGATGCCCGCACCAAGCTGCAGGCGGTGCTGGACAACGGCAAGGCAGCCGAGATCTTCGGGCGCATGGTGACCGGCCTCGGTGGTCCCGCCGACTTCATGGAGCGCTACGACGCCTACCTGCCCAAAGCCGCCATCGTGCGCCCTGTCTACGCGGCCCACAGCGGATTCGTCACCGCCATGGACACCCGTGAACTGGGTCTGGCTGTGGTGGCCATGGGCGGCGGTCGCCGCGCCGCCGCCGACAAACTCGATTATGCGGTCGGTCTGACCGACTTTATCCGCCTGGGTCAGAGCGTCGATGCTGACAAGCCGCTCGCCCTGATCCACGCTCAGACAGAAGCTCAATTTGCCGAGGCTGCCCGCATGGTGCAGGCTGTCGTGAAGATCGGCGACACCCGACCAGAGGCGCTGCCCGAGGTTTACCGTCGCATCGGTCTGGCTGATTTGTAACAAGGGGAAGTCCCATGAAACGTACCTTTATTCTGATGATGGACTCTTTCGGTATTGGTGCTGCCGCCGATGCCGACAAGTTCGGCGACGTGGGTGCCAATACCCTTGGCCATATCGCCAAGGCGTGCGCCGCCGGTGAGATCGAGGGCCGTGGCGCTCTCAACCTGCCAAACCTCAGCAAGCTGGGTCTGGGCCACGCGGGCGAACTCGCCAGCGGCACCTTCCCGGCCGGACTGAACAAGGATGTCGAGGTGATCGGTGCCTACGGCTTTGCCCAGGAGCTCTCCTCCGGCAAGGACACCCCGTCCGGTCACTGGGAGATTGCCGGCGTGCCCGTCTTGTTCGAGTGGGGTTATTTCCACGACCATCACAACAGCTTCCCGCAGGAGCTGCTGGATGCCATCGTCGAGAAGGCCGGTCTGCCCGGGTATCTGGGCAACTGCCACGCCTCCGGCACCCAGGTGCTGGACGATCTGGGCGAAGAGCACATGCGCACCGGCAAGCCGATCCTCTACACCTCTGCCGACTCCGTGTTCCAGATCGCCTGCCACGAAGAGACCTATGGCCTCGAGAAGCTCTATGAGCTGTGCCACATCGTGCGCGAGCTGCTGGAGCCCTACAACATCGGCCGCGTCATCGCGCGTCCGTTCGTGGGCAGCGGCAAGGGCAACTTCAAGCGCACCGGCAACCGCCACGACTACTCCGTGCTGCCGCCGGCGCCGACCGTGCTGGACTACATGAAGGAAGCGGGTGGCCAGGTGGTCTCCATCGGAAAGATCGCCGACATCTATGCCCAGCAGGGCATCACCAAGCAGGTGAAGGGGACCGGTCTGACCGAGCTGTGGGACAGGACTCTGGAAGAGGTGAAAGCGGCCGGTGACCAGACAATCGTCTTCACCAACTTCGTGGACTTTGACTCCTCCTACGGTCACCGCCGTGACGTCAAGGGCTACGCCGATGCGCTGGAGTACTTCGACTCCCGCCTGCCGGAGCTGTTCGACCTGCTGCAGGATGGCGACGTGGTGGTGCTGACCGCCGACCACGGCTGTGACCCGACCTGGAGCGGTACCGACCACACCCGCGAATACATTCCGGTACTGTTCTACGGCAAGCCGGTCAAGGCGGGCTCCGTCGGTCGTCGCGAGACCTTCGCCGACATCGGCCAGAGCATCGCGGCCTACCACGGCCTGCCCAAGCTGCAATACGGTACCAGCTTCCTGTGATGGTGACCCCGGGCCGGTTCGCCTGCCCGGGGTGCCACAGGGCCCCGGTTTCCTGTAATGTACCGCCGCCGCGCAGGCAGCGGACAATCCATAAAGACAATAAAACTCAACCTAGTGTGAAGGAATAAAGAGAATGGCAACTCCTCATATCAATGCGAAAGATGGCGCCTTTGCTGATACCGTGCTGATGCCGGGCGACCCCCTGCGTGCCAAGTACATCGCCGAAACCTTCCTGGAGAACGTCGAGCAGGTGTGCGACGTGCGCAATATGTTCGGTTTCACCGGCACCTACAAGGGTCGTCGCATCTCCGTCATGGGTCACGGCATGGGCATCCCGTCCTGCTCCATCTACGCAAAAGAGCTGATCACCGACTACGGCGTGAAGACCCTGATCCGCGTGGGCTCCTGCGGTGCCGTGCGTGAAGACGTGAAACTGCGTGACGTGGTGATCGGCATGGGTGCCTGCACCGACTCCAAAGTGAACCGTCTGCGCTTCAAGGACCACGACTTCGCCGCCATCGCCGACTTCGACCTGGTGGCCAATGCCGTTCAGGCCGCCAAGAACAAGGGCGTGGCCGTGCGCGTGGGCAACATCTTCTCCGCCGATCTGTTCTACACCCCGGACCCCTCCATGTTCGACGTCATGGAAAAATACGGCATCCTGGGTGTCGAGATGGAAGCCGCCGGTATCTATGGCGTGGCCGCCGAGTACGGTGCCAAGGCGCTGACCATCTGCACCGTCTCCGACCATATCCGTACTGGTGAGCAGACCACCTCCGAAGAGCGTCAGCTGACCTTCAACGACATGATCGAAATCGCGCTGGACTCCGTCCTGCTGGGTGACAACTGATCCCCCTCGCGCATAAAAAAACGGCGGCCCTCGGGCCGCCGTTTTGCATTTTTGCGAAGCACGGTCAGAGATCGAGGGCGAAGCGCCCCTTGCCCGACTGCTTGGCCCGGTACATGGCGGCATCGGCCCGGTGCAGCAGATCGTCGATGTGACAATACTGGCCCGAGTGGCAGAGGGCGCCTCCTATGCTGCCGGCAAGGGGCAGCCGGTGACCGGCCACGTCCCCAGGAACCGCCATGGCCGCCAGCAGCCGCTCGCACAGGGCGGGCAGCTCCAGTTCCGGCTGGCGCAGGGCGGGCAGTATGATGGTGAACTCGTCGCCGGCCAGGCGCGCCACCATGTCCCCCGGGCGCACCTCGGCACTCAGCACCTGGGCGAAGCGTTGCAACAGGGCATCGCCGACGTGGTGTCCCAGCCTGTCGTTGATCCCCTTGAAGCCGTCGAGATCGAGGAACAGCAGGCCCAGGGGTTCGGCATTCTGGCGCACCCGCTCCAGCTCCCGGGAGAGGCGCAGGGTGAAGGCGCGCCGGTTGGGCAGGCCGGTGAGGGGGTCGTGAGCCGCCTCGTGTTCCAGCTGGCTTTGCAGCGCCTTGAACTCGGTGATGTCGCTGCCGAGGATGTAGACCCCGGGCTCGTCGCCCCGGCTCGGGATCATGGTGATCCTGAGGTCGCGTCGGCCTATGGGGAGATCGAAACGGTGCTCGAAACTCACCTGCTCACCGGCGAGGGCCTTTGCCACATAGGCCATGGCCCTGCCGTGGGCCTCCTCGCCGATGACGTCCCGCACGCTCATTTCCCGCATCTGTTCGGTATCGAGCCCGAAGTAGCGGCAATAGGCCTGGTTGGCGAACAGGTAACGCCCCTCGGGCGACACCATGCTGATGGTGACCGGCAGGCCATCGGTGATGGCCCGCAGTCGGGCACGGCCACGCTCGATCTCCGCGAGCACCTGGCGGCGGGCCGTGATGTCGTGCAAAAACAGGGCGATGCGCACCTTGCCGTCGAACTGGTAACGCTCGGCAATCACCTCGACCGGGATGTGCCGGCCTGTGCGGGTGATGATGTCGCACTCCAGCCGCCGTGGCGGACTCTGCGGGTTGCCTGACAGGCTCAGCAGGGGATGCTCGGCGCCGAGTAGCCCGAAGAGGGGACGGCCCAGCATCTCGTCGGCGTGCCAGCCGAGCAGGGTAGTGGAGGCCGGGTTCCAGCCTGTGATGATGAAATCGGCATCGAGCTCGAGTAAGGCATTGCTGGTGTGCTCCAGCATGTGCTGCAAGCGGTGCTGCTCCTGCCACAGCTGCTGCTGCATGGCGCCGCGCTCGCGCATCTCCTGATGCAGCTGTTCCACCGTGCGGGAGAGCTCCCGGGTCCGTGACTGCACCTGCTGCTCGAGCCCTTGCTGCAGCCGCACGAGTTCGGCCTCGGCCTGTTTGCGCTCGGTGAGGTCGGCAAACACGGCGATCATGTGGGGAGCCATGGTGCGGCTCTGGCAGAGGGTCACGCTGAGCTGGACCCAGCACTGGGTGCCATCGGCCCGGATCATCCGCTTCTCCAGCCGGTAATCCTGCCGTTGCCCCGCGATCAGGGCATCGAACAGGGGCTGCTCCCGTTGCAGATCTTCGGGATGGGTCATGGCGAGCCAGGTCCGGCTCAGCATCTCGTGCTCGCTGTAACCGAGCAGCCGCTCCAGCCCCGGGTTGGCTCTCAGCCATTTCCCCTCGAGGGAGGAGAGGGCCATGCCCACCGACGACTGGTTGAAGGTGAGGGTGAAGAGGTGCTCCTTGTCTTCCAGCACCTGGTTGAGGGTGCGCACCTGGTGGCGCCGCTCCAGATCGTGCAGGGTGTTCTCCACCAGGCGGCCGAAGTCGTCGAGATCCCGGCAGGCCTCTTCATCGAGATGGCGCGGCACATGGTCCACCAGGCAGAGGGTGCCGAGCACCACGCCATCAAGAGCGCGCAGGGGGCGGCCGGCGTAGAAGACCACGCCGGGATCATCGGTCACCAGCGGATTGTCGGCAAAGCGGAGATCCCGTCTGGCATCCGGTACCTGCATGATGTCGGGGCGCAAAATGGCATGACCGCAGAAGGAGTGTTCCCGGTTGATCTCGCACATATCGACCCCGGTGCGGGCGAGAAACCACTGCCTGTTCACGTCGGTCAGGGAGACCATGGCGATGGGGAGTGCGAAATGCCGGGTGATGAGCCGGGTGAGGCGATCAAGCTGATCGATGGGCTCGTGGTCGAGCAGGCCGAGGATGCGCAGTCGTTCCAGTCGACTGTGTTCATCCCGCGGCAAGGGGGGCAATCATGTGGCTCTCCTGCCAGTGATCTTGCCAGTGTTATATACAAGCCGGAGGATGTGATCCACTCCCGCTTATTGCGGAGCGGCGGGTTTGCTCTGTTTCTTGTGCTTGCGCACCCGCATGTAGTTGCGACGGACCCCGTAGGAGATGAGCAGGCCGGCCAGCAGCATCACCAGCAGCATCAGGCGCTGTTTCTCCTGGTTGACCTTGAGATGGGTATCTTGTGCGGCCAGCAGTTTCTGCTCTTCCAGGGTGATCCTCAGATAGCCCAGGGTCAGGTTTCCGTCCTGGATCTCCTGGACAAACTGGATGCGCCCCTTGCCCTGCTCCGGCAGGGATTTGTTGTCGCTGCCGATGGGCAGCAGGCTGTCCAGCGGCAGGGCGTTGTCCGACTGGGCGAGGGGAATACCGCGGGCGTCGTAGAGGGTGACATCCAGAATGTCAGGCTCGGCGGCCAGATCCTGCGCCAGTCTCTCCAGCTCGCTCTCCTTGTCCTCCTTGATCCAGCGGCGCATGTCCCGGGCGGCATAGGCGACCAGCGCCTGTGCCCTGTCCCGTGCCGCCGCGTGCAGGGCGGCCTGACTCTCTCCCTGCATGTGGATGAGCAGCACCAGCACCCAGAGACCGAGCAGGACTCCCGCCGCCAGGCTGACAACACGTTTGATGGGAAGATGACGCACAGAACCGGGCCTCTGGTAATGGATGAGCGGGGCTGGCTGGTGCCCCGGTGCCGCTAAGCGGGAAACAGGGTGGTCTGTTTCCATCTCTGCCCGCACCGCAGGCGGGATCTTGGCGCTTGCCTGTACAAAAAGCAATACGCTACTCTGGGCCCGCATGATGAACCCCATGATTTCCAAGGAAGGCGTCTCTCTTATGTTGTTGTCCCAACTTCCCCGCTCCCTGCACGAATGGTCCGGGGCCCTGAGCTGTGCCCCCTGCTGGCAGCTCACCAACGAAGCCCTGCTGCCCGCGGCCAACGCCCACGACAGCGCCTGGATTGTCCTGTTTGGCAAGGGGCTGGAGGCCGGTCATCTGGCCCGCCTGGCCCAGCAGCTGGATGCCCTGGGGCTTGAGTCAAGCCTCTATCCCGCAGGGGAGCAGGCCGGTATTCCGCTGCTGCTGCTTGGCACCAACCGCTTCTCCCCCGAGCTGGTGCAGGCGCTCAAAGCCCAGGAGTGGGACATCGACCTGTGTCATCTGGCCGCCCTGCCCACCCTGAGTGAGCCCGGCCTGCTGGTGATGGACATGGATTCCACCGCGATCAGGATAGAGTGCATCGACGAAATCGCGCGGCTGGCCGGGGTCGGTGAGCAGGTGGCGGCCGTTACCGCGGCAGCCATGCAGGGCAAGCTGGAGTTTGCCGACAGTCTGCGTGCCCGGGTGGCGCTGCTGGAAGGGGCGCCGGTCACCATCCTCGACGAGGTGGCGGCCGACATGCCCTGGATGCCGGGCCTGCCACTCATGGTCGATACCCTCAAGCAGGCTGGCTGGAAGGTGGCGATCGCCTCCGGTGGCTTCACCCGTTTTGCCGGCGAGTTGCAGCGTGCCCTGGGTCTGGATGCCATTTTCGCCAACGAGCTGGCGGTGGAAGGGGGCTTGCTGACCGGCAAGGTGAGCGGCCCCATCGTCGATGCCGTCGCCAAGGCCGAGGCACTGCAACAGCTGGCCTCGGAGTACGGGGTGGTTGCATCCCAGACGGTCGCGGTCGGCGATGGTGCCAACGATCTCAAGATGATGGGGGTGGCGGGGCTGGGCATTGCCATTCATGCCAAACCCCTGGTTCGTGCCCAGGCGGCGGCGACCCTCAATCACCACGATCTGGAAGGGGTGCTCTGCCTGCTCGGCGCCCTGGCTTGTCGCGACCGACGCTGGTGCTGATCCCGCTCTAAGGAGGAGTCGATCACGAGATGGAACTGTTACAGCAATCCCTGTTTGTCCCCTGCGGTGAGCATCGACTCCATGTGCGCCATATCCAGCCCGGTGTCGCGGTGCATGCCGACCCCATCCTGATGGTGCACGGGGCCATCGAGAACGGCCGCATCTTCTACACCGAATCGGGCAAGGGGCTTGCCTGCTTTCTGGCTCGCCACGGGTATCAGGTCTATGTGGCGGATCTGCGTGGTCGGGGTCTGAGCACACCGACCATCGCCGAGCGGGCCGGCCACGGCCAGCATGAGCTGATCACCGAGGATCTGCCCGCCCTGCAGCACTGGGTATCGACCCGCCATGCCGGTGCCCGGGTGCACTGGATGGCCCACTCCTGGGGCGGCGTCATCATGGCCTCGACCCTGGTGCGCTTTCCCGAGCTGGCGGAGCAGGTTGCCAGCCTGGTGTTCTTCGGCACCAAGCGGGGGGTCTCGGTGCAGAACCCGGAGCGCTGGTTGAAGGTGGATCTGATCTGGAACCGGCTCGCCCCCTGGCTGGCGCGCCGCCGGGGTTTTTTGGCCGCCCGCCGGTTGAAGATAGGGGCCGATGATGAGCCCCTGCGCTACTTGCAGGAGACCATCCCCTGGGTCAAGTGCGGGCCCTGGTTGGACCCCTTTGACGGCTTCGCCTATGACGAGGCGGCGAGATGGGTCAACTGGCCCCCGCTCTGGATGATCTCCGCCAAGGCGGACAAGGTACTTGGCCACCCCGTCGACGTGCGCCGCTTCAGCGACGAGATGGGCTCGGCCGCCCGCCACACCCGCCTTGGGCGGGACAACGGCAACCGGCTCGATTACGACCACATCAACATGTTGACGGCGCCCCAGGCACAGGAGGATCACTTCCCCGACATCCTCGCCTGGCTGCGCAACCCCCAGGCTGCCTGATAGACAAAAAACGGGCACTTTCGTGCCCGTTTTTTGTTGTCTCCCGGCCCTGCTGGCTAGCGGGGCCCGGATGGTATGCCAAGGCGGAACAGGGTCGCCTCGGTGGTATCGGTCAGTTCACCCACGCCCACGACACTCCAGAGCTCCTCTTCCAGCTTCTTGGCCTTGTGAATGGCGAACTTGGCGATGTAGTCCAGTTCACCCGCGATGAAGCTGGTGTCCGGGCGGCCGGTGCGCGAAATACCCACCAGTACCGAATAGAACTCTCCCTGTTGCCGGGCCAGCTCGATGAAGCGGCGCTTTTGATCCGGTGAGCTGAAGCTGCTGGCCAGGTGGCTGCGAAACAGGGGTGTTCCCCCCTGGGAGTGGAGGGCGGCGATGTAGACCTCCTCCTCTTCCGGCTTGTCTTCCCGCTCGATGGCGCGCAGGGGATTGAGCAGCAGGGCCTTGAGCAGTGCCCCCTGGAACAGGGGATACAGGTTCAACTGCTGATCCTGCTCGGCACAGATGCGCAGCAGACGGGAAAGGCTGCGTGGCTGTGGCGAGAGGCCGGCCGCGGCCAGTTTCGGGGCGGCCTTGAGCTTGTTCACATAGACGGGGGTGTTGAACAGGTGGTGGGTGTAGAGGTTGCGCAGCGCCCTGGCCATGCCGCGATAGCGATTGAACTCCCGGGTGGTCTTGAGCTTGTTCTGGTTGCTTTCGATAAGCAGGCTGAAGAACTGGTGGCCGGTATGGCGCTCAGCCGTCCCCTCGATGCACAGATGCAGCACGGTTCTGCTCAGGTTGAGGCTGACCAGCCGATAGGGCAGGCGTTGCAGGTCCATGTTCCTGGCGAGCTCCTGCAAACGGGGCAGGGCCACAGTGATGATGTCTCCCTTCTCCCCGTCGAACGGCTCCTCCAGCTCGATTTGCATGCCGTGGGCAGAGATGTCTCGGGTCCAGCCGACCCAGGATCGCTCCTTGTGATGCAAGACGATGGCCGTCTTGTGCATGTAGCGCGCCTCCTTGCGCAGTTGCACATAGTGCAGCGTCTCTATCTCGAAGGGGGCGGCATGGATGTCATGGCCAAAGCGCTGCAAGGCGTTGGCGTTGAGCGGATCCTGACCCGTCTCTCGCTGGAACTCGTCGCGCTGGTTGTCCAGGTTTATCTCCTGCAGCATGCCCACGTATCCGAGCTGGGCCAGGCGCTCGCGCAGCAGCCTGTCCTGCAACTGGCTCGCCCCGCCCTGGGGGTTGTCGAGGTCGGCCTCCCGCAGGGTGCAGGCTTCCATGCTGAACTTGTACACCCGCCAACTGGGGCGGCGGGCGCCGATCTGGAAGAAGAGCGCGGTCAGTCCGCTCTGTTCCAGCTCCTCCCGGGTCGCGGAGAAGAAGTAGAGGTGGCTGCGTACCGCATGGGTAAAGCTGTAGATCAGCGTCTCGCGCAGCCCCTCTTTGCCTGGGAGCAATGAGGGCATGCGGGCAGCAGTGAAGAGGCTGGCGAGCATGTCGCGGTTCTTGGCGTCGCGCCAGTATTCGAGAATGTGCTGGTTGTTCTCGGTGCGCAGGGCGATCTCGAGGGCGGGGACGCTGCCCTTGCCGAAGTAGAGGGGCATGCCGGTCATGCGTGGCAGATAGAACTGCTCATACCCCTTGATGACGGCGGCGGAGAGCAGGTAGTCGACGCTGACGCGATAGCGGCTGCGGTTGCGCTCGATGAAGTCGCGCAGGAACTCGTCGAACACCGGATGCTCGCCGTTCTTGAGCAGCCTTAGCCAGAATTTGTCCTCTTTTCTCTCCTCCCCCAGGATCTGGTAGCTGACCGGGTCACGCAGCAGGGGATGGGGATGATCGCGTTCCAGTCCGGTGAAAAAGACAGCTATCAGGTCGCCTGTCTGGTAGTCGGGCAGATAGGGCACGGATACCCGGATGCCGCCGAGGGAGATGTCGGAGCTCTTGGCGAGGATTTTCTCGCCGTTGGCGAGTTGGAGCACCATGGGCGAGCTGAAGTGCATGCGCTCTTCCTGTCGCCCGTAATGGCTGGCGAAGGGGATGGCGCTGACATCGAACGGACGAAACGGGCTGATGGGCAGTGCCAGATTGTCGCTGCGCCCCTGGTTGAGCTTGTACCAGGCTTGCAGCGCCTCGTAGACCCCCAGGGTGTAGCTGTCCCGGTAGAGGTAGCACTGGGATTGAAACAGCTCGATGGCCTCGGCGGGCATGAAGTGGGTCACCCCGTCGAACTCATGCACCTGACAGAGGGCGCCCAGCTCGTTGCGCATGTCGATGACGCGCCGACAGGGGGTGCACTTGCGTTTGAGTTCCATCTTCAGCAGGAACCGGCTGTTGGTATTTTCGTTCTGGGTCAGACGGTTGAAGATTTCGTCGAAGTCCTTTTCCCGGAGCAGGGGGACAAGTTGTTCTATCAGATGTAGTGGTTGTTCTGAATCCATGTATTCCTGCCGCGGAAAGTCACTTTTCCGATTCTGGGTTTGATCTGCCGGTCGCAAACAAGTATATCAAGCAGGAATTCATCCTGTCCCCGAGTTATCCATGGCCAAAAACAAAACCGCCTATGTTTGTTCCGAATGTGGAGCCGACTTCACCCGCTGGCAAGGTCAGTGCAGCGAGTGCAAGGAGTGGAACACCATCACCGAGGTGCGACTGGGGGTGACGACACCCGGCAAGAGCGCTCGCTATACCGGTTATGCGGGCGCCGTCGGCAGCCAGGTGCAGACCCTCGCGGAGATCGCTACCACGGAGATCCCCCGTTTCAGCTCGGGCTTCAAGGAGCTGGACCGCGTACTCGGTGGCGGTGTGGTCCCCGGTTCGGCCATTCTTATCGGCGGCAACCCCGGGGCCGGCAAGTCGACCCTGTTGCTGCAGACCATGTGCGGCCTGGCGCAGCGCATGAAGACCCTCTATGTGACCGGTGAGGAGTCACTGCAACAGGTGGCGATGCGGGCCGGTCGGCTGGGTCTGCCCACGGACAAGCTGCGCATGTTGTCCGAGACCAGCGTCGAGCAGATTTGTCTCATCGCCCAGCAGGAGCAGCCTCAGATCATGGTCATCGACTCCATCCAGGTGATGCACGTGGCGGATGTGCAGTCCGCGCCGGGTTCCGTCTCCCAGGTGCGGGAGTCGGCGGCGCTGTTGACACGCTATGCCAAGCAGAATCATGTGGCCATCTTCATGGTGGGCCACGTCACCAAGGACGGCACCCTGGCGGGCCCCAAGGTGCTGGAGCACTGCATCGACTGCTCCGTGCTGCTGGATGGCGGGCACGACTCGCGTTTTCGCACCCTGCGCTCCCACAAGAACCGCTTCGGTGCGGTCAACGAACTGGGGGTCTTCGCCATGACCGGGCAGGGAATGAAGGAGGTGAGCAACCCTTCCGCGATTTTCCTCAGCCGCGGGGAGGAGCAGGCGCCGGGCTCCATCGTCATGGTGATCTGGGAAGGCACGCGCCCCCTGCTGGTGGAGTTGCAGGCGCTGGTGGATTACTCCCAGCTCTCCAATCCGCGCCGGGTGGCGGTGGGGATGGACCACAACCGTCTCGCCATGCTGCTGGCGGTGCTGCATCGTCACGGCGGGTTGCAGATGGCGGATCAGGATGTGTTCATCAACGTGGTGGGTGGCGTCAAAGTTGAGGAGACCAGCGCGGATCTGGCGCTGCTGCTGGCCATGGTGTCGAGCTTCCGGGATCAGGCCCTGCCCAAGGATCTGGTAGTCTTTGGTGAGGTGGGGCTCTCCGGCGAGATACGGCCCGTGCCCTCGGGTCAGGAGCGACTGCAGGAGGCGGCCAAGCACGGTTTCCGCCGAGCCATCGTCCCGCATGCCAATGCGCCCAAACATCCCATCGAGGGGATGGAGGTGGTGCCGGTGAAGAAACTCTCCGATGCCCTCGAGGCCCTGTAACCAACCATGAAAAAGGAGCGTATGAACGCTCCTTTGTTTTTCTGACCGCCCGCTCAGGATTCGGGGGGGACGTGGTCTCGGTGCTCTTGCAGCAACTGCTCCAGCTCGCGATGGAGCAGTTGCTCCTCTCCGATGTTCAGCTCGATCATCCGCTTGAGGTGAGTGGCGCTGTCGATGTCGATGTGGTGGCAGTAAAACCCCAGCTTTTTGCTGGCTTCGTGGGTCAGCTCGACCTGCATCTTGATCTCGATGTCGCTGCCCCCGAGCACGAAGCAGATTTCGTACTCCTTGTCCTCGCTGGCGACCCAATCCTCGGGTCTGAGCAGCAGGGCTCCCTGCAGGGAGACATCGACCAGCTGGGTGCGCCACTGGTGTTCACCCTGGGTGAGCTTGGCGGCGGTCAAATAGAAAATCCGAGTAAAGTGGCGGCGCTCGGTCATGGTCGTCTCCGGTCTGCGTGCGAGCAAGATGCTCATCCTTCATGTTGCAGAGTGTAATCCAGCTGGCACGCCAGGATATTGAACTGGCTCCGATATTGAATATCAGACCTGCTGATGGCTGAGGGATTCCACCACCTGCAGCGCCTTGACCAGCCGATCCTCCTGTTTGAACCTGTCTTCCAGCACGGGGCCGAGTTGGTTCAGATCCTCGTCCAGTTGCAGCAACTGGGCTTCGTCGGCGTTGCTGTACTTGTCGTTGAACTCCAGCGCGAATTCGGTACAGGCACGGATATGGGGGTAGATGCGCTTGGCCAGCTCCAGTTTGTCGCCGCTGGCTTGCTCAAAGGCGGTGACGACGTGGTTGTAGATCTCGAAATGGCCTGCGCTGACGTAGTCGACCAGTTGTTCGCAAAAACGTTGCAGTTCTACATGGCCTGGGAGGGTGCGTTGCTTGCACTTGGCGGGCATGAGGCCTGCCAGTCGCATGTACTCGACCAGCAACGCCTGTCTGGCATCCAGCCAGTCATCTATTGCTCTGTGCTTGCCTGCCAGTGCGCGCTTGGTTTTTTCCAGTTCAGTTAACATAGTCCCTCCATGGGCATGGCATGCGGCACTCGCGTCGCACGCCTCCGGTCATTCTCATCGACTGACGACACTCCTATAACTAGGGAAAATCCAGTTGACCGTCAATAGGAGTGTAGGGATATTGTTACATCAGGCGGGGATTTGCATGCCTCTCCCCACCGGTGCTTCGCATCCTGTCGCCCATCCAGGGGACAAGGGGGCGATATATGTGACTATTTCCGCAGATCTTGATGAAAACCCCAGCATTCAAGCCTATCCGGCTGATAAAGCCTTTGCCTGAGTGTTTTTTTTTGAATAGAGTGGCCCGGTGCTAAATGCCCGATCATAAAGGAAATGTTATGAACAAAGCTCAACTTGTCGATGCAATTGCCGCCAAAGCAGACCTGAGCAAAGCTCAGGCCAAAGTCGCTCTGGAAGAGATCATCAATGGTATTACCCAGAGCCTGAAAGAGGGCGATGCCGTTCAGTTGGTGGGTTTTGGTACCTTCAAGGTCAACCATCGCGCGGGCCGTACCGGTCGCAACCCGCAAACTGGTAAAGAGATCCAGATTGCAGCCGCCAATGTGCCGTCCTTCGTGGCTGGTAAGGCGCTGAAAGACGCCGTCAAATAAGATCGTCTTGTAATCAAATGAAACCCGGCTTGTGCCGGGTTTTTTCTTGCCATCTTCGTCAAAATTTGTTTCAGATACACTCAGAATATGGCATGCGCTGTAGCGAGGTGGATATGGAACAGAAAAATGCCATTCGGCAGGTAGCCGTCCCCTGGGCTCCCTCTCGTCAACTCCCTCCCGGCCTGGTCGTGGCCGAACTGCATCAGGATATCTGGAGCGACACCCTGACCGTCATGCTGGGGCGTGCTCGCAGCATCGATCTGCCTCCGTTGCCCCTGTGCCGGGTGAGTTTTCGCCACATCTTCGCAGTGCGGGTGATGGAGGATTGCGATCTGGCGGAGGGGCGTGACAGCCACGTCATCGAGGAGCAGATCCAGCTCATCACCCCGTCCCGTTTCGCCAGCTGGTTCCATCAGGAATCCGATGGACTGCACCTGGATGAAGATTTGCAGCACTACCGCATCTCGACCTGGGATTACTGCGCCGATGTGCTGACCTCTTCTCCCCCTGAACTCCAGTTCATGGTTCAGGAGGAGTAAGCCAGATTGTCGGGTCGCCTCCGTGGTGACAAAAAAGCCGGCGCAGGGGCGCCGGCTTTTTCTTGTTCGGGAGCGTGGGGCGCTTAGCCCAGGATCTGGTCCCGGTGCAGCCCCAGCACGATCAGCAGCCCGATGAAATAGAAGGCGCTGAGCTTGATGCCGAGAATGGTGAGCAGGCCGGCGCACAGACGCACCAGGGCCTTGTGCAGCCAGGATCCGGTGAAGCGGTACATGATCACTCCACCGCGTCGGCCGGCGCGAACTCCGGCACCTTGGCCATGGCGTCCAGCACCACTTGAATGTCGGCCCCCGGCTTGCAGGCATTCTCGCTCAGATGGCGACGCCAGGCGCGCGCCCCCTGCATGTTCTGGAACAACCCCAGCATGTGGCGGGTCATGTGGGAGAGGTAGTTGCCCTTGGCCAGCTCCTGTTCGATGTAGGGCAGCATCATCCGCACCACCTCGTGGCGGCTTGGCACGGCATGGTTCTCGCCGAACACCAGATTGTCCACCTGGGCCAGAATGTAGGGATTCTGGTAGGCTTCGCGACCCATCATGACCCCGTCGAGGTGCTGCAGATGTTCAAGAGTCTGCTCCAGACTGGTCACCCCGCCGTTGATGGCAATGGTCAGATCCGGGTAATCCTGCTTGACCCGGTAGACGCGAGGATAATCGAGGGGCGGGATCTCGCGGTTCTCTTTCGGGCTCAGGCCGCTCAGCCAGGCCTTGCGGGCGTGGACGATGAAGGTATCGCAACCGGCGTCCCTTACCTGCTCGATGAAGGCCTGCAAGAACTCGTAGGAGTCTTGCTCGTCGATGCCAATACGGGTCTTCACGGTGACCGGAATATCGACCACGTCGCGCATCGCCTTGACGCAATCGGCCACCAGTGCGGGTTCACCCATGAGGCAGGCGCCGAAGCGGCCGTTTTGCACCCGATCGGAGGGGCAGCCGACGTTGAGGTTGATCTCGTCATAGCCGCGCTCCTCGGCGAGCCTGGCGCAGCGGGCCAGGTCTGCCGGGTTGCTGCCACCCAGTTGCAGGGCGAGAGGGTGTTCCTGCTCGCTGTAGCCCAGATAGTCGCCCTTGCCGTGGATGATGGCGCCCGTGGTCACCATCTCGGTATAGAGCAGGGTCTGGCGGGTCATCAGACGGTGGAAATAACGGCAATGCCGATCGGTCCAGTCCAGCATGGGGGCGATGGAAAAGCGCTGCGCCTGCATAAAAATCATCCGGGTTGGCCAAACAAGGGGCGGGATTCTATCACAACGTGAGACAGCCCCAGAAAATGAATTTTGTCGCCGCGCACTGGGGGCCCTGTGATAGTATCCGGCTAATTGACAGGGTATCTGCGTGAACATGAATCAAGACCAACTTCTACAACGAGCGGAACGCCTCTGCGAGCAGCGCGGGATCCGTTTCACCCCGACACGGCGCCAGGTGCTCCGGCTGCTTGCCGCCCACGGCAATGCCATTAGTGCCTATGATTTGCTGGCCCAGTTGCAGCAGACCGAGGCTCATGCCAAACCGCCTACCGTCTATCGGGCGCTCGACTTCCTGCTCGAACAGGGCTTTGCCCACAAGGTGGAGTCGCTCAACGCCTTCATCTTCTGCTGCCACTTCGACCATGCCCACCCGATGCAACTGCTGATCTGCGATCGTTGCGGTGAGGTAGTGGAGCTGCACGATCCCGCCATCGACGGCGCCTTTTCCGAGCAGGCTCATCAGCATGGTTTTACTATTACCAACAAGACCATAGAAGCCCATGGTCAATGTGCCCGCTGTTCCGTTACCGTAGGAAGTCAAGATGAAGGCTGATTTTGTAAACCCGTTCCTGCTCTCCCTGCTCAACGTGCTCTCCACCATGGCACAGCTGGAACTCAAACCGGGCGCGCCCAAGCGCAAGACGGACGAGCTGGCTCGGGGAGATGTCTCCGGCCTGATTGGCATGGTGGGTCCGCAGACCCGGGGCTCCCTCTCCATCAGTTTCGAGAAGGGGCTGGCATTGGAGATCATGCGTCGCATGCTGGGGGAGGCGCCGGCCACCATCAACGAGGAAGTGACCGACATGGTGGGCGAGATCACCAATATGGTGACGGGCGGCGCCAAACGCATGCTGGGGGAGAAGGGCTATGAGTTCGACATGGCGACCCCGGTCATCGTCTCCGGTCCCAATCACACCATCACTCACCGGGCAGACGGCGCCAAGATCATGATGCCGTTCGAATCGGAGTATGGCCGTGCCACCATCGAGATCTGCTTCGAGTAATCGCCATGTGGAAGATGCTGAAATGGAGTGTCATCGGTGGGGTGGTGCTGCTTATCCTGTCGGATATCGAGATCAGCACCTCTCTCTACAAGTACGAAGACAACCGCGTGGAGATCAACTTCCCGCGCTGGCAGGCTGACCAGCCCTGGTGCACCCTGCGCTGGCATGAGGGCCGGTTTGAGCATCACTGGTACGGTCTTGCAGGCAAACCCAAGCCAGCAACCGTCCTCTGAAGAGCGCTCTCCACAACGGATGAACCAGATTGCACCAACAAAAAAGAGGCCAGCAAATGCTGGCCTCTTTTTTGGGTCAAGATCTGTTATCAGGCCGCTTCTGCAGCCAGCTTGCCATTGCCACGCACCATGACACCGAGGCCACAGGCCAGCAGGGTCGGCAGCAACCAGGCCAGGCCCTTGTCAAACAGCGGCAGGAAGGCGAAAGCATCCATCTTCATGCCGGCGGCGCCCAGGCCGTCCAGGCAGCCGAACAGGAAGGCGACCAGCAGCACGGAGCGGAACACCAGGCGGGGGCGACCGAAGTAACCCTTCAGGAAGGTGACCAGCACCAGCGCCACGGCAACCGGGTAGATGGCGACCAGCACCGGAATGGAGAGGCTGATGAGCTGGCTCAGGCCCACGTTGGCCACGACGCCGCAGATGACACCCAGCAGCACGACCAGCTTCTTGTAGCTCATGCCGGTCAGGTTGTGGAAGAAGTCGGAGCAGGCGGAGATGAGGCCGACGGCCGTGGTGAAGCAGGCCAGGGTGATGATGGCAGCCAGGATGAACTGACCCGGTTGGCCGAACAGGCTCAGCACGTAGGCGTTGACGATGGCACCGCCGTTGCTCACGTCGGTGGCGACGCCGGCAGCGGTGTTACCCAGCTGGAACAGGGAGACATAGACCACGGAGAGACCGATGGCGGAGATGATGCCAGCGATGGCCAGGTACTTGAACTGGCTCTGGTAGTCATGGATGCCTTTCTGGCGCAGCAGGTCGACGATCAGGGCGCCGAACATCAGGGACGCCAGGGTGTCCATGGTGTTGTAGCCTTCCAGAATGCCCTTCACGAAGGGGGTGCTTTGGTAGTCACCGGATGCGGCAGGCATGCTTCCTTGCGGTGCGACGAAGACACCGGTGGCCAGGGTCAGCAGCAGCAGCATCAGCAGCGGGGTCAGGTACTTGCCGATGGCATCCATCAGCTTGCCCTGGTTCAGGGAGACCAGGATGGCCACGCCGAAGAACAGTACTGTATAGGCAGCCAGACCGGATGGTCCCATGTCGCCAAGGAAGGGCTTGAGGCCCATCTCGTAGGCCACCAGGCCGGTACGGGGGGCGGCGAAGGCCGGGCCGATGATGATGTAGATGGCGACGGCCAGTGCGGTGGCCACGCCGGCCGGCAGCAGCTTGGTCATGCCGGCCCAGCCGTTGCCAGCCTTGGCGACGGCGATGATGGTGATGAGGGGCAGGCCCACGGCGGTGACCAGGAAGCCCAGCATGGCCAGGGAGAGGTGCTCACCCGCCATGAAGCCGGCCAGGGGCGGGAAGATGATGTTGCCTGCGCCCAGATAGAACGCAAAGGTCATGAAGCCCAATCCGAGTACATCGGACAATGTGAGTGATTTCGTCAAGTTCAACCTCGTCTGTCTTGTAAACTATTGCTTGTTATAGTTTTTTATTTGTCAGTGACCGGCACTTTCCGGAGGTAAAAAAAAGAGCCCCGCTGGTTTTTTCATCGCGACCAGTGGTTTGAACTGGTCTTGAGCGGGCGCTCATTTAGCAGTCAGCATAATGATGTGAAAAAATAGTTCAAGGCAAAATTTACATCTTCAAATAGAAGGGGCTGGTTAGTTGGATATATCTGTCGGAATAGCCTCCTGTGGCAGAATGGATCACAATTTCACCCCTCTCGCACTTGTTTAATCCTCTGCCAAGCAGCAATAAAACACGATTTGCCTCTTTCCCATCTCTGGTAGTAACAGCCAGATAACAACGTTCATACAGATCATAACTCGACGAAATGCATAAAATTTCATCCGCCATCGCCGTGGGCAGCACCAGGGCCAGTTGCCCGGTACGGCTCAGCAGGCGATCGCTGGCGGCCAGCAATCCCCTTGGGTCGAGCCCCCCGGTATGACGGGCCAGAGCCCTGGCCGGATCGCGAAGTGTCTGGCCTGCCGGGAAATAGGGCGGGTTGGAGACGATGAGATCGTAAGGGGGGGCGAGGTGATCCTGAATGGCGCTCTCTATGATGGTGACCCGCTCACGCCAGGGGGAGGCCGCCACATTCTCCTGGGCCTGCATGGCTGCATCCTTATCCAGCTCCACCCCGTCTATGTGGCAGTCGTTCGTGCTGCGCTGGGCCAGCATCAGGGCGATGAGGCCGCTGCCGGTGCCGATGTCCAGCACCCGGCGGGCGCTGTCGACCGGCGCCCAGGCTCCCAGCAGAATGCCGTCCGTACCGACCTTCATGGCGCAGCGGTCGTGATCGATGTGAAATTGCTTGAACGTGAAACCGTTGTTGCGCCCCATTCGGCCCTCCTCCTGTGCCTGCCCGCGGAAAATGGCCGGCGATTATAGCGGCTAAGCCACAGTCACCATAGGAGCCGGCGGCATAATCGCCTATAATCTGCCGCTTCCTTAATGACCGAGTATTGCCATGAGCCAGTCCTTTGATGATTTCGACCTGAATCCAGCCCTCAGTCGGGCCTTGGCCGAGATGGGATTCACCCGCCCCACCACCATCCAGCAGATGGTGCTGGAGCCAGCCCTGGACGGCCGCGATATTCTGGCTTCTGCGCCGACCGGAACCGGCAAGACCGCCGCCTTCCTGCTGCCCGCGATGCAGCACCTGCTGGACTTCCCGCGTCGCAAGCCGGGTCCGTGCCGCATGCTGATCCTGACTCCGACCCGCGAGCTCGCGCTGCAGGTGAGTGCTCACGCCAAGGCCCTGGCGGTGCACACCCATCTCAGCATCGAGACCATCATCGGTGGCGTCAGCCATGAAGAGCAGCTGCCTGCCCTGACCAAGACCACCGACATCGTGGTGGCCACCCCGGGCCGTCTGCTCGAGTACATCGAGAAAGAGGAGTTCGAGAGCCACGACATCGAGGTGCTGGTGCTGGATGAAGCGGACCGGATGCTGGACATGGGCTTCATCAAGGACGTGAACCGCATCGTGGAAGAGGCGCGCTACCGTAAACACACCATGCTCTTCTCCGCCACCCTGGAAGGGGCCGGCCTCGAGAAGTTTGCGAGCGAGATCCTCAAAGATCCGGTTGAGCTGCACGCCGAGCCGCCCCGCAGCGAGCGCCGCCCCATCACCCAGTGGATCCACCTGGCCGATGATGCCGCCCACAAGCTGGCTCTGCTGGTGCACATCCTGAAAAACCCGGAGACCCAGAAGGCCATTATCTTCGTCAAGACCCGTGAGCGACTGGCGGAGCTTTCCGGCCAGTTGCAGGCGGCAGGCGTGCCCTGCGCCTGGATCCGTGGCGAGATGGAGCAGGCCAAGCGCATCGAGTCTATCCGCAAGTTCCACGAAGGGGAGGTTCCCTTCCTCATCGCCACCGACGTGGCCGCCCGCGGCATCGACCTGCCGAACGTCAGCCATGTCATCAACTACGACATGCCCTACGGCGCGGATGTTTATGTGCACCGCATCGGTCGTACCGGCCGTGCCGGCAACCGTGGCTGCGCCATCAGCCTGGTGGAAGCCCACGACATGGCCATGGTCGCCAAGATCGAACGCTACACCGAGGAGCGCCTCAAGCGCCGGGTGATCGATGAGCTGCGCCCCAGACACAAGGAAGCGCGGGTGCCGGTGAAGAAGAAAAAGCCGAAGGATGCCAAGAAGTCGGCAAAGAAGAAAAAGAAGTAATACCCCTGAGCACAGTTGAAACGGCCATCCCAGGATGGCCGTTTTGCTGTCTGCTGCCTGGGGAGTGGCCTGAGAGAGGCGCAGAAAAAAGCCGACGCAAGGACGTCGGCCAACAAAAAGTGCTTACAACAGAGGATTCACAGAGTCAGACCCGAGGATCTCCGACTTGGTTCCCTTGAATGTGTAATTAATTTTCAGCGCGCTTGAACATCAGGGTATTGGCGTCGGACTCTTCCGGTACAAAGTAGTAACCGTCGGCATCGAAACCGGTCAGCTGTTCCACCCGGGTGAGCCGATGCTTGATGATGTGGCGTGCCATCATGCCGCGGGCCTTCTTGGCGTAGAAGCTGATGATCTTGAACTGGCCGTTCTTCTCGTCCTTGAACACCGGTGTGATGATGCGCCCCTGCAGGGCTTTCGGGCGCACCGACTTGAAATACTCGTCGGAGGCGAGGTTGATCAGCACGTCGTCCCCCTGGGCCGCCAGCGCCTTGTTCAGGTGCTCAGTGATGATGTCGTCCCAGAACTGGTAGAGGTCCTTGCCGCGCGGGTTCTCCAGCCTAATCCCCATCTCCAGGCGGTAGGGCATCATGAGATCAAGCGGCCGCAGTACGCCATAAAGGCCGGAGAGCATGCGCAGGTGGGCCTGGGCGAAGTCGAGGTCGGCCTCGCTGAAATCTTCTACGGCCAGACCGGTGTAGACGTCCCCCTTGAAGGCCAGCAGCGCCTGGCGGGCGCTGGCCAGCGTGAAGTCAGGCTGCCACTCGGCAAAGCGGGCGGCGTTGAGGCCGGCGAGCTTGTCGCTGATCTTCATCAGGCTGGCGATCTGGTCCGGGCTCAGTTGACGAGCCCGGGTGATCAGTGCTGCGGAGTGGTCCAGCAGTTCGGGTTGGGTGAAACGGGAGGTCACCAGGGGTGACTCGTAATCCAGCGTCTTGGCCGGGGAAACCACAATCAGCATAACGGTCCTTTACTAGCGGTGACGCACGCCCCTCATTCATCCAGGGTCACGTTGTCGAGAGTGCCTGCGCCCAGCTGCTCGCGACCCGACAGCTTGATGAGCAGTCGCAGGTCGTTGGCGGAGTCGGCATGGGCAAGGGCCTCACTGTAGCCAATTTGGCCGGCGCAGAACAGGGTGAACAGCGCCTGATCGAAGGTCTGCATGCCGAGCTCGCCGGATTTGGTCATCACCTCCTTGAGTCTGTGCATCTCTCCCTTGCGGATGATGTCGGTGACGAGCGGGGTGTTGAGCAGGATCTCGAAGGCGGCGACCCGGCGCTGCCCATGAGCGGAGGGGAGCAGCTGCTGGGCGACGATGGCGCGCAGGTTGAAGGAGAGATCGAACAGGAACTGGCGGTGCTTCTCCTGGGGGACCAGATGCAGGATGCGATCCAGCGCCTGGTTGGCATTGTTGGCGTGCAAGGTGGCGAGGCAGAGGTGTCCCGTCTCGGCGAACTGGATGGCGAACTCCATGGTCTCCTGGGAGCGGATTTCACCAATGAGGATGACATCCGGGGCCTGGCGCAGGGAGTTTTTGAGGGCGACATCGAAGGATGCGGTGTCGATCCCCACCTCCCGCTGGGTCACCAGACAGCGATCGTGCTGATGGACGAACTCCACCGGATCTTCCACCGTCAGGATGTGGCCGTCACCGTGCTGGTTGCGAAAGCCGATCATGGCCGCCTGGGTGGTGGACTTGCCGGCGCCAGTGGCGCCGACGAAGAGCACCAGCCCGCGTTTGGCCATGGCGACCTCCTGCAGGATGGGGGGCAGCACCAGCTCGTCAAAGGTGGGGATGCGGGTCTCGATGCGGCGCAGCACCATGCCCGGCATATCCTGTTGCCAGAAGGCGCTGACCCGAAAGCGCCCCAGCGAGCCTCGCTGGATGGCGTAGTTGGCCTCGCGGGTGTGCAGGAAGCGCTCGAAGTGGGTCTCGTCCAGGCTTTCTCTGATCAACGCCAGCGCCGTCGTCTTGTCGAGGGGAGCCGGCCCGAGCGACACCAGACGCCCGTTGACCTTGAGGGTCGGGGGGGCATCGACCGTGATGAAGAGATCCGAGCCCTTTTGTTCAACCAGTGCGGCGAGCAGAACATCCATGTTCATGGCGACTCCTTGGGTGTGCGAGCTTAAATGGTATTGGGATCGACCGCCTTGGCCTTGGCATCGAGGGAGGCGACGACCCCCCGGTTGACCAGCTGCTTGAGGCTCTGGTCCATGGTCTGCATGCCGTGGGTCATCCCGGTCTGGATGACGGAATAGAGCTGGGCCACCTTGTCTTCCCGGATGAGGTTTCGCACCGCCGGGATCCCCAGCATGATCTCGTGGGCCGCCACCCGGCCGCCACCGATACGCTTGAGCAGGGTCTGGGAGATGACCGCCCGCAGGGATTCGGAGAGCATGGATCGCACCATGTCCTTCTCCGAGCCGGGGAAGACGTCGATGATGCGGTCGATGGTCTTGGCAGCCGAGGAGGTGTGCAGGGTGCCAAACACCAGGTGACCGGTTTCGGCGGCGGTCATGGCGAGGCGGATGGTTTCGAGGTCCCGCATTTCACCTACCAGGATGATATCCGGGTCTTCCCGCAGGGCCGAGCGCAGGGCGTTGCTGAAGCTCTTGGTGTCGCGGTGTACTTCCCGCTGGTTCACCAGGCAGCGCTTGTTCTCGTGCACGAATTCGATGGGATCCTCGATGGTGAGGATGTGGTGGTGGAAGTTGTCATTGATGTAATCGACCATGGCGGCCAGGGTGGTGGATTTGCCCGAACCGGTGGGTCCAGTCACCAGCACCAGGCCGCGAGGGTACTCCGCTATCTTGCGAAATATCTCCGGCGCCCCCAGATCGTCCAGGGTCAGAACGGTGCTCGGGATGGTACGAAACACGGCGCCCGAGCCGCGCGCCTGCTGGAAGGCATTGACCCGAAAGCGTGCCATGCCGGGCACTTCGAAGGAGAAGTCCACCTCGAAGTTCTCCTCCAGCTCCTTGCGCTGGTGGTCATTCATGATGTCGTAAATGAGGGCATGGACTTCCCGGTGATCCAGGGCGGGCAAATTGATCTTGCGAACCTCCCCATCAACCCTGATCATCGGGGGGACCCCGGCCGAGAGGTGTAGATCCGAGGCCTTATGCTTTACACTGAATGCCAATAACTCTGTGATATCCATAGATTTGTTATTCTCCCATCACAAGATTACGAACGAAATATGAGCCAGATTGCCCAGCACCTGCTTCAGGTAAAGGAACGTATTGTAGAGGCTGCCCGGCGTGTTGGCCGCAGCCCAGATCACATCCAGTTGCTTGCTGTCAGCAAAACCAAGCCGCTGGGGGACATTCAGGCTGCCTATGCCGCCGGTCAGCGGCGCTTTGGCGAATCCTACGCCCAGGAGGCCGCGCTCAAGATTGATGCCTTGCGCGAGCAGAACGCCTGTACAGACATAGAGTGGCACTTTATCGGCCCGCTGCAATCGAACAAGTCCAAGCTGGTGGCGGAGCGGTTCGACTGGGTTCAAAGTGTCGATCGCGACAAGCTCATCGAACGCCTCAACAATCAGAGACCGGGTGGGCTCGCGCCGCTAAATATCTGTCTGCAAATCAATATTAGCGGAGAGACCAGCAAATCCGGTACGTCGGAGCAAGAGATTTTCCGCCTGGCCTCTCTGGTGGCCCAAAGCGAGCGGCTGCGGTTACGCGGCCTGATGGCCATCCCCGAGCATACCCGCGACGAGGGGGTGCTCGCGGCCCAGATGGCGCGCATGCAGGCTCTGTTCACCGAGCTTGCGCAACAATACCCGAGCGTCGACACCCTTTCGATGGGGATGACCGAGGATCTCGAGCCGGCCATTGCCCATGGCAGTACCATGGTGCGGGTCGGGACCGCCATCTTCGGGGCCCGCGACTATTCATGAGCAAGAGCCGGGGCGAGAAACACTCCCGGTCGTGCTTTTTTTTCAGGTAAACAGGCGCGTGTGATGCTGTCAGCCCGCACAGGCTGGGTCGGCATCCGCTGCGATGTCAGTAACAGGAGTGTTTGATGCAGCAGAGAACCCTCGCCTTCATCGGGGCAGGCAACATGAGCCGCAGTATCATTGCCGGCCTCATCCAGGCGGGCTACCCGGCAGAGCGTATCATCGCCGCCAATCCCAGCCGCCCCAAGCTGGACGAACTGGCCAGCCAGTTCGGCATCCGTATCACCCAGGATAACGCCGATGCGGCCCGGGAGGCCGAGGTGATCGTGCTGGCGGTCAAGCCCCAGCTGATGGCGGGCATGCTGACGGCGCTGGTGGCCGAGCTTGGCTCGCTGGATGGCAAGTTGCTCATCTCCATCGCTGCCGGCATTCGCGTCGCGCGCTTGCAGGAGATGGCAGGCGGTCACGATCGCATCATTCGCACCATGCCCAACACCCCCTCCTTGCTGGGGCTGGGGATGACCGGGCTCTATGCACCGCCCGCCATCGGGCAGGCCGATAGGGCGATGGCCGAACAGATGATGCAATCCGTGGGCAAGACCCTCTGGGTGGATGAGGAGGCCAGTATCAACGGCGTCATCGCGGCGGCGGGCAGTGCCCCGGCCTACTTCTTCCTGTTCATGCAAGCGATTGCCGAGGAGGCCGAGGCCATGGGCTTTACGCCAGAGCAGGCCCGCCTGCTGGTGCAGCAAACCGCCCTGGGGGCGGCCGCCATGGTGGAGCAGAATCCCGAGCTGTCGCTGCAGACCCTGCGCGAGCAGGTGACCAGCAAGGGCGGGACCACGGCCGAGGCCGTCAAGACATTCCAGGAGCAGGGGCTGATGCCGCTGACCGCAAGAGCCATGCAGGCGGCCGTTACCCGGGCCGGCGAAATGGAAACCCTTTTCTGAATCCCTTTTAGCAAGGAGCCCGGATGAACACGGCTTACTTTTTGATTAACACTGTCTTTGATCTCTACCTCATGGTGGTGCTGCTGCGGGTCTGGCTGCAGTGGGCGCGGGCCGACTTCTACAATCCCATGAGCCAGATGGTGGTCAAGCTGACCAACCCGCTGGTGGTGCCCCTGCGCCGCGTCATCCCGGGTTTTGGCGGGCTGGACATGGCCTCTGTGCTGCTGGCGCTGCTGATCGCCGTTGGCAAGTTGGTCCTGCTCAAGAGCATGAATGTGCTGCAGGCGGACTGGCTCACTCTCTGTCTGTTTGCGACGCTCACCGTGTTGAAGAAAGCGGGTTCCATGATCTTCTGGATCCTGCTGATCCGCGCCATCCTGAGCTGGGTCAGCCAGGGTCGCAACCCCATTGAATACGTGATGCACCAGCTCACTGAACCCTTCTTGGCCCCCATTCGCCGCATCCTGCCTGCACTGGGCGGGCTGGATCTCTCCGTGCTGGTCGCCTTCATCGCGCTGCAGGCCATCAACTACCTGATGGGGGATCTGTTCGGCCAGTTGTGGTGGATGATCTGATGCCCGCCGTCCTGCTGGAAGGGGACGAGCTGGTGTTGCATCTGATGATCCAGCCCAAGGCGAGCCGGGATCAGATCATCGGATTGCACGGTGATGAGTTGAAAGTGGCCATCACGGCGCCGCCGGTGGATGGTCAGGCCAACAGTCACCTGATCAAGTACCTGGCCAAGCAGTGCAAGGTGGCCAAGGGGCAGGTTCGCATCCTGCGGGGGGAGCTGGGTCGGCACAAGACGGTCGCCATCGACGCGCCAAAGCAGATCCCCGCCGAGATTGCCGCTCTGCTCGATAATCAGGGTTGATACGAGAGGGATGACATCATGAAAACAGCCTGGATGAGTTGCCTGCTGGCACTCCTGATGACGCTGCCGCTGCGGGCTGAGCAGATGCAGGAGCTGGGCCCCTGGAAAGTGCACTACAGCGCGTTCAACTCCAGCTTCCTCACCCCCGAGGTAGCCAGGACCTATGGCCTGGAGCGCAGCCGCTATAACGGCATCGTCAATATCGCGGTGCAGAACAAGCAGGGGGCGGCACAGGCGGTGGGGATCCGCGGCGAAGCCCGCAATCTGACCGGCACCCTTCGCCCCCTGAATTTTCAGGAGGTGAAAGAGGGGAATGCCATCTATTACCTGGCAGTGCTGCCCTATCGCAATGAGGACACCTACCAGTTCACCCTGAAGATCATGGGGGAGGGGCAGCAGCAGACGCTGACCTTCCAGCAGACCTTCTACGTCGACTAGATTGCAGGGTGAATGCAGATGCCCTGCCCCCACGGGGGCGGGGCATTTTTTTGCCCGGTGAACCTGTGCTCGACGTCAGTGGCTGGCCAGGGGATAGGTAAACAGGGCCAGGTGGGCGAAGTTGAACAGGAAGTGGAGCAGGATGGCGACACTGAGGCGCCCGCTCAGCTGGAACGCCAGGCCATAGCAGGCCCCCGCCAGCGCGGCGAACAACACCAGCAACGGGCCACCGGCAAGATGGGCTGCGCCGAACAGCAGGCTGGCGACCAGGAGACCTGCCCAGGGCGTGCTTCGGCTTGCCACCCCTTGCTGGATGCATCCCCGGAACAGCGCTTCTTCCGCCACACAGGTGAACAGCAGGTTGTTGAACGCGAACAGCCACCACCAGTGGGGCAGTCCCGCTTCGGGTTTGAGGGCGCCCAGTTGCCAGGCGGTGATGAGCAGGGCAGCGAGCGGCAGGATGAGCAGGGCCAGCGGCCGCCAGCGCATCGTTCCACCCGGGCCGAGCAGGCCGGGGACGGCCAGCAGCAGGGCGAAGAAAATGAGCGGCTTGTCCAGATTGAAGTAGAGGGTGAAGGGCACGCTGGCCGGGCCCGCCTGTACCTTGTCGAGTACCCTGAGATTGTCAAAGCCGGGCACCAGATGCAGCGTCAGGGCGAGGGACCACAGCAGGACCAGCGTCAGTGCGACGCCGCGCCAGGGTGGAGGCAGGGTGGGGGTACGCCAGGCCAGCAGCAGACCGGCGAGGCTGACAAGAGCGGCGAGGGGCGCGAGTCGCTCAAGCCAGAGGGCGGTAAGCAGGGCAAGTCCCAACAGGAGCATGCCCGGCCTGGTCCGGCGGGCGAGGCAGCAGAGTACGGCCAGCCCCAGGACGAGCCAGATGAGAATATCGGGGAGTGGTAACATCGAGTCTCCTTGTATGAATGAAGGGCGCACCTTAACGATCCCCATGGTCTGGTTCAAGGAAAAGGGACTGGCCGGCAGAAGACGCACAATGAAAAGCCGGAGCTGGGCTCCGGCTTGGGCGGCGGCAAGATGTCACCGAGAGAGGCGATGGCCTTCCCGTATCAGCGACCGGACTCGGCGATGACCCGGGCGATGATGTCGGCGCGTTTGCTGGCTTCCAGCTCGCCCAGGGCGATGAGACCGGCCTTGAAGATGACGTTCTTCGGCAGACTGACGTCATCCAGGGTGGTGATGGCCTCGACGTGCATGCCGTTCAGGCGGCTGGCATCGCGCGGGCTCAGGTTGACCTGGGTGTTCAGCACCTGCTTGCCCTTCTTCTTGGGCTGGGCGGGTTTCTTCGGTTGATCCAGCTCGTCTTCCGGCAGTTCGTCATCAAAATCGTAAATGGACATAGTCAATCCTGTTGGGTTGCAAGGGGCATGCTCGCCCGAATGGGGGTAATCAGCCCATATCCTCGTTGCGGATAAAGGCGCGCCAGGAGCCGAGTACCTGGGCAAAATCTTCCAGCCCGCACATGGCCAGCTGTTCATCATCGTAGTAGGCGAGATCGTCGAGATCCTCGTCCTGCTCGATATTGAGGACATTGGCCTTCACCTCGGCTTCCTCGTGGGTCAGCAGCAGGGAGTAGTCGCCCCCCAGCAGCCGGTATTCGGTGCGGGCCCGGCTGGAGAGCTGGTCGATGATGGCGAACAGCTCGTCGAGCTTCTCCTCGTCCTTGCCCACCTCGTCGATCAACCACTGGCCGATGGCTTCATGGCCCATGGAGAACCGGGCGCGATAGCCACCGAACGGGTCGCGGCGAAATTCATAATCCATAGCGGAGTCCATATCGGAGGGTGAAACCACCACGGCGCAAAGCGGCATGATGCCGGATCCTTGATCCATGGTGGGGCACTGATAGCGTAAAGTGGCCTATTCTAGCGATCCCCCCCGCGCTTGTCTTGATGATGTGGGATCTTTAACGGGTGATCCCGGTGATGGCGCACGCCGGGGACCCTGTCAACGAATGGTATGGAGAGGCAATGCAGCTCAACGACGCGCTCGCGCATCAGATAGTCAGCCGGGCGATGAAGATCCTCTCGTTCTCGGTCAACGTCATGGATGAGCGGGGACTCATCATTGCGTCCGGCAATCCGGAGCGGCTGCACCAGCGCCACGAGGGGGCCGTGCTGGCCCTGACCGAGAACCGGGTGGTGGAGATAAGCGAGGCCACCGCCCGGGAGCTCAAGGGGGTGAGGCCCGGCATCAACCTGCCCATCGCCTATCAGGGGGAGCTGCTCGGTGTCATCGGCATCTCTGGGGATCCGGACATCGTGCGTGCTTACGCCGAGCTGGTGCGCATGACCGCCGAGCTCATCCTGGAACAGGCGGCGCTCACCGAGCAGTTGCAGTGGGACAAGCGCCACAAGGAGGAGCTGGTGTTGCAGCTCATTCGCGGCGAAGGGCGGGCCGATCAATTGCAACAGGTGGCCCGCTTCCTCGAGCTGGATCTCGCCCAGCCCCGGGTGGTGGCCGTGCTGGCGCTGGAGGAGGCCGAGCCCGCCCAGGTGAGGGAGCTGGTTCACCTGCTGGAAAACCCGGAGCGGGACAACCTGGTGGCCATCAACGGCCTGGACGAGATAGTGGTACTCAAACCCGCCCAGCTCAGCGACGGCGTCTGGCAGTCGGCGCAGGAGCGCAGCCGGATCCGGCAGCTGCTCTCCCGTATTCCCCATTTCAAGGTTCGCATCGGGGTGGGTGATTACTTCGCCGGCATCCCCGGGCTGGCGCTCTCCTACCAGACGGCGCGAGACACCTTGCGCCGTGGCATGCGCCAGTCGCCCCGCAAGCAGGTCTATTTCTTCGAGGATTACCGGCTCTCAGTGCTGCTCGGCACCCTGGCGGACTCTTGGCAGGCGGATCAGCTGCGGGCTCCGCTGCAAAAGCTGGCGCAGGAGGACACAAAGGGAACGCTGCAAAAGACGCTGCGCCAATATTTCTTGCAGGATTGTGATCTGCATCCCTGTGCCGAAGCCCTGTTCATTCACCCCAACACCCTGCGTTATCGACTGACCCGGATAGAGCAGATAACCGGTTTGAATTTCAATAAGTTAGATGACAAATTTCTGCTCTATCTCGGGCTCAGTCTCGATAGCTGATTTGTCTTTTCCAACAAAAATACAAGGCCGGTAAATGCTTTTTTTGGTTTTATGGCCAAAGCATTCCAGGCGGGGATCCCCATAATGGCGCCATTCATTACAACAACAAGGTGCCCGTCATGATCCCAGTCTCCGCGCTCGGCGCGCTCGCCGCGCTTTCCATCGCCATCTTCCTCATCCTGAAGAAGGTGCCGCCCGCTTACGGCATGATTGTCGGTGCACTGGCCGGTGGCCTGATCGGTGGCGCCGACCTGACCCAGACCGTCGCCCTGATGATCGGCGGCGCCCAGGGGATCACCACGGCAGTGATGCGGATCCTGGCGGCGGGTGTGCTGGCCGGGGTGCTTATCGAATCGGGCGCCGCCACCACCATCGCCGAGACCATCGTCAAGAAACTCGGCGAAACCCGCGCCCTGCTGGCCCTGGCGCTGGCCACCCTGATCCTGACCGCGGTCGGCGTCTTCGTGGACGTGGCCGTCATCACGGTCGCCCCCATTGCGCTGGCCATCGCCCGCCGTGCCGATCTCTCCAAGGCGGCCATCCTGCTGGCGATGATAGGCGGTGGCAAGGCGGGCAACGTCATGTCTCCCAACCCCAACGCCATCGCGGCAGCCGATGCCTTCCACCTGCCTCTCACATCGGTGATGGCGGCGGGCATCATTCCCGGCCTGTTCGGTCTGGTGATGGCCTACTGGCTCGCCAAGCGCCTCAACAACCGGGGCAGCAAGGTGGCCGCCGACGAGGTGGTGAGCTTTGACGGTGCCAAGTTGCCCGGCTTTGCCGCCGCCATCAGTGCGCCCCTGGTCGCCATCCTGCTGCTGGCCCTGCGTCCCATCGCCGGTATCGTGGTGGACCCGCTCATTGCGCTGCCCCTCGGCGGCCTGGTCGGTGTCCTGATGATGGGCAAGTTCACCAAGGTGAACCAGTTTGCTGTCTCGGGCCTGGCCCGCATGGCGCCGGTGGCCATCATGCTGCTGGGGACGGGGACCCTGGCGGGCATCATCGCCAACTCCGGCCTGAAAGATGTGCTCATCAGCGGCCTGACCGCTTCCGGTCTGCCCTCCTATCTGCTGGCCCCCATCTCCGGTGCCCTGATGTCGCTGGCGACCGCCTCGACCACGGCCGGGACCGTGGTGGCCTCCAACGTGTTCAGCGCCACTCTGATTGAACTGGGGATCAGCAGCCTGGCAGGGGCCGCCATGATCCACGCCGGCGCCACTGTGTTTGACCACATGCCCCACGGCTCCTTCTTCCATGCCACCGGCGGCAGCGTCCACATGGGCGTCGGCGAGCGACTCAAGCTCATCCCCTACGAAACCGCGGTCGGTCTGACCATCGCCGTTGTCTCCACCCTGATGTTTGGCGTGTTTGGCCTCGCCTAAGGAACTGATATGAAAATTGTGATCGCCCCCGATTCATTCAAGGAGAGCCTGAGCGCCATGGCGGTGGCCGATGCCATCGAGGCCGGTTTCAAGCAGGTGCTGCCGGATGCCACCTACGTCAAGCTGCCCATGGCCGATGGCGGCGAGGGGACGGTGCAGTCTCTGGTGGATGCCACCGGTGGTCGCATCCTGCCGGTCGAGGTGACCGCCCCCCTCGGCAACAGGGTACAGGGCTTCGTGGGCCTGCTGGGGGATGGCAAGCGCGCCGTCATCGAGATGGCGGCGGCCTCCGGCCTCCATCTGGTGGCGCCCGAGCTGCGCAATCCGCGGCTCACCTCCAGTGTCGGCACCGGGGAGCTGATCCTGGCCGCGCTGGAGATGGGGGTGAACCACCTCATCCTCGGCATCGGCGGCAGCGCCACCAATGATGGCGGTGCCGGCATGATCCAGGCACTCGGCGGCAAGCTCCTGAAAGCAGATGGTACCCCCATTGCGCCGGGCGGTGCCGGTCTGGCCGAGCTGGCCACCATCGACCTGAGCGGGCTGGATCCACGTCTGACCGGACTCACCATCGAGGTGGCCTGCGACGTGGACAATCCGCTGTGCGGCCCGAAAGGGGCGTCCGCCGTGTTCGGTCCGCAGAAGGGGGCAACTCCCGAGATGGTGGCCGAGCTGGATGCCAATCTGGCCCGTTACGCGGACTGTATCGAGCAGGCGCTCGGCAAGCAGGTGAAGGAGATCCCGGGAACGGGGGCCGCAGGCGGCATGGGGGCAGCCCTGGTGGGGCTGCTCGGCGCCGAGCTCAAACCCGGCATCCGGATCGTCATCGAGGCGCTGAATCTGGCTAAGGCGGTGGCCGATGCGGATCTGGTCATCACCGGCGAGGGCCGCATCGACAGCCAGACCATCCACGGCAAGACGCCCATCGGGGTGGCTCGCTGTGCCAAGCAGTTCGGTAAGCCGGTGATCGGCATCGCCGGATGCCTCACCGATGACTGCGGCGTGGTGCACGAGCACGGGCTGGATGCGGTGTTCGCCGTGGTCAATCGGGCCATGTCCCTGCCGGAGGCGCTGGCCACCGCCACCACCAACCTGCAGCTCACGGCCCGCAACGTGGCGGCTCTCTACCTGCTGCGCAAATGACCCTCTCTCCTGGCCGATGCGGTGCATCGGCCTGACCCTGCCCCGTGCAGCAGAGTGAGCGGCCCGGCGTGGCACCTCTGACGCACTTGCCGATCCTTGGGTCGGCTTTTTTTATTATCCTGCTGTCTTTCATATGGTTTTTGTATTCTGACAAGGGGCTTTGCGGCATAGTGATCTCCCGACAGTGAGGGAGCCACGAGAAACAAGGCCCGCCTGAGGGAGGGCTTCCCATTCCGGGGGGCAATATGCGAGGTGCGAGCCATGATCCTGCTGACCCTGGGGGTGGTGTTGTTCACCCTGACTCATCTTTACCCCTGTTTTGCGGCACAGCACCGCGCCCGTCTGCGGGCTCGGCTGGGGGAGAACCGCTACAAGGGGCTCTTCTCGCTGCTGGTGTTCGTCGCCATCGGCTGCATCCTCGCAGGCTGGCGCAGTGCCAGCCCCATGCCTCTCTATTTTCTGCCTGTCTGGGGGCCCACCCTGGTGATGGGGATCATGCCGATCGCCCTTGTCCTGCTGTGCGCGGGGCAGGTGGCCAACCATTTCCGCCGTTGGCTGGTGCATCCCCAGCTGCTCGGGGTGCTGCTCTGGTCGGGGGCCCATCTGGCGGTAAACAGCGAGGCGCGCTCCCTGGTGCTGTTTGGCGGGCTCGGTCTCTGGACACTCATCAGCATCGTCTGGATTTCGATGCGGGAGTGGGGTCGTCACCCCCGTGCCGCCGCCACCTGGCAGGGGACGGGGATCAGTCTGGGGGCGGGGCTGGCCCTCACGGCTCTGCTTATCTTCTGGGGACACGGCTGGCTGACCGGGATCCCCCTGCACTGATCCCTGAACCAGATTCCAGGGTCTTGCGTATGATGGACAAAACAATGGGAGTCACGTCGATGAAATGGTTCACCCTGCTGCTGATGCTCGGCTCGGGCGCGGTCTCTGCCGCCTGCCCCGATTACTTCAACGTGGAGATGCGGGAGCTCAACAGCACCCAGCGCCACAACCTCTGCCAGTTGACCGAAGGCAAGGTGGTGCTGGTGGTCAACACCGCCTCCTACTGTGGTTACAGCGGTCAGTTCCGGGATCTGGAAGCCCTCTATCAGGGCTACAAGGAGAAGGGACTGATGGTGTTGGGCTTCCCCTCCAACGATTTCTGGCAGGAGGCGGGCAACGAGAACAAAACCGCCGAGGTGTGCCGCCGGGACTACGGGGTGACCTTCCCCATGTTCAACCGGGTGGCGGTGCGGGGTTCGGATGCAGTGCCGCTGTTCAAGGGGCTGGCCGCGGCTGCCGACGGTGATGCGCCCAACTGGAACTTCCACAAGTACCTGGTCGGGCGGGACGGCAAGCTGATTGCGAGCTATGGCGCCAACCAGAATCCGTCGGATGATCCTCTCAAACAGCAGATCATCGATGCCCTGGGGCACTGACCCTACCCCATGGCGGGCCACTCTGGAATAATGCAGCCCCGCCATCCACTCCGGTGACACCGTGCTGCAACGTCTTCCCCAAATGGTGATCTTCGATGCCCTGGTTCGTGAACAGGGCATCTCGGCGGCTGCGCGCCGCCTCGGGGTCTCCAAATCCCACATCAGCAAGCAGCTCGCCCTGCTGGAAACCGCGCTCGGCGCCCAGCTGGTACAGCGCACTACCCGCCGTTTCGGGCTCACCGAACTGGGTCAGGAGTATGCCCGCCACTGCCGCGCTCTGGTAGCGGTGGCACTGGAGGCGGAATCCATGGTGGCGGAGCGCCGTGGCAAGGTGAGCGGCGTGCTCCATCTGGGGGTTGGTCAATCCTTCGGGCGGTTGCACGTGATCCCGCGCCTCAAGGCGTTTCAGGCACGTTATCCGGATCTGGAGCTGGAGGTGTCCCTGTTCGATCACCGCACCAATCTGGTGGATGAGGGGCTGGATCTCTGGATCACCACCTACGAGGACAAACCCGAGTCCCTGGTAGGGCAGCGACTGGCAGACATCGGTTTCGTGCTGGTGGCCTCGCCGGATTATCTGCTGAGTCACGGCACACCACTGCACCCCAGGGATCTGGGCCATCACAATTGCATCACCTACCAGAGCCGGGAGCGGCGCTACCACGAGTGGTCATTTCGCCAGGGCAAGGAGCGCCAGACGGTGCAGGTGGCGGGCAACTATCGGGTGGATCTGGCGGAAGCGGTGCGTGACGCCGCCCTGGCCGGGCTCGGCATCGCCTATGTGGCCAACTACCTGCTGGACAAGGAGCTGCAATCTGGTCAGCTCATCCCTCTGCTGCCCCAGTGGCAACCGAACCAGAAGATGGCGGTGCACGCCGTCTATGCCAGGCGAGAGCATCTGGATCCCAAGATCCGGTTGTTCATCGACTTCCTCAAGGAGAGCTTCGGACCCGGGCCCTACTGGGCGCAGCGACTCGCACCCTGGCTCGGGGGGAAATTGTCCGGCACCGAGGAATAATCGTTTCCATACAAGAACACTGGCGTGAGTGCGGTTTCAAAGTTGTGTCAAATCAGTCAGTTGGCGCAACCGATATCGTGCAAACGTTTTTGCTAACAGGGTTGTAACCCGGCAGGGTTGCGGCGGTGAGGGGAGGGGAGCAGAATCCGCGCCCATCTTCAGCCTCACTGGATGGAATCCCCATGATTGCCCTGCTTGGTATCCTGAGCATCCTGGCCCTGGCCGCACTCTGCTCTGATAATCGTCGTCGTATCCCGTTGCGAACAGTGGGCTTTGCCCTCTGCCTGCAAGTGCTCTTCGCCGCCCTGGTGCTCTGGCTGCCCGCCGGTCAGCAGGTCTTGAACGGTGTCAGCGAGAGCGTCAGCAGCGTAATCGGCTACGGCCAGGAGGGGATTGCCTTCCTGTTCGGGGATCTGGCCAAGTTCAAGCTGGGCTTCATTTTCGCCTTCAACGTGCTGCCGGTGATCATCTTCTTCTCCGCGCTGATCGCCATCCTCTATCACATCGGCCTGATGCCCAAAGTGATCGCCCTGCTCGGCGGCGGCCTGCAGAAATTGCTGGGCACCGGCCGCGCCGAGAGCCTCTCTGCCACCGCCAACATCTTCGTCGGCATGGTGGAAGCGCCGCTGGTGGTCAAACCCTATCTCTCCAGGATGTCCGATTCCCAGTTCTTTGCGGTGATGAGCTGCGGGCTGGCCTCGGTAGCCGGCGGCACCCTGGTGGGCTACGCCAGCATCGGGGTCGAGCTGAAATACCTGATTGCGGCGGCCTTCATGTCCGCCCCTGCCGGGCTTGCCATGGCCAAGATCCTGGTGCCGCCCGCCGCGCAAGAGGAAGATCACCACGAAGACGTGGAGATCCCCCGCGCCACCAACGTCATTGAAGCGGCCGCCGATGGTGCCATGGCGGGTCTCAACATCGCCGTCGCCGTGGGGGCGACCCTGCTGGCCTTCGTCGGCGTGATCGCCCTGCTCAACGGCCTGCTGGGCTGGGCCGGCGACCTGGTGGGGCTGGAGCTGAGCTTCCAGATCATCCTGGGCTGGCTGTTTGCCCCCGTCTCCTGGCTCATCGGCGTCCCCTGGGATCAGGCCCAGGCGGCCGGTGCCCTGATCGGCACCAAGATCGTCATCAACGAGTTCGTCGCCTTCATTGCCTTGGTGCAGGATCAGACCCTGAACGAGTCGAGCAAGGCCATCGTCACCTTCGCCCTGTGCGGTTTCGCCAACATCTCTTCCATGGCGATCCTCATCGGCGGCCTGGGGGCCATGGTGCCGGAGCGCAAGTCCTTCATCGCCCGCTACGGCATGCGCGCCATCCTGGCGGGGGTGCTGGCAAACCTGATGAGCGCCTCCCTGGCAGGCTTGTTCCTCGCCCTCTGATAGACCCTGGAAGTCAGCACCTTCCGGTCATTGCCCGCTTCGGCGGGCTTTTTTGCACCCGCTTGCAGGCAAAAAAAGCGCCTCTGGGGAGGCGCGGGGAAAAGACAGATTGGAAGCGTCACATGGGTGCCACCTGAATGAGGGATGAGCCGTCCCATCCAAGTGTGAAGCCATGATGCCTGATACTCTCTGAAGCGCTTCTGAGGCGATTCTTCATACTGTGTTCATTTTCAAAATGCTGCTGTAATGTGATTTTTAAATGATTGATGCTGAAATAAAATAAATAATCAGTGATTTATTTTGTTGTGCAGCTCAAAGGAAAGATGAATCGGGGCGGTGGGCATGCTCCTGCCATGGGGCGGTTCCGTCGGAATATTATCCCGATGCCTGCTCAACGCATCACGTAACCATGCTGCAAGATGGCAAGCAACCAGCATGTGATTGGGGTGTTGCCCGTCATGAGCAGTGCAACGCGGTCTGCTATTGGGACCAGCAACTCGTATGTGATGGAGATGCCGCTCGTCAGAGGATCCGCGCGGGTGGCCTGTGGTCTGTGGTGCCTGCACCCGCAACCCGCATTTGACAGGAGGCGCGCCCTTTCATGGGGTCAGCGCGAAGTGGTCTGCGGTTTCCTGCTCCAGTGCCAGCAACCAGCGCTTGATGGGGATGCCTCCCCCGTAGCCGGTCAGTTCACCGCTGCGCCCTATGACCCTGTGGCAGGGCACTATGATGCTGAGGGGATTGCGGCCGTTGGCGGCGCCCACCGCCCGCACGGCCCTGGGGTTGCCGATGGCCTCTGCAATCTGGAGGTAGCTGACGGTCTCGCCGTAGGGAATGTCGCACAACGCCCGCCATACGGCCTGCTGGAATGGTGTGCCCGTGGCGGCCAGGGGGAGATCGAAGCGCCGCAGTCGGCCGGCAAAGTAGGCGGCAAACTGCTCGACGAAGGGGGCCAGGGCGGCATCATCCCGCTGCCACTCCGGTTGCGGCAGGACGGGACGCTCCCCTTGCATGAATTCCACGTGGCGCAGCCCGGCCCCATCGATGGCGATGAGCAGGGGCCCCTTGGCACATTCACAAAAGCTGTACTGCATTCTCTTGTCCTCGGGGTTGTGGCAGGTCACTCCAGCACGGGCTTGCCGCGGGTGGATTTGATCTCTCCCTTGCGTTTCTTGGCATCGACCCGCTTGCGTTGGGAGCTGCGGGTCGGCTTGGTGGCGTGGCGGGCCTTGGGGCGCCACGCGGCTTTTTTCAGCAGCTCGGTCAGGCGGCTCATGGCCTCCTTGCGATTCATGTCCTGGCTGCGATGGGTCTCGACCCTGATCTGGATGAAGCCGTCGTGAACCCGGCTGTCGCTGAGCCGCTCCAGTCCCTCCTTGTAGAGCGGCGGCAGGCTGGGGGAGTCGCGATAATCGAAGCGCAGCCAGACGGCGGAGTCGGTCTTGTTGACGTGCTGCCCGCCATTGCCCTGGGCCCGCATGGTCTGGAATTGCAATTCATGCCAGGGGATGATCACGCTGTTGGAGATGACTAACATGGGGTGATGCTCTCATTTGGTGCATCAAGGGAGTCTGGTGCAGCTTGGTGCCTCATTATGGGGCGAGATGCGCTTCCTTGGTGATCCTGAGCCTTTCTGGCTCAGAGTGTCATATCTATCTATATGAAAATAAACGATAAAAATACTTGGCACAAGAATTGATGACCCATTCGTGACATACCATGGATTGGGAGCAACCAGATGAAGCTGATTACTGCGATTATCAAACCTTTCAAGTTGGACGACGTGCGCGAGGCCATCGCCAACCTGGGGGTGGAAGGCCTGACCGTCTCCGAAGTGAAGGGTTTTGGTCGCCAGAAGGGGCACACCGAATTATACCGGGGGGCCGAGTACCAGGTCGACTTTCTGCCGAAGGTGAAGCTGGAGATCGCCACCGCAGACGAGAACGTCGAAGGGGTGATCGAGGCCATCTGCAAGGCGGCCTATACCGGCAAGATCGGTGACGGCAAGATTTTCGTCTATGACCTGCTGCAAGCGGTGCGTATTCGTACTGGTGAGAGCGACGACGAGGCGCTCTGAGTACGCTCCTTTGCCCGGCCGGGTCGGGCAAAGGTCCGGGCAGGTTCTGCCGACAGTGTGAATGGGTGGTCGTCGAAAGACCGGATGGGATTCCATCCGGTCTTTTTGTTTGGCCGCTGATTAAATAGATCGTTCCAACCCAGCAAACCGCCTTGATCCTCTCCTCCCGATTCATGCAGAATGCAAACGAAAATGGTTATCACTCTTTACGCAGACAAGGAACGGATGATGAAAATGAAGATGTTGGCACTGGCTTTCTCCACGCTTGTCGCCCAGTCGGCGTTCGCCGCCCAGGAGGTAAACGTCTATTCGAACCGTCAGGATGAGCTGATCAAGCCCATCATCCAGCAGTTCGAGAAGGAGACCGGGATCAAGGTCAATGTGGTGTTTGCCAAAGAGGGGCTGAACGAGCGTCTGGAACGGGAAGGCAAGCTCTCTCCGGCCGATCTGATGCTGACCGTGGACATCAGCCGTCTGACCGAGCTGGTGGACAAGGACCTGGTGCAGCCGGTGGACAGCAAGACGCTGCAGGAGAACATCCCCTCCATCTATCGCGATCCGGACAACCGCTGGTTCGCCCTGACCACCCGGGTGCGTGCCATCTACTCCAGCAAGGAGCGTCTCGGCAAGCTCGACACCATCCGCTACGAAGATCTGGTCAAGCCTGAATTCAAAGGAAAAATTTGTACCCGTAGCGGCAAGCACGAGTACAATGTGGCGCTGGTTTCGTCCATGATTGCCCATCACGGCATGGCGGATACCAAGACCTGGCTGGAAGGGGTCAAGGCCAACCTGGCGCGCAAGCCCCAGGGCAACGACCGTGATCAGGTCAAGGCGATCAAGGACGGCATCTGTGATGTCTCCCTGGGCAACAGCTATTACCTGGGTGCCATGTTGAAGGACCCGGCGCAGAAGTCCTGGGCCGACGCGGTGGAAATCAACTTCCCGAACCAGGGTGATCGCGGTGCCCACGTCAACGTGAGCGGCGTGGCCATGACCAAGTATGCCAAGAACAAGGACGCAGCACAGAAGCTGATGGAGTTCCTCTCCGGGGATACCGCCCAGCACATGTATGCGGATGTGAATGCCGAGTACCCGGTCAAGGCGGGGGTCGAGCCTTCTGCCATGGTCAAATCCTGGGGCACGTTCAAGTCTGACCCTATGCCGGTCAGCGATTATGCCAAGCACCGCAAGGACGCCTTGCAACTGCTGGATGAAGTGAAATTCGACTTGTAATCAGATGGGGCCAACGGCCCCATCAACTTCTGTGGACTCATGAAACATTTTGGATGGATTGCCGGCAGCTGGGTCACCGCCCTGCTGCTGGGTTTGCCGGTACTCGCCCTGGTCTTCTCCGCCTTCTCGGCTGATGGGGAACTGTTTGCCCACCTCGCCGATACCGTACTGCCCGACTATCTGCGAAGCACGTCCGGTCTGGTGCTGGGGGTGGTCTGCCTCAGCCTGCTGTTCGGGGTGCCCACCGCCTGGCTGGTGGCCATGTGCGAGGTGCCGGGGCGCCGCGCCCTGCAATGGGCGCTGATGCTGCCCATGGCGATGCCCTCCTATATCGTTGCCTACGTCTATACCGACCTGCTCGACTACTCGGGCCCGCTGCAGGCGGGGCTGCGTGCCCTGTTTGGCTGGCAGGGACCTGCCGACTACTGGTTCCCGGCCATTCGCTCCCTCGGGGGCGCCGCCTGGGTGCTGGCGCTGGTGCTCTTCCCCTATGTCTATCTGCTGGCACGGGCCTCCTTCCTGGAGCAGTCGGTCAGCCTCATTCACTCCAGCCGTCTGCTCGGCTGCACCCCCTGGCAGAGCTTTCGCCGCCTGAGCCTCCCCCTGGCCCGCCCGGCCATCATGGTGGGGGCATCTCTGGTCGCGATGGAAACTCTGGCGGACTTTGCCACCGTCCACTTCTTTGCCATCAACACCCTGACCACCGCCATCTACGACACCTGGCTCGGCTACGGCAGCCTGGCGACCGCCGCCAAGCTCTCCTGTCTGATGCTGCTGGCGGTGGTGCTGCTCATCGCGCTGGAGCGCCGCTCCCGCCAGCGCCAGCAGGTGTTCCAGAAGTCCATGGGCTTCGAGCAGCCCCTGCGTTACCCCCTCGGGGGCCTGAGGGGCGTGCTGGCCGGGCTCTGGTGCTGGGGCCTGGTGCTGGCGGGGTTCGCCCTGCCGTTCGTCATCCTGCTCGATTACGGGGTGCGTTACTTCGCGCTGTCGTGGACGCCCGAATTCGTGCGCTTTGCGGGCAACAGCCTCGCCATCTCGGCCCTGACCGCCCTGCTGGCCATGGCCATTGCCCTGCTACTCGGCTTCTTCCGTCGCCTCGATGGGGGGACTCGCAGCCTGCTGCCCCTGCGCCTCGCCGCCATGGGCTATGCCATGCCGGGGACCGTGCTGGCCATCGGCGTGCTGGTGCCGCTCACGGCCCTTGATTTTGGCATCAACGATCTGGCCGAGTGGCTCGGGATGCCGGGCCCCGGTCTGCTCCTGACCGGCACCCTCACCGCCATCGTGTTCGGCTATCTGGTGCGCTTCGTGGCCATCGCCATCGGGTCGGTGGAGAGCAGCATGAGCAAGATCTCCCCCAGCCTCGACATGGCGGCCCGCTCTCTGGGGCAGGGGGCGGGCGGCATGCTGCGTCGCATTCACCTGCCGCTGGTACGGCGCGGCCTCTTTGCCGGCGCCATGCTGGTGTTCATCGAATCCATGAAGGAGCTGCCCGCCGCCCTGCTGCTGCGGCCGTTCAACTTCGAAACCCTGGCGACCCACGTCTATCAGTTCGTCTCGGACGAGATGCTGGAGCGGGGGGCGCTCGGTGCCATCGTCATCGTGCTGGTGGGGCTGATTCCCCTGCTGTGGATCAACCGCACCCTGGATGGTCCAGGCCATTGAGCGGCCCCGTCCGGCATCACTACGCGAGAGGAAAAGAACCTTGTCCTGCCTGAATATCGAGAAGGTCAGCTGTCACTACAATGGCCGCCCCGTGCTGGAGCAGCTCTCCCTGCAGGTGGCCGACAACGAGATTGTCTGTCTGCTGGGGGCCAGCGGCTGTGGCAAGACCACGCTGCTCAAGGCGGTGGCCGGTCTGCTGCCCTTGGCCCAGGGGGAGATCCGGCTGGGAGAGACCCTGCTCGATGCCCCCGGCGTGAGTGTGCCGCCGGAGGCCCGCCATATCGGCATGATCTTCCAGGATTACGCTCTCTTTCCTCACCTGACGGTGGCCGAGAACGTCGGCTTCGGCCTGACCGGGCAGGATCGCGGCAGCCGCCAGCAACAGGTGGAAGAGGCGCTGGCGCTGGTCAACCTGCAGGGATTGGGGGAGCGCTATCCCCATCAGCTCTCCGGCGGCCAGCAGCAGCGGGTGGCCATCGCCCGCGCCCTGGTGTGCAAGCCGCGCCTGATGCTGCTGGACGAGCCCTTCTCCAACATCGACACCCAGGTGCGGATGAAGCTGATCCTCGAGATCCGCGCCCTGCTCAAACAGCAGGGCATTGGCGCCATCTTCGTCAGCCACAGCAAGGAAGAGGCCTTCGCCTTCGCCGATCGGCTGGCCCTGTTTCGCGCCGGTCGCATCGAGCAAGTGGGGGAGCCGGAGCAGCTCTATCGCCGCCCCGGGAACCGCTTCGTGGCGGAGTTTCTCGGCGGGGTCAATTATCTGGCGGCCGAGGTGGTGGACAGCCACTGCGTGCAGACCCTCCTTGGAACCATCTGCGGTCAGGAGCCCCATGGCCGCGCGGTGGGGGAGCGGTTGCAGCTCATGCTCAGACCTCAGCAACTGGCGCTGACGGCGGCGGATGACGGTGAGCTCCGGGTGCGTGAGCAACAGTTCCTGGGCCATCACTGCCGGGTACTGGTGGAGTGTGGCGGCCAGCAACTGGAAGCCAGCATCGGTGAGCCCCTGGAAGGGGGGAGCGCGCGGGTGACCGTGGCGCCTCATGCCCTGGTGTTGTTTGACCCCTTGCCATGAGTGCGTGGTATTGTCGTGAAATCAATGAACTGGAAGCGCGCTGGTTTATAATCGCGCCACGCCCATAGCCAACGCACTTGGAGAGAGACATGAAAGCCCAAGCCGGGATCTGCGCAGAGCCGAATCTGCACGCCCTCTATCTGATGTTCAATCGCACCGGTGACGCCGCTGCCCTGACCTCCCGCCTGGCCAGCCTGCCAGCACTCTGGGAGGCGGTGAGCGCCGACTTCCCCGATGCGGCCTTCAGCGGTCTGGTCGCCGTCGGGGCCGACGCCTGGGATGATCTCTATCCTGCCGCCCGGCCGCCCCAGTTCCGCAGTTTCATGGCGCAATCCGCCAACGGTCAGGAGGCCCCCAATACCCCGTTCGATCTCTTCGTACAATTGCGTGCTGATCGGGTGGACGTGCTGCATCATGCCGGTCATCGCGTCATGGCCCTGCTGGCCGGGCTTGTTGAATTGGTCGAGGAAGTCCGCGGTTTTCGCAACCAGGATTGCCGGGATCTGACCGGTTTCGTCGACGGCACCGAGAACCCGCAGGATGAGCACCGCGCCGAGGTGGCGTTGCTGGACGGCGGCGAGTTCGCCGGTGGCTCCTACATCCACGTGCAGCGCTGGGTCCACGCCATGAGCGACTGGGAGAAGCTGGCCCTGAAGGAGCAGGAAGACATCATAGGCCGCACCAAGGTCGACAACATCGAATACGAGTCCGCCGACAAGCCGCTCACTTCCCACATCAAGCGGGTCAACCTCAAGACCCCGAAGGGGGAGTCCATGGAGATCCTGCGCCAGAGCATGCCCTGGGGCACCATGAGCGAGCAGGGGCTCTACTTCATCTCCTGCTGCCGCACGCCGCTGCACTTCAACGCCATGCTGGCCAGCATGTACAAAGGGGAGGGCAGTCACTTCGACCACCTGCTGCGCTTCACCCGGGCGGTGACCGGCGCGGCCTTCTTCGCCCCTTCCATCGATTTTCTGGTGGCCGAGGGCAAATAAGCCCGGCCTGCCGACCGCTCAAAACAAAAAATCCCGGCCAAGGCCGGGATTTTTTGTGCGGATCGCCCAAGGCGACCGGATCAGGGCGTCTGCTCGAACAGCTCGAGGGCGGAGAGGTAGAGCTCCTCGATGTCGGTATCGCTGGTCGGGGTGATGAAGATGGTGTCATCACCGGCGATGGTGCCGAGGATCCCTTCGGCTTTGCCGAGGGAGTCAAGCAGGCGGGCGATCAGCTGGGCTGCGCCGGGGCTGGTGTGGATCACCACCAGAGCGCCGTTGTGGTCGACATCCAGCACCAGGTTCTTGAGGGGGCTGGAGGTGGTGGGCACGCCCAGCTCCACCGGCAGACAGTAGACCATCTCCATCTTGGCATTGCGAGTGCGAACGGCGCCGAAGCGGCTCAGCATGCGCGAGACCTTGGATTGGTTGATGTTCTCGAAGCCCATCTCTTGCAGGGCAGTCACTATCTCTGCCTGGGAGCCGAAACGCTCCTCTTTCAGCAAGGCTTTAAAGGCCTTGGCCAGTTTTTCTTGCTTGTCGTTATGTTTCATCTTGGACTCACGAATGAGGGGAGTGACCGCCTGTCACGCTCAGGCGGCAGATACGAACAGCGCTGCTATTTTGCATTCATATGCCTGTTTTGGCAAGGAAGCGGCGCTTGTTCTGCATATTGATTCAAATATAGCTTGCATCAACTTATGCTGGCGCTAGAATCAGGACGAAATTTTGAAAACTTATTCAATTGGGCTGTATGGGTATCGAATTAATCGGCATCGAAAAATCCTGGCACAAGGTGCCGGTACTGCAGCAGGTGAGCTTTCGGACTGCTCCCGGCGAGACCTTGGTATTGCTGGGCCCGAGCGGGGCAGGCAAGAGCTCTCTGCTGCGCATGATGAACTTGCTGGACACGCCGGATGCCGGTGTGTTGCGCATCGCAGACAGTGAATTTTCTTTCCCGTCCAGCCTCTCTACTGCCGAATTCAACCGTCAGGCACAGGCGCTGCGCCGCAAGGTGGGCATGGTGTTCCAGCAGTACAATCTGTGGCCGCACCTCACCGTGATGGAGAATCTGATTGAAGCGCCCGTCAAGGTGCTCGGCATGAGCCGCGAGGCGGCCATCGAGAAAGGGGCCTATCTGCTGGCCCAGCTGCAACTGGCCGACAAGCGGGACGCCTGGCCCGCACGGCTTTCCGGTGGCCAGCAGCAGCGGGTCGCCATTGCCCGGACCCTGATGATGGATCCCCAGGTGCTGCTGTTTGACGAACCGACGGCTGCCCTGGATCCCGAAATTACCAAAGAGGTGGCGGAGATCATCCGCACCCTGAGCCAGACCGGCATCACCCAGGTGGTGGTGACCCACGAAGTGGAGTTCGCCCGCAAGGTGGCCAGTCAGGTGATCTATCTGGAGAAGGGGCGGATCATCGAATCCGGCACCGCCGCCATCTTCCAGTCCCCGCAAACCAGCCGGTTTGCCGAATTCTTGATGCATTGATATTGAGTCGATAAGGAAGCTGTCATGAAAAAGAGTCTGTTGCTGATCGCCGCCATGGGTCTGCTGAGCACTTCTGTGCTGGCCAAAGAGATCAAGTTCGCCACCGAGGCAACCTATGCGCCGTTCGAATACCTGGATGACAAGAACGAGTTCCAGGGGTTTGACATCGATCTGGCCCGCGCGGTCTGCGAGCAGGCCAAGCTGGAGTGCAGCTTCCACAACCAGGCCTTCGACAGCCTGATCCCCAGCCTCAAGTTCCGTCGCTATGACGCCGTCATCGCCGCCATGGACGTGACCCCGGAGCGGGCTGCCCAGGTCGACTTCTCCGACATCTATTACGAGAACTCCGCGGTGTTCGTCGCCAAGAAAGAGACCTTCAAGGGGCCGGACGATCTGGTGGACAAGACAGTCGGCGTGCAGAACGGCACTTCTCACCAGTCCTATCTGGTGGACAACTGGGTGAGCAAGGGTCTGCTGACCGTGCCCTACGCCAGCTACCAGAGCGCCTTCCTCGACATGATGAATGGCCGCACTGACGGCGTGTTTGCCGATACGGCGGTGGCCGCCGACTGGCTCAAGCAGCACAAGGAATACGCCGTGGTGGGTACCCCGGTGACCGACGCCAAGTACTTCGGTACCGGTTTTGGCATCGCGGTGGCCAAGGGCAACCAGGAACTGCTGACCCAGCTGAACAAGGGGCTGGCCGAGATCAAGGCCAACGGCACCTATCAGAAGATCTATGACAAGTACTTCGCGCAGTAAGCCATGTTGAGCTTGTTGTTGGATGCAGCCTGGATGACCCTCGGGCTGGCCCTGGCATCCCTGGTCGGTGGCATGGTGCTGGCACTGGCATTCAGTGCGGCTGAGTTGAGCAAGCAGCGTGCGTTGGTGTGGCCCGTGGCCACCCTGACCACCTTGATCCGTGGTCTGCCCGAGTTGCTGGTGGTGCTCTTCATCTACTTCGGCTCGACCCAGGTGCTGTTCCTCATCACCGGGGAGTATGTGGAGTTCAGCCCGTTCGCCTGCGGTGTGCTGGCGCTCTCCCTGCTGTTTGCGAGCTACGCCACCCAGACCCTGCGTGCCGCCCTCAATGCGGTGCCCACGGGGCAGCGGCTGGCGGCGCAGGCGCTGGGCCTCGGCAAGGGGCACACCTTCTTTCGCATCGTGCTGCCCCAGGCCTGGCGTCACGCCCTGCCCGGGCTCGGCAACCAGTGGCTGGTGCTGTTGAAAGACACCGCTCTGGTCTCTCTCATCGGGGTGAACGAGATGATGCGTCAGGCACAGATGGCTTCGGCCAGCACCTATCAACCCTTCACCTGGTACGCCGCTGCCGCCCTCATCTATCTGGCCATCAGTCTGGTGAGTGAATTCGGCTTGAAGCAGGCGTCCCGCTATACCCGCCGTTACGGAGGCTGACCATGCAGGATTACCTGATGACCCTGCTGGGAGGGCTGGCGATCACCCTGCAGCTCACCGCGTTCAGCTTGTTGCTGGGCGTGCTGATGGCGGCCGGCATGACCTGGGTGCTGGAGCGTCGCATTCCGGTGGCGACCCAGCTGGTGCAGCTCTGGGTACTGGTCTTTACCGGTACGCCGCTGCTCATCCAGATCTTTCTCATTTACTACGGGCCTGGCCAGTTTGAATGGCTCAAGGCGGGGCCGCTCTGGCCGCTGCTCAAGCAACCCTGGTTCTGCGCCGTGCTGGCGCTCGGTTTCAATACCGCAGCCTACTCCACCCGGTTGTTCAAGGGGGCGCTCGACGCCATCCCCGCCGGTGAGGTGGAGGCCTGCCGTGCGCTCGGCTTCTCCGCCGGACAGACCCTGTGGATGAAGACCCGCCATGCCGCCCGTCGGCTGGTCCCCGCCTATTCCAACGAGGTGATCCTGGTGCTCAAGGGGAGTTCGCTCGCGAGCACCATTACCATCATGGACATCATGGGGCTGGCCCAGCGTCTCAATGCCCAGACCTATGACACTCTGGCGGTGTTCACCGTGGCCGGAGCGCTCTATCTGACCATGAATGGATTGTTAACAATTGGTTTCCGCTGGTGTGAGCGTCGGGCACTGGCTTTCCAGTCCTGAAGCAGTCACATTTACCTCTTAATGGTGAGGAGGGCACAGGAAATCTGTGTCTTTCCTCCCATTTATCGCATATTCCTCTCCGCTTTCATCGCCGCTTGTTCCCTGGCTCACAGAACCTGTGATTACAACTGTTATCAGATTGTTTTTTAGGAGGGGATCCTTTAAGGTGAGGCGCACAATAAGAATCAGCGTTAACCCAACTAGAAACAACCTTAAACCTACGCTTAGACATGGAGTTGATCATGAAAGTTGCCGTTCTGGGTGCCGCCGGTGGCATCGGCCAAGCCCTCGCTCTGCTGTTGAAAAACCGCCTGCCTGCCGGTTCCGAACTGAGCCTGTATGACATTGCCCCGGTCACTCCGGGCGTGGCGGCGGACCTGAGCCACATCCCGACTGACGTGAAAGTAAAAGGTTTCTGCGGTGAAGATCCGAGCCCGGCTCTGGTCGGCGCCGATGTCGTGCTGATCTCTGCCGGCGTGGCGCGCAAGCCCGGCATGGACCGTTCCGACCTGTTCAACATCAACGCCGGTATCGTCAAGAATCTGGTGGAGAAGTGTGCCGCTTCTTGCCCGAAAGCACTGATCGGCATCATCACCAACCCGGTCAACACCACGGTCGCCATCGCCGCCGAAGTGCTGAAGAAAGCCGGTGTCTATGACAAGCGTCGCCTGTTCGGCGTGACCACCCTGGATGTGATCCGTGGCGAGACCTTCGTGGCCGAAGCCAAGGGCCTGAACGTTGACAAGGTACGTGTCAACGTCATCGGCGGTCACAGTGGCGTGACCATTCTGCCGCTGCTCTCCCAGGTTGAAGGCGCCAGCTTCACCGCTGAGGAAGTGGCTGCCATGACCAAGCGCATTCAGAATGCCGGTACCGAAGTGGTGGAAGCCAAGGCCGGTGGCGGTTCCGCCACTCTCTCCATGGGTCAGGCAGCCTGCCGTTTCGGTCTGTCGCTCATCAAGGGTCTGCAAGGGGAAGCCAACGTCATCGAGTGTGCCTATGTGGAAGGCAACGGTGAGCACGCCACCTTCTTCGCGCAGCCGGTGCTGCTCGGCAAGAACGGTGTCGAAACCGTGCTGGACTACGGCAAGCTGAGCGCCTTCGAGCAGGAAGCGATGGACAGCATGCTGGCCACCCTGAAGGCCGACATCCAGCTGGGCGTCGACTTCGTCAAGTAAGTCTCTACGTCGACCGCAAGGGGAGCCCAGGCTCCCCTTTGTCATTTTCGGGGCTGGGTGTGGCGGGCTAAGGAGATGGCCCTGGCTGCCGATAACAGAAGGCAGCAGGAGATCCCTATGATAAAACCAAGAACCCTCATCGCCATTATCGGTGTGTGCAGCTTACCCTTGCAGGGGGCGGAGTCCACCTCGGCCGCCGCGCCCACCCAGGCGGTGGCGGCTGCAGCCGCGCCGCCATCCGCGGCGTCTGCATCCTTGTCACCGGCCTCATCATCGGCCCAGCCAGCCCTGACGCCAGCCTCTTCTGTCGCCACGCCATCCCTCCCTGTGTCAGCAGTTCCAGCCCAGGCGCCATCCGCATCCGCACCTGTACCGTCCGCACCGGCAGCTGCGCCGCTGCCCAGGGCGACGACGCAGGCACCCGCTGCTGCGGGAGAGTTGCAGGCCGTGCCGCTCTATCGCCAGGACGAACTGCTCAACTGGATAGAGCAGGGGCGCCATCTGGCCCGGGTGAAGCAGGACAGGTGCCAGCTCACCCAGGATATCGAGGCGCGGGCCTCGGTGATGAAGATCCCTGCCTATCAGTTCCTCTGGGGAGACATGCTGGCCTGGGGAGTTTGCACCAAGCCGGACGCCCAGATCGGGGTGCAGTACATGTGGGAGGCCGCCAACCAGGGGCTGGCGCCGGCGCTGGAACAGCTTGGCCGCTATTACTGGAAGGGGATCCTGGTCCAGAAGGATCTGGTGCGGGCCGAGACCCTGATGCGGGAAGCCGCGAGCCTCGGCTTCTTGCGGGCACAGATGGAGTGGGTGGAGATGTTGCTGCAGGGCATGGGGAGTCCCCTGGATTATGAGGAGGCGTATCACTGGCTGCACGGCGCCGTCATCGGCGACAAGGCCATGCACCAGAAGGCGGCGAGCCTGCTCAGCCGGCTCGGCAACCGGATGCCCGCCAATGCCATCGCCCGTGCCAAGGCGATGCACTGAGTGCTGGTAGCCCGCTTTGATATTACAAGGCCCACGAAGCTGTGCTTGTGGGCCTTGTGCATTTTCCCGGTCAGGGGAGAGATCAGAGGTCCTGATGGGGGCCGAAGACCTCGTAGTGCATCCGCTCGGCAGGCACGCCCACATTCTCCAACTGAGCTTTGACTGCCTTCATGAACGGGACAGGGCCGCAGAAATAGTAGTGGGCGTCGGCCGGAATGAGGTCGGTGACCTGCTCCAGTGCCAGAGTGCCGCTGAAGTCGTAATCCTCTCCTTTGACATCCTGCTCCCCCGGCTCCCGATACCAGACCCGGCTCTCCAGTTTCCCGTGGTGCCTGCTCTTTGCCCGGATCTCGTCCCTGAACGCGTGGTGGGCGCCGTGTTCGCAGGCATGAAGCCAGCGAATATCCATATCCGGGCCCTCGGCCAGCAAGTGGTTGAGCATGCTCAGCATGGGGGTGAGGCCGACCCCGGCGGAGATCAGCACCACGGGCGTGTCTGTCACCTCTTGCAGGAAGAAGTCGCCGGCCGGCGGCATGATGTCGACCGTGTCACCGATGTGAAGATGATCATGCAACAGGTTGGAGGCCTGACCCCTGAGTTCGCGCTTGACGCTGATGCGGTAGTCGCGGCCATTGGGGGCGTCCGAGAGGGAGTACTGGCGGATCTCCTGATGCTCGAGGGCGGGATGAACCAGCTTGATACTGAGATATTGCCCCGGTTTGAAACGCAACACGGGGTTGCCATCGAGGGGGGCCAGGACGAAAGAGGTGATGAGTTCACTCTCCTGACGCTTCTCCTTGATGATGAAAGGGCGGGTTCCCTGCCAACCACCGTCCTGGCTTGCCTTTTCCCGATAGAGCTCGCTCTCCCGGCCGATAAAGATGTCGGCCAGCACACCGTACGCCTTGCCCCAGGCGGTAAGGACCTCCTCCGTGACAGCGTTGCCACCCATTTCTTTGAGCGTGGCCAAGAGATGACTACCCACAATGTGATATTGTTCCGGCTGGATCAGGAAACCCGTGTGTTTGTGGGCGATGCGTTCAACGGCTCCGGCCAGGGCCCCCAGATTGTCGATGTTCCTGGCATAGGCCGCCACCGCACTGAACAGTGCCAAGGGTTGTCCCCCGCTACGCTGGTGAGCCAGGTTGAAGACATCCTTCAACTCGGGATTGTGGCTGAACATGCGCTGATAAAAGTGCCGTGTGAGGTCAGGGCCCGCCGATTCGAGCAAAGGAATGGTGCTCTTGATGACGGCGATGGTGGCTTGGTCTAACATAGGAGGTCCTTTCTAATTGAACATCTGGAATGTCACTTATTAAGTTGCATCCTAAATGTTTAATTGATCTGGATCAATCATCAATTCTTCGCGCTAGGCGCTACAGGCACTATGAGACTAACGAGCTATACCGATTTTGGATTGAGAGCCCTGCTCTATCTGGCCACCCTGCCGGAGGGGGAACTGTCGAGCGTGGCCAAGGTATCCGCCTTGTACGACGTATCCCGCAACCACATGGTGAAGGTGGTGAACCAGTTGGTGAAACTGGGCTATCTGCAGTCACAACGCGGCAAGAATGGTGGCATCCGCATGGCGCGCTCCCCCGACGAGATCAATATCGGGCAAGTGATCCGGGCATTGGAAGGCAATCTGGACGGGATCGACTGCAGCTCCCCGGTCTGCCATATCGTCTCCGTCTGTCTGCTCAAGAGTGCCTTGAAGGAGGCGATGAACGCCTTCCTCGCGGTGATGGATGGCTATACGCTGCAGGATTTGCTGGCAAACCGTGACGAGTTGCAGCAGGTGTTCGGTGAGCTCATCCCCACTCTGGTGCTGGAGCCGGATGACGAGAGCGAGTGAAACAAAAAGGCTGCCATCGGCAGCCTTTTTTCAATCCTCGTACCCTGAATCGTCCCGGTACAGGTGCGGCATGATCCTCGCCATCTTCACCATGTTGTTCTCCACTTCGAGAATCTCGATAGGGTAGCCCGCCAGCCTGACACTGATGTTGGGTTGGGGGATCTCCTCAAGGTACTCCAGGATGGCGCCATTGAGGGTCCGTGGGCCGTCCATGGGCAGGTGCCAGTCCATCTCCTTGTTCAGCTCGCGGATGCTGGCGGAGCCTTCAACCAGGAAGGAGCCGTCCGGCTGGGGATGGATCTCGTCACTCGGGGTCGGTGTCATGGAGGTGGTGAAGTCACCGACAATCTCTTCCAGGATGTCGTCCAGGGTGATCAGCCCCTGAATATCGCCATATTCGTCGACGATAAGGCCAATTCGCTCCTTGTTGCGCTGGAACTTGGCCAACTGCACGTTGAGGGGGGTCCCCTGGGGGATGAAATAGATGGGGTCGACTTCCCGCAGCAGGCTGGACTTGCTGAACTGATCCCGGGCGACCAGTCTCAGGGCGTCCCGTGAGTGCAGGAAGCCGACGACGTCATCGATGTTGTCGCGATAGAGCAGGATCTTGGTGTGGGCGCAGTGGGCCAGCTGGCGCAGTATGATCTTCCAGTCGTCATTGATGTCGATGGCGGAGATCTCGCTGCGCGGGACCATGATGTTCTCCACCGTCATCTTGTCGAGATCCAGAATGCTTATCAGCATCTCCTGGTGGTGCTTGGGAATGAGATTGCCCGCCTCGTTGACGATGGTGCGCAGCTCTTCGGAATTGAGGGAATCATCCTTGTTGTGCTCGAGACGCAAGAGTTTCAGCAGCAGGTTCGTGATGCTGTTGATGAGCCAGACAAGGGGGGCGAACGGCACCATCAGCCCCTTGAGGATCCAGGAGGCAGGGTAGGCTATCCGCTCGGGGAACATGGCCGCCAGTGTCTTGGGGGTGACTTCCCCGAATACCAGTACCACCAGGGTCAGCCCGAAGGTGGCAATGGCGACGCCGAGATCCCCGAAAAGCCGGATGCAGACGATGGTCGCGATGGCGGAGGCCAGGATGTTGACCAGATTGTTGCCGATGAGAATGAGGCCAAGCAGGCGGTCCGGCCTGGCCAGCAGCTTCTCGACCCGGCGGGCAGCCTTGTGCTTGGTCTGGGCCAGATGCCGCAGCTTGTAGCGGTTGAGCGACATCAGACCGGTTTCGGAACTGGAGAAGAAGGCTGACAAAAGGATCAAGATAACGAGAACAATCAGCAATGTACTCGTTGAGATACTGTCCAAGAAGGGCTCCTGTAAGGATGGTTGGGGAATGTTCGTGTGTCAGCTAAGCAGCACTTCCTTGACGAAACGGCTGCCAAAATAGGCCAGTGTCAGGATGAAGCTGCCGATGAGGCTCAGCATGATGACCTTGCGGCCGCGCCAGCCACGGGTATGGTGACCCCAGAGCAGCAGAGCGTAGACGCACCAGGCCAGGATAGAGAGGATGGCCTTGTGGGACTTGCCCTGGGCAAACATGTCTTCCAGGAAGAACAGGCCGGATGCGATGGAGAGGGTCAGCAGCAGCAGACCTGCGGAAATGAGCTGAAACAGGCGCTTCTCCACCGTCATCAGGGGTGGCATGGCTGGCAGGTGGCTGATCTTTCTGGATTTCAGTTGTCTGTCCAGGCAGGCAAGCTGGAGGGCAAACAAGCAGGCGATCATCAGTACCGAATAGGCCATCAGCGCGAGGCCTATGTGCAGCAGCAACTGGGGGTGCGCTTCCAGATGGGTGATGTAGCGGCCGGGAATGAGCGCGCTGGCCGCCAGCAGCAGGGCTGAAAAACTGTAGACGACGGGCAGCAGGATCCAGCCGTTGAAGCGTCGGGTGACGCAGGTCATGAAGCAACTGATGATAAGGCTGACCAGGGACGCCACGTTCAACATGCTGAGATTCTGGCCGGAATGGGTGGCCAGCACTTCGCTGCCCACCGCCATGCCATGGGCGGTCAGGGCCAGGCCGACACAGGCGAACAGCGACACTTGCCCGACGGGCTTGGCGCTGAGCAGCAGGTGCAGTGAGGCGATGATGGCCAGCAGGTAAAACGCCAGGGCCAGAACAGAGATCACGATCATAACCAGGTCGTTGTCAAACAAGCTTTATGGATAAGAGGGGCAGTATACCTTGCACAAGATATGCTCGCCAGTTGTGCCAGAGGCTAACTGCCCACATATAAGTAGGCGTTGATGGTCACCGTGCGGCGAATAATCGTCCTCCGGCGTTGACTGGGGTATACTGCCCTCCATTTGTTGACCTGCCCGTTCGATGGCAGGCCGCCGCGGCAAGCGGCGAGTAATCGTCCCTAGAGTGCTGACCGGGGTATAATGCCCCCAGTGTCACGCCAAGAACCGGAAAGCGTCATGTTTGAGAATTTGACTGAACGACTCTCGCGCACCCTGCGCAATGTCAGCGGCCGCGGCCGCCTGACCGAAGAGAACATCAAGGATACCCTGCGCGAAGTCCGCATGGCGTTGCTCGAGGCGGACGTCGCCCTGCCGGTGGTGCGCGATTTCGTGGCGCGCGTCAAGGAACGTGCCGTGGGCCAGGAAGTGGCCAAATCCCTGAGTCCGGGCCAGGCCTTCATCAAGATCGTCCATGGCGAACTGGTCACCGTGATGGGGGAGGCCAACGAACAGCTCAACCTGGCTGCCCAGCCGCCGGCCATCATCCTGATGGCAGGTCTTCAGGGGGCCGGTAAGACCACTACGGTCGGCAAATTGGCCAAACTGCTCAAGGAGCGCAGCAAGAAGAAGGTGCTGGTGGTCAGTGCGGACGTCTACCGTCCGGCGGCGATCAAGCAGCTTGAGACCCTTGCGGGCGACATCGGTGTCGACTTCTTCCCGAGTGATGCCAGCCAGAAACCGATCGCCATTGCCACTGCCGCCATCGATCAGGCGCGCAAGAAGTTCTATGACGTGGTGATCGTCGATACTGCCGGTCGTCTGCACGTCGATGGCGAAATGATGGCGGAGATCCAGGATCTGCACGCCACCATCAAGCCGGTCGAAACCCTGTTCGTGGTGGATGCCATGACAGGCCAGGATGCCGCCAATACCGCCAAGGCCTTCAACGAGGCGCTGCCGCTCACCGGTGTGATCCTTACCAAGGCAGACGGTGATGCCCGCGGTGGTGCCGCACTGTCGGTGCGTCACATCACCGGCAAACCGGTCAAGTTCATCGGTATGGGCGAGAAGACCGACGCGCTGGAGCCGTTCCATCCGGATCGTCTCGCCTCCCGCATCCTCGGCATGGGGGATGTGCTCTCTCTCATCGAAGAGGTGGAGCGCAACGTCGATAAAGAGAAGGCGGCCAAGCTGGCCAGCAAGGTCAAGAGTGGCAAGGGCTTCGATCTGGAAGACTTCCGTGAGCAGCTGGCCCAGATGCGCAACATGGGTGGCATGATGGGGATGCTCGACAAGCTGCCCGGCATGTCCGGCCTGCCGGACAACATCAAGGATCAGATGGATGACAAGCTCACCGTGCGGATGGAGGCCATCATCAGCTCCATGACGCCGAAAGAGCGTGCCCATCCCGATCTCATCAAGGGCTCCCGCAAGCGCCGCATCGCTGCGGGCTCCGGCATGCAGGTCCAGGACGTGAACAAGCTGCTCAAGCAGTTCACCGAGATGCAGCGCATGATGAAGAAGATGTCCGGCAAGGGCGGCATGCGCAAGATGATGGGCCAGATGAAGAACATGCTGCCCCCCGGATTCGGTGGTGGCGGTCGCGGTCCGTTCTGATTTTCCTGTTGGTCAGGCAGAAAGGCTCACCTTGGTGAGCCTTTTTCATGCCAATCCCTGCGCAAAAAATAGCTGGCTTGGTTGCAATTATTACGAATCCAAGTAGAATTACGCGGCTTATTTTAAGCTAGGGTCTGCGTATTTGCAGGCCTTGTTCATTAGATGTTTATGAGGACGATATGGTAACCATTCGTTTACAACGTGGTGGCGCGAAAAAGCGTCCGTTCTACCAGGTAGTAGTTGCTGACAGCCGTAACGCCCGTGACGGTCGTTTCATCGAGCGCGTCGGTTTCTTCAACCCGGTTGCTGCTGGTAACGCTGAAAAGCTGAACCTGGACCTGGCTCGTATCGAGCATTGGGTTGCTACTGGTGCCGCTGTTTCTGACCGCGTTGCCAAGCTGATCAAAGACGCTGCCAAAGCTGCTTAATCAGCCAAACGGTAGGGAGTTAAGGTGGAAAAACCTGTAGTTCTGGGCACCCTGGGGACCGTTTACGGGATCAAGGGCTGGCTTAAAGTGAACTCCTTCACCGATGTTGCCGAAGCGATTTTCGATTACAACCCCTGGCTGATCAATCAGAACGGGGCGTGGCGTGAAATCCGGGTGTCATCCTGGAAGCGTCACAACAAGGGTCTGATCTGCAAACTCGATGGTATCGATGTGCGTGAGGATGCCCTGGCATTGACCAACGTCGAGATTGGCGTCCCCGCCGATCTGTTGCCTGCGTTGCCCGAAGGGGAGTTCTACTGGCGTGACCTCATTGGTTGCACCGTGGTAACCACCAAGGGATACGACCTGGGCAAGGTGACCGAATTGATGGAAACCGGCTCCAACGATGTGTTGGTGGTTGAGGCCAATGTAAAAGATGCCTTTGGTGCAAAGGAGCGGTTGATACCGTTCCTGGAAGAGCAGGTGATCAAGAATATTGATCTGACTGCTCGAACAATCGAAGTTGATTGGGATCCTGGTTTCTAGTTTCCCGCGCTAACACGGGTGCCGGAGGTTTCTTATGTGGATTGGGGTCATTAGCCTCTTCCCGGAAATGTTCCGAGCCATTACCGAGCACGGGGTAACGGGTCGGGCCGTCAAGAGTGGCCTGCTGCAGATTGAGTGCTGGAACCCTCGGGACTTCACCCACGACAAACACCGTACGGTCGATGATCGTCCTTATGGTGGTGGGCCCGGCATGTTGATGATGGTTCAGCCGCTGCGTGATGCCATTCATGCAGCCAAGCAAGCGGCGGGAGACGGGGCGAAAGTCATCTATCTCTCTCCTCAGGGACGCAAGCTGACTCAAGCGGGCGTGACCGAGTTGGCGACGAATCAGAAACTGATTCTGGTCGCCGGTCGATACGAAGGTATCGATGAGCGCGTGATACAAACCGAAGTCGACGAAGAGTGGTCTATCGGGGATTACGTGTTAAGTGGTGGCGAGTTGCCTGCCATGACCCTGATCGATGCGGTTTCGCGTCTGGTCCCGGGGGTCTTGGGTGATCAGGCCAGTGCCGAGCAGGACTCCTTCACGGATGGGCTGCTGGATCATCCCCACTATACTCGGCCGGAGGTGTTGGATGGGCTGACGGTGCCCGAGGCGCTGACAAGCGGCAATCACGAAGTGATTCGGCGCTGGCGACTCAAGCAATCGCTCGGACGAACCTGGCAGAGAAGGCCGGAACTTATTAACAACCTAGCTCTGACTGACGAGCAAGAATCACTTCTTGCCGAGTATGTCCGCGAAGTGCGTGACAGCGTTAAGTAGAGTTTTCAGTTTATCCTAGGTAAGGAAAGACAATGAGCAAGATTATTCAGCAGCTTGAACAAGAGCAACTGCGTACCGACATCCCGGCTTTTGCCCAGGGCGACACCGTACGTGTTCAAGTTCGTGTTAAAGAAGGTGGTAAAGAGCGTCTGCAGGCTTTCGAAGGCATCGTGATTGCCAAGCGTAACCGCGGTCTGCACTCTGCTTTCACCGTTCGCAAGATCTCCAACGGCGAAGGTGTTGAGCGCGTATTCCAGACTCACTCTCCGCTGATCCACAGTGTAGAACTGAAGCGTCGTGGTGATGTTCGCCGCGCCAAACTGTACTACCTGCGCAACCTGTCCGGCAAAGCTGCTCGTATCAAAGAGAAGCTCAACTAATTCGATTCGAATTGGTGTCGGTATGTCGGCGAAAAGCTCGACAGGTAGTGAAAAGGCTCGCCAATGGCGAGCCTTTTTTGTATCCGCTTTCGGGTGTTCCAGCTCAACCTGGCTGGCTGACCCGCACCACAGAGTTGTCCCTTCCGAAGGGGCCGGGCACATAGTCATCCGCTTCCCAATCGTTGTCGTAGAGGGTCTCCCCGTTCGGTTGCACCAGCTGATAGCAGTATTCGAAATGGCTGGGACCATCGGTGGGCAGGTTGAGTGTCGCCTTGAACTCCCCGCTCTTCATTCTTTTCAGTTCTATGGGCTGCCACTGGCTGAATTCACCCAGCAGCAGTACCTGTTCGGCCTCGCCTGCGGCCTCCTTTTCCACGGCGAAGGTCACCTTGACCTCGGGACGCGATTTCAGAAATTGCTTGTTGATCGGCATGTTGACTCCTTGTCACTGGCTGCGAAGAAAGTAGTGCTGGTTATTTTTATATCACTTTATGACAAGGATGTTGATAAACAGGATCAAAGGGGGAGGGCAAAATGGCGCTGTAGGAGTTGATGGGTGAACTCGATCTTGAGGTAGAAGCCCCGTGGTAGCGTCATGATGGGTTGGCCATTGCGGCCGATGGCGCGGGTCAGCGCCTTGCTGTTGGCCGCCTTGGGGCGCAGCTGCAATACCTGGCCGTGGCGGGCGCTGATCTGCTCGACTTCCCCCAGCACTATCATGTCCATCAGCTCTTCCCAGTCCTGGCGCAGCAGCTGTTCTTCCTCCTCGCTCGGACTCCACAGCAGGGGCATGCCGACGCGGCGCTCGCCGACCGGGATCTCGCGGCTCCCTTCCACCGGGATCCAGAGGACCCGTGACAGCTTGTTGCGCACGTTCGACTCTTCCCAGCGCTGGCCGCTGACCCCGATGAGGGGGGCCACGCAGACAAAGGTGGTTTCCAGCGGGCGCCCTTGAGGATCGACGGGGATCGTCTTGAGCTCGATACCGAGATCCGGAAAATCCTGCTCGGGACGGCTACCTGCACTGGCCCCCAGCTGCCACTCGATCAACTGCCCTGTCCAGCCCTTGTCACGCCTGAGATCCCGCGGTACGGGGATGCCCGCCGTTGCGGCAAGCTGGGCCAGAGTGAAGCCCGCCATGGTGTAGGCTCGACTGAGCAGCTCTTGTTCTGACTGGGGATTGGCGGGCATGAGGGCTCCTGTGAGTGAGAACGGCCTTGGCAAGGTGGATCCTTGCCAAGGATCGTCGATTTTGTAACCGATCCCTGTCCAGCTATGCACAGAGGGGGGGAGATCGTTGATTTATGTATATCGCAATGATTTTAAAGGAATTTGGCTTTTTTCTCCAGCCTGGTAAAGGGGGAGATCTCCGCCCGACTGAGTTGTCCAAGGGTTTGGGTTGGCTGTTTCACATACTTATCCACAGAAATCTTGGATAACTGGGAGAAAGTGGTGATACGGAGCTCGTCATAAGAAATAAATGTGAGAGCACGCCAATTTTTCTCGCCATTTCGGTGCAGATAGTGCGCCATATCTGTGGATAAATCAGCCTTGGTGGATCTTTGAGCAGTCGAACTTGTTCACAATTGACATGGAGGATCCTTGGGGGCGAAACGCATGGATCCAGATCCAGTAATCAAAGTCTAAGTTTATGTATTTAAATGCATATTCTGTTATTTGATGAATCGGTTATGATATGACTCCGTGAGAGGGTGCAGTATCAAACTACTGTATATACCTGCTTGATCACAGGTTTATGCACAGTCTGGGTGGGCAACTTGCCCGGCTTGTGCTCCTGGTTTGTTTATAACTTTGCTTGAAATAGCAAGTTATTCATGAATGGAAGATGACAGTCCCTGTTTGCCGCCACGGAGTGAATGTGGAACAATCCCTTTATAGATTCAGCCTTTATAAGGTGATCACGTGATAGATGGTGACGGATTTCGTCCCAATGTCGGCATCGTGATCTGTAACCGTGACGGACAAGTATTGTGGGCTAAGCGCTATGGGCAGCACTCCTGGCAGTTTCCGCAGGGGGGGGTTGATGATGGTGAATCGCCGGAACAGGCCATGTATCGTGAGCTGTATGAGGAGATAGGCCTCAAGCCGGACGATGTGACCATACTGGCGACCAGTCGCAACTGGCTGAAGTATCGTTTACCCAAGCGTCTTGTCCGTTGGGACAGTTCACCGGTCTGTATTGGCCAGAAGCAGAAATGGTTTTTGTTGCAGCTCGATCCCGGCAAAGAGTCCAGGATCCAGTTTGGCTGTCATGGTCACCCGGAATTTGATGATTGGCGTTGGGTCAGCTTCTGGTACCCGGTTCGCCAGGTCGTCTCCTTCAAGCGGGAAGTTTACCGCCGGGTGATGAAGGAGTTTGCCCCGCTGGCGATGCCAGTCCCCGTGGTGCAGGCTAATCGAAAGGATGGGCGGCGCAACCGCTCGCGCTAAGGAGCATGACTAGTTGCTGACGGAACTCAGACGCATCGTGGAGAGCATGGCCGAGGCCAATACCCTCGAACAGGCCCTGCAAGCATTGGTAAGCCAGACCAGGCTCGCCATGACGGTGGACTGCTGCTCCGTCTATGTCGCCGAGCCCGAGATGCGGCGCTACCGGCTGGCGGCCACCGATGGTCTTGCCGAGTCGGCCGTGGGCAAGGCCACCCTGCCATTCGAGCAGGGCATCGTCGGTCTGGTGGGTCAGCGTGAAGAGCTGATCAACCTGGCCGATGCGCCCGCACACCCCAGTTTCAAGTTCCTGCCCGATGTGGCCGAGGAGGCGTTCCGCTCCTTCCTCGGTGCACCCATCATGCACCAGCGCCAGGTGGTGGGCATTCTGGTGGTACAGCAGAAGGAGAGCCGCTTCTTCGATGAGGGGGAAGAGTCCTTCATGGTCACGCTGGCGGCGCAGCTCGCTGCCCGTATCGCCCATGCCCAGGCCAAGGGGTGGTTGCAGAAGACGGACTGGAGCAAGCCGCTGCGCGGCATCGCCGGGGCCAGCGGCATCGCCATCGCCAAGGCCTGGGTGTGGCGTCCGCGCAAGGCGCTCAACACCATCACCCCGCGCAAGGACGAGGATCATGCCAAGCAGCTGGCCCGTCTCGAGCTGGCGGTGGAGGAGGTGCGCCACGATCTTGAGAGCCTGGCCCTGCGCTTTCGCGAGAGTTACAGCCAGGACTCGGTCGCCATCTTCGACATCTATCTGCACCTGCTTAACGATCCCGGCTACATCAAGCCCATCCGCAACAAGGTCAGCAAGGAACACTGGACGGCGATCTCGGCGGTCAAACTCATCAGCGATCGGCTGATAGAGCAGTTCAAGGGGATGAAGGATCCCTATCTGCGGGAGCGCTCCACCGATGTGAAAGACATCGCCCAGCGGCTCATCAGCCGGCTGGTGCAGGACGAACCCGAGCAGCTCACCATCGGCGAACCCGTGGTGCTGGTCGCCGATGAAGTAACGGCCACCATCCTTGCGGAGATCCCGCGGGAATTCCTGAGCGGCGTGGTGTCGCTCAAGGGGGGGACCAACTCCCACGCCGCCATCCTGGCCCGTGCCATGGGGGTGGCTGCCATCATGGGGGTGGATCTGCCCCTCGGCGACATCGGCGGGCGCACCCTGGTCATCGATGGCTACAGCGGCGATCTCTTCATCGAACCCAACCAGGTGATCCTGACCGAGTACCGACAACTGCTGAGCGAGGAGCGGGCGCTGGATACCCTAGTGCGAAGCGTCGACAACCAGCCCTCCGAGACCGCCGACGGCACGCCTGTCTCTCTGCTGCTCAATGCCGGCCTCAGCGCCGATACCGAGATCTCCCTCAACCATCTGGCGGACGGCGTCGGACTCTATCGCACCGAGATCCCCTTCATGCTGCAGGACAGCTTCCCCTCGGAGTGGGAGCAGACGGCGCGCTATCGCGGGATCCTGGAGACCTACCGGGACAGGCCGGTCTGCATGCGCACCCTGGACGTGGGAGGGGACAAGCAACTGCCCTACTTCCCCATCGTGGAGGAAAATCCCTTCCTTGGCTGGCGGGGGATCCGGCTCACCCTGGATCACCCCGAGCTCTTCCTGGTTCAGCTCAAGGCCATGCTGCGGGCCAGCGAAGGGCTGGACAATCTGGCCATCATGCTGCCGATGATCAGCAGCGTCAGTGAGATCAAGGCCTCCCGCCGGTTGCTGGATCAGGCCTGGCGCGAGGTGTCGGAGGAGGCGGCGAGCCGCGATGCGGTGATCCGCTACCCCAGTCTCGGAGTGATGATAGAAGTCCCCTCCGCGCTGTACATCCTGCCGGAGATGGCGCCGCTCATCGACTTCTGGTCGGTGGGCAGCAACGACCTGACCCAGTACCTGCTGGCGGTGGATCGCAACAATGCCCGTGTCGCCAGCATCTACGACGCCTTCCACCCCGCGGTGATCCGCGCCCTGCAGCTGCTGGTCGATGCCTCTCAGCGCTACCACAAGCCGGTCTCGGTCTGTGGCGAGCTGGCCGGCGATCCGGTCGGCGTGCTGCTGCTGCTGGCCATGGGCTATCGCCGCTTCAGCATGAATACCCACAATATTTCGCGCATCAAGTACGTGCTGCGTCAATCCGACCTCGGGGAGCTGAAGACGCTGCTGGCCGATGGCCTCAAGCACGACAATCCCCACGTGCTGCGCGGCCTGTTTGCCCGCTACCTGGAAGAACACGGGCTGGGCGGCTTGCTGCGGGCGGGCCACAAGGTCAGGCTGCCAGATTGATATTCAGTCTTGTTCCTGCTGGCGAATGATCGGAGAATGCGGCTTTTCCTATGACTGGGGCCGCTTATGCAGCACGACGGATATTGGATTTTCTCGCAGATTGATCCCGTAGCATTCAGTTTGGGACCACTATCGGTTCGCTGGTATGGTCTCATGTACCTGTTCGGCTTCGCCTTCGCCATGTGGCTGGCGGGCCGTCGCGCCGATGCGCCGAACAGCGGCTGGACCCGCAACGAGGTCTCCGACCTGCTGTTCTACGGCTTCCTCGGGGTCATTCTCGGTGGCCGCATCGGCTACGTGCTGTTCTACAATTTCGATCTCTTCCTCGCCGACCCGACCTACCTGTTCAAGATCTGGACCGGGGGCATGTCGTTCCACGGTGGTCTCATCGGGGTCATCACCGCCATGATCTGGTTTGCCCACAAGACCCAGCGCCACTTCTTCACCGTGGCCGACTTCGTGGCGCCGCTCATCCCCTTTGGCCTCGGCGTCGGTCGCATCGGCAACTTCATGAATGGCGAGCTGTGGGGGCGGGTCACCGATGTGCCCTGGGCCATCATCTTCCCGGAGGCGGGCCCCGAGCCGCGCCATCCGTCCCAGCTCTACCAGTTCGCCCTGGAAGGGGTGGTGCTCTTCATCATCCTGAACCTGTTCTGGCGCAAGCATCCACCCCGCGGCGCCATCTCAGGCCTGTTCCTGCTGTTCTACGGCCTGTTCCGCTTCCTGGTGGAGTTCGTCCGTCAGCCGGACAGCCAGCTGGGCCTCTACTTCAACGAGATCAGCATGGGCCAGATCCTCTCCACCCCGATGATAGTGGCGGGGGCGCTCATGGTCTGGGCCGCCTATAAACAGCCCCGTCTGTTCGGCAATGCGCCCAAGGAGGCCAAGTAATGCGTGCCTATCTCGACCTGATGCAGAAGATCCTGGACGAGGGGACAGTCAAATCCGATCGTACCGGGACCGGGACCGTTTCCCTGTTTGGTCATCAGATGCGCTTCAATCTGGCGGAAGGCTTCCCGCTGGTGACCACCAAGAAGTGTCACCTGCGCTCCATCATTCACGAGCTGCTCTGGTTCCTCGACGGCGATACCAATATCGCCTACCTCAAAGAGAACGGCGTCAGCATCTGGGACGAGTGGGCCGACGAGAACGGCGATCTGGGCCCGGTCTACGGCGCCCAGTGGCGCTCCTGGCCGACCGCCGACGGGGCTGTCATCGACCAGATCCAGAAGGCGGTGGACGACATCAGGCAAAACCCGGATTCTCGCCGCATCATCGTCTCCGCCTGGAACGTGGGCGAGCTGGACAAGATGGCGCTCGCTCCCTGCCACGCCTTCTTCCAGTTCTATGTGGCGGACGGCAAGCTCTCCTGCCAGCTCTACCAGCGCAGTTGCGATGTCTTCCTCGGCCTGCCGTTCAACATCGCGAGCTACGCCCTGCTGACCCACATGATGGCCCAGCAGTGTGACCTCGAGGTGGGGGACTTCGTCTGGACCGGGGGCGACGTGCATCTCTATGCCAACCACATGGAGCAGACGGCGCTGCAGCTCAGCCGTGAGCCGCGGCCCTTGCCGCAGCTGGTGATCAAGCGCAAGCCGGACTCCATCTTCGACTACAGGTTCGAGGACTTCGAGATCCAGGGCTATGATCCCCATCCCGGCATCAAGGCCCCCGTTGCCATCTGAGGGGCCCCTTGCCCCCCGGAGACGGACAGTGAAGACGGTTCGACACTCCTGTTCCATTGGCGCCTGCGGGCGCCTTTTTCATGCCTCATGTGAATTGTTATGCATTTTTTGGCGTGAGGAACTGGGGGGAAGGGGAGGGGAAGACGGTGCTTATAGCAGACACAATCCATTTTGCCTTCGGTTTTTTCGTTGTTACTGGCTGTTAGAAACGATTTTTCATTGAACTACTCGACCCCTAGACTGAAAAGATGCAATTTTACGGGTAGTTAGACATGAGCGATGTATTCAAGCGTTTTCTCAAACTGGAGTCCGCTTCCGGAATAATTCTGATCCTGGCCGCCTTGTTGGCCATGGGCCTGGCGAACTCGGCCCTGGCGCAGCACTATCAGAGCTTCCTCAATACCGAGGTGCAGGTTCGCATCGCGGCTCTCGACATCAACAAGCCGCTGCTGCTCTGGATCAACGACGGCTTCATGGCGATCTTCTTCCTGCTGGTCGGCCTCGAAGTGAAGCGCGAGATGCTGGAGGGGGCGCTCTCCTCCCGGGTGCAGGCCACCTTCCCGGCCATTGCCGCCGTGGGCGGCATGCTGGCCCCCGCGCTCATCTACAGCCTCTTCAACTACGGGGACGAGGCCACCCGGGCTGGCTGGGCCATCCCGGCCGCGACCGACATCGCCTTCGCCCTCGGGGTGATGGCATTGCTGGGCAAGCGGGTACCGACCAGCCTCAAGGTCTTCCTGCTGGCCTTGGCCATCATGGATGACCTGGGGGTCATCATCATCATCGCCTTGTTCTATACCCAGCAGTTGTCGCTGACCGCGCTGGCGATAGGTGTGGTGGCCACCTTGACCCTGCTGTGGATGAACCGCCGTGGTGAGGACAGAATTGGCCTCTACATGCTGGTGGGGCTGGTGCTCTGGGTCGCGGTGCTCAAGTCCGGCGTCCACGCGACGTTGGCCGGTGTGGTGGTGGGCTTTATGATCCCGCTGAACGGCAAGCGCTATGCGTCACCGCTCAAGCATCTGGAGCATGTGCTGCACCCCTGGAGCGCCTTCCTGATCCTGCCACTGTTCGCCTTTGCGAATGCGGGGGTCTCTCTGGAGGGGATCTATCTCTCGGCCCTGCTCAACCCGCTTCCCATGGGCATCATACTGGGCCTCTTCGTCGGCAAGCCGCTCGGGATCTTCACCATCAGCTGGCTGGCGGTGAAAACCGGTGTCGCCCAGCTGCCGCAAGGAGTGAACTTCAGACAAATCTTTGCCGTCAGCATCCTGTGTGGCATCGGCTTCACCATGTCGATGTTCATCGCGTCGCTGGCGTTCGAGCATGGCGGACTGGACTACGGCAGCTACTCGCGCCTCGGGATCCTGGCGGGGTCCACCCTGGCGGCCGTGACCGGTTATATCGCCCTGCGGATGGCGCTGCCCAATCGGGAGGCGAATCAAAGCACGGAGGGGTTATGAAACGACTCGGATGGTTAGTCATGCTGGCGAGTCCTGTGGTCTGGGGAAACGGGCTGGCCGATTGCCAGCAGGATGCGGCCTCGGCCGGTTGTTCGGCCTATCTCAACGGGGTGGTCGACAGCGCCCTGATGCTGGGGGACAAGCAGGCCAAGGCCCGGTTTGGCGAGACCTTCGCCGAGCGGGCCCTGAGCAGCCGGGCCGGCGAGCGGGTCAAGCAGTCCAACAAGCGCTACTGCTCCGAGCGGATGCCGGATCCCGTTCGCCTCAAGGCCCATCTGCAGGCGCAGTTCGACGCGAACAAGGTTGACTCGATCAGCGACATGTATGACATTCTGGCGGTTGAACTCAGCTGCTATCGGAGCCCGCCTGGCGCGGGAACCCCATCGGATGTCACACCTTAATTACAATCACCTCTACTATTTTTGGATGACGCAGAAGAAGGGCTCCGTCACGCAGGCGGCGGAAGCCCTCTTCCTGACCCCCCAGACCGTCACCGGCCAGATAAAGCTGCTCGAGCAGCGCCTCGGTGGTAAGTTGTTGATCAGAAAAGGGAGATCTCTCGAAGCCACCGAGCTTGGCCAGCTGGTGTTCCGCTATGCCGACAAGATGTTCAGCCTCTCCTACGAGATGCTGGATATCGTCAACTACCGCAAGGAGAGCCAGGTCCTGTTCGACGTCGGCATCGCCGATGCGCTCTCCAAGCGCCTCGCCAGCCGGGTACTGCTCTCCGTCATCCCGAACGACGGCTCCATCCACCTGCGTTGCTTCGAGTCGACCCACGAGTTGTTGCTGGAGCAGTTGAGCGAGCACAAGCTCGACATGATCCTCTCCGACTGCCCGGTGGACTCCAGCCAGCATGCCGGGCTGCTCTCCAAGCGGCTCGGAGGCTGTGGCGTCAGCTTCTTCTGCAAGGCGCCGCTGCCCGAAAAACCCTTTCCCGCCTGTCTGGAGGAGCGCAAGCTGCTCATTCCCGGTCGCCGTACCGCCATGGGTCGCCAGTTGACCCAATGGTTCGAGCAACAGGGCATCTCTCCCAGCATCCTGGGGGAGTTCGACGATGCGGCCCTGATGAAGGCGTTCGGCTTCTTCAATCAGGGCATCTTCATGGCACCGACCATCTACCGGGAGGAGATTCTGGAGGGGGAGGAGGTGATGCTGCTAGGTGAAACCCAGGATCTGATGGAGGAGTACTACGTCATCTTCGCCGAGCGGATGATCCAGCATCCGGCGGTGAAACGGGTGTGCGAGAGTGAATTCTCCTTCCTCTTTGCCGGGCAGGAGGATTTCACCGCCATTCAACCGGCGAGCCTGTCTTTTTAAATCGTCGAGGTCGGGGTTATGATGGCTGTCTTGCAGGAGAGGGGATGAGATGCAGTTGGAAGAGATGGAGGCGAATGCCGGGCGTGCCGTCACCCTGCTCAAGGCGCTGGCCAACGAGCGGCGACTGTTCATTCTGTGTCAGTTGCTGGAGCGGGAGTTGTCGGTGGGGGAACTCAATGAGCGGCTGGGACTGAGTCAGTCGGCCCTGTCACAACATCTGGCCGTGTTGAGGCGCGATGAGCTGGTGGCGACGAGGAAGGAGGCCCAGACGGTCTACTATTCCCTGCGCAGCCTTGAGGTACGCGAGATGATCGGATTGTTGCACAGGCTGTATTGCAGCGAGCCCAAATAAAAAACCGGCACTAAGGCCGGTTTTTTCAGCTTTCATCAGCGGATGCTGATTAAGCCATGGCTTTGATCTGGGCAGACAGGCGGCTCTTGTGACGAGCAGCTTTGTTCTTGTGGATCAGGCCTTTGGTCGCCATACGATCCATGATCGGCTGAGCAACAGCGAAAGCGGCAGTGGCAGCAGCCTTGTCGCCAGAGGCGATGGCAGCGATCACTTTCTTCAGGTAGGTACGGGTCATGGAACGACGGCTGGCGTTGTGCTGACGACGTTTCTCTGACTGAAGAGCACGCTTCTTAGCAGATTTGATGTTAGCCAAGGTAAAACTCCTAAAACTGTCTTAGCGAGTGTATTGAAAAGGCCCGGAAATATGCCTTCCCAACCACATATTGTCAAATGATTTGTGCAAATAAACACCGCCCCCCGGTGGTGTGTCAGATGGGAGACGGTTAAACTGTCGGCCGATTCTAACAGCATTCTTTTCTTTCCGACAGTTCCAGAGGCCTCGTCTTGAGTAAGAAATTGATCAAATCCGGCATGATAGTGTCCGGAATGACGCTGGCATCCCGTGTGATGGGCTTGGTGCGCGATGTGGTCATCGCGAATCTGCTCGGTGCCGGGGTGGCCGCAGACGTCTTCTTCTTCGCCAATCGCATTCCCAACTTCTTGCGCCGCCTGTTTGCCGAAGGGGCGTTCAACCAGGCCTTCGTCCCCGTGATGACGGAATACAAGAAAAACGGTGACGAGCAGGCGCTGCGCGATCTGCTGGCCGCGGTGGCAGGTACCCTCGGCGGTATCGTCACCGTAGTGACCCTGCTCGGGGTGCTGGGTTCAGGCGTCCTGACGGCCCTGTTCGGATGGGGCTGGTTCTGGGACTGGCTGCACGATGGCCCGGCGGCGGAGAAGTTCGAGCTGGCCAGCCTGATGCTCAAGATCACCTTCCCCTATCTCTGGTTCATCACCTTCACCGCCATGGCGGGAGCCATCCTCAATACCTTCGGGCGCTTCGCGGTTTCGTCGTTCACGCCGGTGTTTCTCAACGTCACTATGATAGGGGCGGCATGGTGGATAGCGCCGTTGCTGGATCGCCCCGAGATCTCGCTGGCCATCGGTGTCTTCCTCGGCGGCCTGGTGCAGTTCCTGTTCCAGTACCCCTTCCTGCGCCAGCTCAACATGCTGGTCTGGCCCAAGTGGGGTTGGCACCATCCCGGGGTGGTGAAGATCCGCACCCTGATGATCCCCGCCCTGTTCGGTGTCTCGGTCAGCCAGATCAACCTGCTGATCAACACCATGCTGGCCTCCTTCCTGGCCACAGGTGCCATCAGCTACCTCTATTACTCGGACAGGCTGCTGGAGTTTCCCCTCGGCCTCTTTGCCGTGGCCATCAGCACCGTGATCCTGCCGGCCCTGGCCCGCAAGCATGTGGACGCGGATCCGGCGGATTTCTCCCGCACCATGGACTGGGGGGTGCGCATGGTGATGCTGCTGGGCCTGCCCGCCATGGTGGGGATCGCCGTGCTGCGCGAGCCCATACTGCGAGTGCTCTTCATGCGCGGCGAGTTCGGCCTGCACGAGGTGAGCATGTCGAGCGCCAGCTTGCTGGCGTCCACCACAGGCCTGCTCTCCCTGATGCTGATCAAGGTGCTGGCACCGGGCTACTACGCCCGTCAGGACACCAAGACCCCGGTGCGCATCGGCATCATGGCCATGGTGGCCAACATGGTGTGCAACCTCCTCTTCATCTATCCGCTCGGCTACGTGGGGTTGGCGCTGGCGACCGCCTGCTCCGGCACCCTGAACGCGGCCCTGCTGTTCAAGGGGCTCTATCAGCAGAACGTCTACCGCCCCTCCCGCAACACCGGGGTGTTCTGCCTCAAGCTGCTGGCCGCCACTGTGCTGATGGGGGGGCTTCTGGCCTATCTGTCGCCGGACCTCGCCCAGTGGGGCGCCTGGAGCATGGGCAAGGCCAGCCTGGAGCTGACCCTGCTGCTCTGCCTTGGCGGGGCGCTGTACGGGATAGTCCTGCTGGCGCTGGGCATCCGGCCAAGACACCTGAAATCAGATCGCCAATAGGGAGCAACCCCGTCTCCATGGCGTCGGATAGCTGAAATCGGGTCAACGGCAGGGCTGACCCTGCCTGCTGCCTGATATATAATCCGCCGATTTCCATGGCAGCAACGCACAAGGCACTGATGGAGCTTATTCGCGGCATTCACAATATCAAGCCCCGTCACCGGGGCTGTGTATTGACCATAGGCAACTTCGATGGGGTTCATCAGGGGCACCACGCGGTGTTGGCCCGCTTGCAGGAGAAGGCAGCCCAACTTGGCCTGCCCGCCTGCGTCATGTTGTTCGAACCCCAGCCGCTGGAGCTGTTTGCGGGCAGTGCCGCGCCCGCCCGCCTCAGCCGCTGGCGGGAGAAGTACGAAGCCCTCAAGGGAATGCAGATCGATCGCATGCTCTGCGTGCGTTTCACCCATCGTTTTGCCGAGCAGGCGGCCTGCACCTTCATCGAGCAACTGCTGGTGGAGAAACTCGGCGTGCACTATCTGGTGGTCGGCGACGATTTTCGCTTCGGCAAGGGGCGGGAAGGGGACTTCCACCTGCTGGAGGAGGCCGGTCGGCGCTTCGGGTTCGAGGTGATCAGCACCCAGAGTTTCCAGCTTTCCCGCCAGCGGGTCAGCAGCACCCTGGTGCGCGAGGCCCTCAGGGCCGGGCGCATGGCGGAGGTGGAGCTGATGCTCGGTCGCCCCTATGCCATCAGCGGTCGGGTGGCCCACGGCGACAAGCTGGGGCGCACCATAGGTTTTCCCACCGCGAATCTGGCCCTCAAACGCCAGGTTGTCCCGGTCGGTGGCGTGTTTGCGGTGGAAGTGATATGTTCCGGCAAGACTTTCCCCGGTGTCGCCAATGTGGGTGTGCGTCCGACCTTGAGCGGTACACAAGCCAGATTGGAAGTACATCTATTTGATTTTTCTGGTGATCTATATGGTCAGCAGGTCAAGGTGCTGCTTCGCCACAAGCTGCGCGAAGAGCAGAAATTTGACTCTTTCACCGCCTTGAAAGAGCAGATCGAACGAGATGCCCTGGCGGCCCGAGCCTGGTTCGGGCTGCCACAATTTCATTTACCCAGCACTCTTTTAGAAAAGAAGGGAACCCAGGACTGATGAGCGACTATAAACACACCCTGAATCTGCCGGAAACCGAGTTTCCGATGCGTGGCGATCTGGCCAAACGCGAACCCAACATGTTGAAACGTTGGTACGATCAGGATCTTTACGGCGCCATTCGCCGCGCCAAAGCGGGTAAGCCTTCTTTCATTCTGCACGATGGCCCCCCCTATGCGAACGGCAGCATTCACATCGGTCACTCGGTCAACAAGATCCTCAAAGACATCATCATCAAGTCCAAAGGCCTTTCTGGCTTCGATTCCCCCTATGTGCCGGGCTGGGATTGCCACGGTCTGCCCATCGAGCTGAAAGTGGAAGGCATGGTCGGCAAGCCGGGCGAGAAGGTTTCCGCCGCCGAGTTCCGAGCCGAGTGCCGCAAATACGCCAAGACCCAGATCGAAGCGCAGAAGACCGACTTCATCCGTCTGGGCGTGCTGGGTGACTGGGAACACCCCTACCTGACCATGGATTTTGGCACCGAAGCCAACATCATCCGCTCCATGGCCAAGATCGTTGAAAACGGCCACCTGCACAAAGGCTCCAAGCCGGTGCACTGGTGTACCGATTGCGGCTCCGCGCTTGCTGAGGCCGAAGTGGAGTACTACGACAAAAATTCCCCCTCCATCGACGTGCGCTTCAAGGCCGTCGACGAGGCTGCCGTCGCCGCCAAGTTTGACTGCGCCGAAGGCCACACCGGCAAGGGCGTGATCTCTGCCGTGATCTGGACCACCACCCCCTGGACCCTGCCGGCCAACCGCGCCATCGCCATGCACGCCGATCTGGACTACGCCCTGGTGCAGGTGGAGGGCGAGCATCCCGAGCGCCTGATCCTGGCCGCCGAGCTGGTCAAGGACGTGATGGACAGGGCCGGCATCGAGAAGTTCCACAACCTGGGCTACGCCAAGGGCGCGGCGCTCGAGCTGCTGCGCTTCAATCACCCCTTCTACCACTTCGATGTGCCCGTGGTGCTGGGTGACCATGTCACCCTGGACGCCGGTACCGGCGCCGTGCACACCGCCCCTGGCCACGGTCAGGAAGACTTCGTGGTCGGTCAGAAGTACGGCCTGGAAGTGGCCAACCCGGTGGGCAGCAACGGCGTCTATCTGCCGGATACCGAGCTGTTTGCCGGCCAGCACGTGTTTAAGGCCAACGCCTCCGTGGTCGAGGTGCTGACCGAGCGCGGCGCCCTGCTTCACCACAAGGTGTTCAACCACTCCTACCCGCACTGCTGGCGCCACAAGACCCCGATCATCTTCCGTGCCACCCCGCAGTGGTTCATCAGCATGGAGCAGAAGGGTCTGCGCAAGCGTGCCCTCGAAGAGATCGAGCGCATCGAGAAAGAGGGCATTGCCCAGCACGGCCAGAGCGGCTGGGTGCCGGCCTGGGGCAAGAACCGCATTCAGGCCATGGTCGAGAATCGTCCCGACTGGTGCATCTCCCGTCAGCGTACCTGGGGCGTGCCCATCTCCCTGTTCGTTCACAAGGATACCCAGGAGCTGCACCCGGATTCCGTCCGCCTGATGGAAGAGGTGGCCAAGCGGGTCGAGCAGTCCGGCATCCAGGCCTGGTGGGATCTGGACAAGGCCGAACTGCTGGGAGCCGACGCCGACCTGTACGACAAGGTGCCCGACACCCTGGACGTCTGGTTCGACTCCGGCTCCACCCATGCCTCCGTGGTCGATGCCCGTCCCGAATTCAACGGCAAGCCAGCCGACATGTATCTGGAAGGTTCCGACCAGCACCGTGGCTGGTTCATGTCGTCGCTCATGATCGGCGTGGCCATGAAAGACAAGGCCCCCTACAACCAGGTGCTGACTCACGGTTTCACCGTGGATGGCCAGGGTCGCAAGATGTCCAAGTCCATCGGCAACGTGGTCAGCCCGCAGGACGTGATGAACAAGCTGGGTGCCGACATCCTGCGTCTGTGGGTCGCCAGCACCGACTACACCGGCGAGATGACCGTCTCCGACGAGATCCTCAAGCGCTCGGCCGACGCCTATCGTCGCATCCGCAACACCGCCCGCTTCCTGCTGGCCAACCTGAACGGCTTCAATCCGGCGACCGACATGGTGGCGCCTGCCGACATGGTGGTGGTGGATCGCTGGGCCGTGGGCCGTGCCAAGGCGGTACAGGCCGAGATCGTGACTGCGTTCGACGAGTACAACTTCCACGGCGTGACCCAGAAGCTGATGCAGTTCTGCTCCATCGAGATGGGTTCCTTCTATCTGGACGTCATCAAGGACCGTCAGTACACCGCCAAGGCTGACAGCCTGGCCCGTCGCTCCTGCCAGACCGCCCTCTATCATATCGCCGAGGCCATGGTGCGCTGGATGGCGCCCATCATGAGCTTCACCGCCGACGAGATCTGGGCGCTGCTGCCAGGTGAGCGTGGCGAATTCGTCTTCACCGAGGAGTGGTACGACGGCCTGTTCGGGCTGGAAGCGGGCGAAGTGCTGAACGACGAGTTCTGGGCCGAGATCCTCGCCGTGCGCGGTGAAGTGAACAAGGCGCTGGAAGTGGCTCGTGGCGAGAAGCGCATCGGTGGCTCCCTGCAGGCCGATCTGACCCTGTTCGCCAAGCCGGAACTGGCTGCCCGCCTGAACGCCCTGGCCGATGAGCTGCGCTTCGTGCTGCTCACCTCCAAGGCCAGGGTGGTCAGCGCCGATGCCGCCCCGGCAGACGCCGTGGCGACCGAGCGCGACGACCTGTGGCTGAGCGTGGCCCAGTCAGCCGCCGCCAAGTGCGACCGCTGCTGGCACCATGTGGAAGACGTGGGCACCATAGCCGGTCACGAAGAGATCTGTGGCCGCTGTGTCACCAACGTCGAGGGTGACGGCGAAACGCGTCAATTTGCCTGATGAACATGACTCAGAACGAGATGAACAACAAAACCGGCCTGCGTTGGCTGTGGCTGGCGGTGCTGGCCTTCGTACTGGACCAGGCGAGCAAGCTCGCCGTGGTCAAGCTGCTGCCGTTTGGCTATCCGGGGGTGGAGATCACCCCCTTCTTCAACCTGGTCCACGTCTACAACAAGGGGGCGGCCTTCAGCTTCCTGGCCGATCAGGGGGGCTGGCAGCGCTGGTTCTTCGCCCTGCTGGCGTTTGCCATCTGCGGCCTGCTGATCCACTGGTTGCGCAAGCAGTCGGTGACCCAGCGCTGGAGCGGTATCGCCTACAGCCTGATCATCGGCGGGGCGCTCGGCAACGTGTTTGACCGGCTGGTGCTGGGCCATGTGGTCGACTTCCTCGACTTCTACTGGCAGCGTGCCCACTGGCCGGCGTTCAACCTGGCGGACAGCTTCATCTTCATCGGTGCCGCCATGATCGTGCTGGATGGCTTCCGTGGCGAGAAAAAACAGGACGCGACCTCATGAGCCAGTCGATTGCTGCGGACAGCAGCGTGCTGTTCCATTTCTCTATCAAACTGGAAGACGGCTCGGTGGCCGACAGCACGGCGCTGCACGGCAAGCCGGCCCGTCTGCGGATGGGAGACGGCAGTCTGACGCCGAGCTTCGAGCAATGCCTGCTGGGGCTGCGCGCAGGGGAGAGCAAGAGCTTCACCCTGGTGCCGGAAGAGGCCTTCGGCCTCTCCAACCCCGATAACATCTACCATCTCGACCGCGCCAAGTTCGGTGCAGATGTAGAGCCCAAGGTAGGTACCATCATACTGTTCGACCAGCCCAACGGCAGCGAGCTGCCCGGGATCATCCGGGCGGTGGAAGGGATGTCGGTTACGGTCGATTTCAACCACCCCCTGGCCGGTCACACCGTCACCTTCGAGGTGGAGATCCTGGGGGTTGATGACGAGGAGAAGGTGCACTGATGGATATTCTGCTGGCTAACCCCCGTGGCTTCTGTGCCGGTGTCGACCGGGCCATCAGCATCGTCGAGAGCGCGCTGGAGAAGTTCGGTGCCCCCATCTATGTCCGCCATGAGGTGGTGCACAACCGCTACGTGGTGAACAAGCTCAAGGAGGCGGGCGCCGTCTTTGTGGAGGAGCTGGATGAGGTGCCGGATGACAGCATCGTCATCTTCTCTGCTCACGGTGTCGCCAAGGTCGTGCGCGAGATGGCCAAATCCCGCGCCCTCAAGGTGTTCGATGCCACCTGTCCGCTGGTGACCAAGGTGCACATGGAGGTCCATCGCGCCAGTCGCAAGGGCTCCGAAGCCGTGCTCATCGGCCATGCCGGCCACCCCGAGGTGATCGGCACCATGGGACAGTACGAGAACAGTGAGGGGGGCATGTATCTGGTGGAGACACCGGAAGACGTGGCCAAACTCAAAGTGAAGAACCCGGACGATCTCTGTTTCGTCACCCAGACCACCCTGAGCGTGGACGAGACCTCGGATGTCATCGATGCGTTGCGTGCGCACTTCCCCAAGATCCAGGGGCCGCGCAAGGATGACATCTGCTATGCCACCCAGAACCGCCAGGATGCCGTGCGGGAGATGGCCGGGCTGGTGGACGCCATGCTGGTGGTGGGGTCGCGCAACTCTTCCAACTCCAACCGTCTGCGG
>NZ_JAGKRK010000083.1:951-18403 GCF_017939325.1 Aeromonas sp. MaB10011B | reverse complement strand
TGCGCTTTGGTGGCATCCATGAATATCGACTGGGAGAAGCTCCGCCACAAGTAACGGAGCTAACAGGAGACCAGCAGATCATTTTGGAGGTATTGGGTGAGCGCTATCGGCAAATTTATTCCTAAATCAGGTGCGGAATGTCGGATCAAGCATCGCTCGCCAATTGAGCAATACATCCTCATCTAGATTTTTGAATTTAGTGTCTCGCAATAGTCGTTGAAAGCGTAGATACATATTTGATGTATGGTGTGCTGATTGTTCTTCAGCATAGGTTGCTAGTGTTTTTTTAAATCCATCCAGCAGTTTTGGTTCCATAGATAAAACATCCGGCATGAATGCAATGCTGACATCTTTATTCAACATCCAGTATTCTGAGTGAAAGTCAAAGCTGTATCCATCTTTTGATACTAATTTTTTTGAGCTGAATGTTGATGGGAGATCGTCATTTTCTTCCTCAATGTAATCATATTTATTCATTCATATCCTCTATTTTTTTGAGATTCAATAATTAGTCTCTGTAATTCTTCTTGCTCTTCAAGCACTAGCTTGTTTGTCTTATTGCGAATATGGCGTTCAACATATGGTTTGGCAGAGCTCTCTGATGTGTGCCCCATTTGATACATTCGGCTTTTTGCTTCTTCACTAGATGAAATAAAATTACGGTTACTGTTTGGGTCTTTAGATAGATCATTGTTTTTGTCAATTATTTCGGAGAACCACTGGTTCCAGTTATGCCTAAAATAATGTGGGTGGATCGATTTGAACCGCTCATCCACAGATTTCATTGTTGGCACGATGATACTGTCAAATGTGCTGGTCGATATTGGCTGTCCTTGAGTTTTCCCCTTCCTATGTGTAACAAACAAGTATGGATGCTTGTTCGCGTTCGGAGTCTTTGCCCGTATGTTTATGATGTAGTCATCAATGAGTGCCGCAGTTTCATCTCTAATTCGCAACATTCTTTCTTTCGTCTTTGCTACAGGCTGATTTTTGCGAGGATCATATATGTCATCATGGTGGCGTTTTACCCATATGAATTTTTGGGGGCCGTGAAGCATTAGAAAGTTCGATTCAATAGATAGTGAGAGTAACTCACCTCTTCGTATGCCTAGTTCTTTTAAAAGTAAAAACATAAGATGATTTCGCTTTTTTGTCGAAGCGTGTTTGAACGGATTTTTTGGGTGGTCAAATTGTGCCACAGCCATAAATTCCTCAATTAATCCATCTGGCAAGTCTTTACCATCTAGTTTATCTAAAACATTCTTACCTTTGCCTTTAGGGCGAACAGCAAGTATGCGCTTATTCATACTGTTAATTTCTGTGAGCAGTTTAGTGCTATTACAGTTCTGTACAGCTACTCTAGCAATGAAATCTAAATAACTTGCAATAGCTGTCACACGATTGTAAATGTTATTACGTCCCACTGTGGGGGTGACACTGATTAGTCTTGGGGTGTTAAATAAATCAATGACCTTATCTCTGGTTTTTTTGCTTTTAGCTAAGCCTTTGAAATGAGAAATATCATGACTGAGATGTTCTCTGATGTTGTCAATGTCAGTGTCGCTAAGAAACTTACCTTTCTGAAACTCAGAGAACAGGTCTCTGTGTTTATTTTCTTCCCATTGAAGAAACCACTTTAATGCACCTAGGCGATTTGAAATGGTATTCACCGACAAGCTGCTACGAAGTTTTGTTGTCACCCAGAGGGTTGCAAGAAAATGAGGCATACCATCATTGCCCATTAAGACTGGATAACGTTCACCATTTGCAAAAATCAATCTATCTAGCTTGTACACTGTGCATCCTAATCTTACATTTTCCTCATACATAAAGTTATAGTGCTGAAAATCGCGATGGCAAGTGAAATGCAAAAATAAAAAAACCCAGCATTTCTGCTGGGTTGCTTTGCACTCAAGATGGTGAAAGTGATTTATTCTTACACTTTCATCTTTTACAAGATCTAGAACGGAATATCGTCGTCGAAATCCATCGGCGGTTCGTTGTAGACCGGCGGGGCGGATTGCGGCTGCTGGGCCGGACGGCCGTAACCGCCTTGCGGTTGCATGTTCTGCTGCGGGGCAGCAGGACGTTGCATGTTCTGTTGCGGTGCAGACTGTTGCGGCTGGCCCCAGTTGCCCTGGGATGACTGGCCGCCCATGCCCTGGCCACCGCCCTGCGGACGGCCACCCAGCATCTGCATCACACCGGTGAAGCTGTCGACCAGCACCTCGGTGGTGTAGCGCTCCTGGCCGCTCTGATCCTGCCATTTGCGGGTCTGGAGCTTGCCTTCCACATAGACCTGGGAGCCCTTCTTCAGGTACTCGCCGGCCACTTCGGCCAGCTTGCCCATGAAGACGACACGGTGCCATTCGGTGCGCTCTTTCTGCTCACCGGTCTGCTTGTCGCGCCAGGTATCGGAGGTGGCCAGGGTGATGTTAGTCACGGCACCGCCGCTCGGCATGTAGCGCACTTCCGGGTCTTGCCCCAGGTTACCGATCAGAATGACTTTGTTGATGCCTCGACTGGCCATAATCTCTCTTCCACCCTTATGTATACCGGCCAGGCCAGATGCCTGGGCCCATTCAATAATGCGTTTGTTTGCAACGAGATGCGCGCCCTGGCTGGGTGTCATCTCTCTTCAGTGTCCTGGCTGCGCCGGAGCTTGCCGGCAGAGGCGTCATGGATCGGCCGCAGCGTTTGGCCGCCATAGTACCAGTTGGCGGGCATGAGCGCACATCTTCCCTGCCACTGTGGCGTCAATGGATCGCCACAGCCTGAGTAACTTACCCGAGGTAAGGTGTCACCAGCAAGGGGAGGCGGCTGGGGCAGGCTGCGTGAAGAGGGCGGAGCTGTTATGGTGCGCACCGGCACTACTTGACCCCCCAAATGGGGGGGGCGTGCTAGCCAATTGTATTGGCTGGAAAATTGCTGGGCTTCAAAGGAGCCACCGATGCGTCTAATACTTTTTTAATGCTGCAGCCAGGAGGGGGATTGGTACTCTTCCTTGCCAAAAAGCCCCGACTCGAATGTGCAAGGAAGTTCTCTTGATGACGCCCGACTCCCTCCTGGTGCTGATCACCGAAAATAACGCACAAGCCTCCCGTTTCCAGCGTCACCTCAGTGAAGAGCTTGGTCTGCCCATCTTGCTGGTGGGGGAGCTGAATGACCTGCCAGACGTTGCAGAGGGCGCCCCCAAAACCTTGCTGCTGATCGATCTGGACTACCTCAAGTCGACCCAGCAGGAGCTGTGGAGCAATGCCATCTGCCAGCGCTTTGGCGAGGCCAGTGCCGTGTTGCTCAATGCCCCGACCAGCACCAACAAAGAGCTGCTGCTGATGTGGCCCCATACCAGCGGGCTCTTCTTTCGTCAGGACACGCTGGACAGGTTGGTCTTCGGCATCCGCAAGGTGTTGCAGGGGGAGTACTGGATCCCGCGCCACCTGCTGTGCGACCTGGTGGACTACTACCGCAAGGGGAGCGGGCAACCTCAGCGTCAGCAGACGCTGCTGACCGCCCGCGAGCAGGAGATCGTGCGTCACCTGATGACGGGGGCCTCCAACACCGAGATCGCCGACAGCCTGTTCGTGAGCGAACACACCGTCAAATCCCATCTCTACAACGTCTTCAAGAAGCTGAACGTCAAGAACCGGTTGCAGGCGGTGAGCTGGGCCAAGGAGTATCTCTGAGGAAGGGGCACGGAAGGAAAGACTGTCTATTCATCCAGTAGTCTCTATGCCATACTGGCCCGCTCTGGTTCCCGTATCGAGCGCGCAACAAGATGGAAAAAATCGTGATCCGGGGTGCCCGCACCCACAACCTCAAGAACATCAACCTGATCCTGCCACGTGACAAGCTGATCGTGGTGACCGGCCTGTCCGGTTCGGGCAAATCCTCCCTGGCGTTCGATACCCTCTATGCCGAGGGGCAGCGCCGCTATGTGGAATCGCTTTCCGCCTATGCCCGCCAGTTCCTCTCCCTGATGGAGAAGCCGGACGTGGACCACATCGAGGGGCTGTCGCCTGCCATCTCCATCGAGCAGAAGTCCACCTCCCACAACCCGCGCTCGACCGTCGGCACCATCACCGAGATTTACGACTACCTGCGGCTGCTGTTCGCCCGGGTCGGGGAGCCACGCTGCCCGACCCACGCCATTCCGCTCGCGGCCCAGACCATCAGCCAGATGGTGGATCAGGTGCTGGCCCAGCCCGAAGGCGCCAAGCTGATGCTGCTGGCCCCCGTGGTGCGCAACCGCAAGGGGGAGCACACCAAGCTGCTGGAGAACCTGGCGGCCCAGGGTTACATCCGCGCCCGCATCGACGGCGAAGTGTGCGATCTGTCGGATCCTCCCGCGCTGGAGCTGCACAAGAAGCACACCATCGAGGTGGTGGTGGACAGATTCAAGGTGCGCGATGACCTGGCCCTGCGCCTGGCCGAATCGTTCGAAACGGCGCTGACTCTCTCCGGCGGCATCGTGCTGGTGGTGCCGATGGACGGGGAGGATGAGGTTGCCCCCATGACCTTCTCCGCCAACTTCGCCTGCCCCGAGTGCGGTTACTCCATGTCGGAGCTGGAGCCCCGGATCTTCTCCTTCAACAACCCGGCGGGGGCCTGCCCCACCTGTGACGGTCTCGGGGTGCAGCAGTATTTCGATCCCGCCAAGCTCATCCATGATCCAGGCCAGAGCCTGGCTGGCGGCGCCATCCGTGGTTGGGACAAGCGCAGCTTCTACTACTTCCAGATGCTCAAATCCCTGGCCGATCACTACAAGTTCGACCTGGAGACCCCCTGGGAGGATCTGCCGCTCAAGACCCAGGAGGTGATCCTGCGTGGTTCCGGGCGCACCGAGATCGAGTTCCGCTACATGAATGACCGCGGCGACGTGGTGGTGCGCAAGCACCCGTTCGAGGGGATCCTGCACAACATAGAGCGCCGCTACCGGGAGACCGAATCCAACGCGGTGCGGGAAGAGCTGGCCAAATACATCGCCAACAAGTCCTGTACCAGTTGCGGTGGCAGCCGACTGCGGGAAGAAGCCCGCCACGTCTTCGTGGACAATCGCAACCTGCCCGCCATCGCCGAGCAGTCCATCGGCGATGCCCTGGCCTTCTTCGAAGGGTTGAACCTGTCCGGTCAGCGTGCCCAGATAGCGGACAAGATCCTCAAGGAGATCGTCGAGCGGCTCGGCTTCCTGGTGAACGTCGGCCTCAACTATCTGAGCCTGTCGCGCAGTGCAGAGACCCTCTCCGGTGGTGAGGCGCAGCGGATCCGGCTGGCCAGTCAGATCGGGGCTGGCCTGGTGGGGGTCATGTACGTGCTGGACGAGCCTTCCATCGGCCTGCATCAGCGTGACAACGAGCGGCTGCTCAAGACCCTGACTCACCTGCGTGATCTCGGCAACACAGTGATCGTGGTGGAGCACGATGAGGATGCCATTCGCCTCGCCGACCATGTGCTCGACATCGGCCCGGGGGCTGGCGTGCACGGCGGTGCCATCGTCGCCCAGGGGACGCCGGAGGAGATCATCGCGAACCCCGAGTCCCTGACCGGTGACTACCTCTCCGGGCGCAAGCAGATCGCCATCCCGGCCGAGCGCACCCCGCTCACTGGCAAGTGGCTGAAATTGAAAGGGGCGAGCGGCAACAACCTGCGCAACGTCAACCTGGATCTGCCCATCGGAGTGATGACCTGCGTCACCGGCGTCTCCGGTTCCGGCAAGTCGACCCTGATCAACGACACCCTGTTCCGCATCGCCCACCGCGAGCTGAACAAGGCCACCGAGTCCACGCCTGCGCCCTATCGCAGCGTCGAGGGGCTGGAGCATCTGGACAAGGTGGTGGATATCGACCAGAGCCCCATCGGCCGCACCCCGCGCTCCAACCCGGCCACCTACACCGGCCTGTTCACCCCGATCCGCGAGCTGCTCTCCGGCACCCAGGAGGCGCGTTCCCGTGGCTACCAGCCGGGCCGCTTCTCCTTCAACGTGAAGGGGGGACGCTGCGAGGCGTGCCAGGGGGACGGGGTCATCAAGGTGGAGATGCACTTCCTGCCGGACGTCTACGTGCCGTGCGACGTCTGCAAGGGCAAGCGCTACAACCGCGAGACCCTGGAGGTGAAGTACAAGGGCAAGAACATCCACGAAATCCTCGAGATGACGGTGGAAGATGCCCGTGCCTTCTTCGATCCGGTGCCGGCGGTGGCGCGCAAGCTGCAGACCCTGATGGACGTGGGCCTCTCCTACATCCGGCTCGGTCAGTCCGCTACCACGCTCTCTGGCGGCGAGGCGCAGCGGGTCAAGCTGGCGCGGGAGCTCTCCAAGCGGGACACCGGCCAGACCCTCTACATCCTGGACGAACCGACCACGGGGCTGCACTTCCACGATATCCAGCAGTTGCTCAAGGTACTGCACCAACTGCGGGATCGGGGCAACACCATCGTCATCATCGAGCACAACCTGGACGTCATCAAAACCGCGGACTGGATCGTTGATCTGGGCCCGGAAGGGGGCGCTGGTGGTGGCCGTATTCTGGTGACGGGTACGCCTGAGGAGATGAGCCGTTGCAAGGAGTCCCACACGGCGCGCTTCCTCGCTCCTCTACTGGAGAAATAAGCGTCACTCGAGAAAAAGGGGCCAAGGCCCCTTTTTTGTTGGCCGGTGGCGAGGTGCGCCGATCTGGCGCCCGGCCAGGGATGAGAGGGAGAACAGAGGGACTCGTCCGGCAGACTCAGTGTGTCAGCATCAGGAAGGCGAGGGCGAACAGGAAACCCAGCAGAATGAAGAGGAAGGAACCTATCCCCCAGATGGCGGCAAGAATGCCGAGAATTTTGTCTTTGCGTGTCTGTGGTTTCATAAAATTCAAATTACAGCGTGGTTACATCGCATTAATAAAATACGCCCCGGGGCATAATTAAACAACAATTGAAAGGTGATATGAAGGTGTTTAAGGTGTATTTAATTGGTATTTTACATTTCATGATGATGCGGTAATTTAAGGCATCATCATGTATTTGAATGACTTTTTATTTTCATCTGCGGTTTGACTGCCCAATCAAAGCTGCTGTGTACATCTATCTATTTCTTGATAACTATTGAGCTAAATCAATAACCGGTCATTCACATCCTTTTATAGTTTTCGGGCTTGCAACATAGAAAGAAAACAAAAAAGGAATAATGTGATGACAAAGATCCTTCCTCTGTTAATCGCAGCCGCTTTTGCTTCCCCCGTCGCCATGGCACATCAGGCCGGTGACATCTTGGTCCGTGGTGGCCTGGCGTTCGTCTCTCCCCAGACCAGCAGTGACAACGTGCTGGGGACGGGCGAGCTGGAGATCGACAGCAACATGCAGCTTGGCCTGACCCTCTCCTACATGTTGACGGACAACTGGGGTGTCGAGCTGCTGGCCGCGACCCCCTTCTCCCACTCGGTGTCGACTGCCGGCCTGGGTGAGGTCGCCAAGGTCAAACACCTGCCGCCGACTCTGATGGCGCAGTACTACTTCGGTGATGCCAACAGTAAGGTGCGCCCCTATGTGGGTGCCGGTATCAACTACACTACCTTCTTCGACGAGGAAGGGCGCGGTGCCCTGGCCGGGACGGATGTGAGCGTGGACTCCTCTTGGGGGATGGCGGGTCAGGTGGGCCTGGACATGGCGATCAATGACCGCTGGTTCGTCAACGCCTCTGCTTGGCTCATCGACATCGATACCGATGTGCATACCGCCGTGGGTACCATCAACACCTCCATCGATCCGGTGGCCTTCATGTTCGGCGTCGGCTATCGCTTCTGATGACAAACGTGGCCGGTGCACGGCCATGACAACCAAGCATGTCTCTTTGGCCCGGCTCTGTTCGGGCCCTTTTCTGCCTGCCATGTCACGCCAACTGTGATCTGGCCCGCCATCGCGTCACGAACCGCTATTCCATTGCACCCCGCTGCCGATAACCTCGGCATTCACCCCTTTCCCCAACGAGTGAGGATGCCTCCATGGGTTTATCTATTGTGCAGCGGATCATCGCCGGCTTCGTGCTGATGCTGTTGTTGCTGGTTCTGCTCGGCTTCATCAGTATCCTGAAGATCCGGGGGATCAACGAGGGGCTCTCCCAGGTTTCTGATCGTGCCACCCCCCTGGTGATCGCGGTCGCCGGGCTCAAGGGCGCTCTGCAGGACAGCAACCGCTGGGTGCTCACCTACAGAACCAGCGAGGAGGCGGCCCAGTTGCCGCAACTGGCCAGCCAGTTCAAGGCGCAGCAGGAGCGTTTCCTGGCCCAGAGCAAGGAGATGGCCCGGTTTGACGGGGTGGCCGAGGCGAGCGAGCGGTTCCGCCAGGTCGACGGGGCGACCCGTGAGTTCTACGGTCTGGCGGATCAGGTGCTGACCCAGCACGGCCAGTGGGTGGCCGCACTCGATCGGCGCCATGAACTGGAGCTGGCGTTCATCCGGCTGGAAGATACCTACCAGTGGGCCGCCGATCTGTTGCTGCAGCAGACCGCGAGCAAACGCTCCATGCGCAACAAGGCCGAACTCATCACCTCCGGCATTGCCCGGGATCTGAAAAACATCCGCCGGGCCGATGCCAAGACCGATCTCAATGAATTGGAGAAGGTGCTCGGCAAGGATATCGAGATGGCACGCAAACGGCTCGAACGGGTGCAGGTGCCCGATGACGTGAGGCAGCGTTTCATCGTCAACCTCGATCGGATGCAGGAGCTGGCCCTCGGCCCGAAAGGGTTGCTGGCGACCATGCGCAATGGCCAGCAACTGGCGGCCTCGCTGCAGTCCCTGAACCAGCAGCTCGACACCAGTCTGGTCAACAGCCTGGCGCTGCTGGACGAGATGGCCAAATCGGCGGGCAGCATTGCCAGCGCGAGCCGGATCGGGGCGGATGACGCCGTCAGCAGCGCCAGCGCCTGGATCCTGATCGTGTCGGCCATCTCCGCGGCCGCCGCGCTCCTCATCGGTTACACCACAGCCCGCAGCATCCAGCGTCCGCTGCAACTCATCGATCGGGAGCTGGATCGCATGGCCACGGGTGACATGACCCGGCGCATCGACTACCAGAGCCGCTGCGAGTTCGGCAGCCTGACCCGCTCGATCAATACCCTGGCAGACAAGACTGGCGAACTGCTCGCCCAGATCAATGCCGGCTCGCGCCATCTGGTGGACGAGGCGAGCCGCGCCGCCGAGATAAGCGAGCGGGCCATGTCACGGGTGCAGGATCAGAAGAGCCAGACCGATCAGGTGGCTGCCGCCATCACCGAGCTGGAGGTGAGTGCGACCGAGGTGGCGCGCTCCACTGACGGCACCAAGCGCGAGGTGGACCTGGCGGACGAAGAGGCCCGCGCCGGACGCAAACAGGTGGCGACTACGCGCCAGATCACCGAACAACTGGCGGGTGCCATGGAAGAGGCGGTCGGCATCACCCACAAGCTGGGGGAGTTCAGCGACAACATCGGCAGCATCCTCGACGTGATCCGCAGCATCGCCGAGCAGACCAACCTGCTGGCGCTGAACGCGGCCATCGAGGCGGCCCGGGCGGGGGACGCCGGTCGCGGCTTCGCGGTGGTGGCGGACGAGGTACGGGCACTGGCGAACCGGACCCAGACCTCGACCGAGGAGATCCAGGCCATGATCGAGAACCTGCAAAGTTCCAGCAAGCACGTGGTGGCCGTGATGGCGCGCAGCCAGGAGCAGACCCAGGATTGCGTGGCCCAGACCCGGGTGATGGACGAGGCGTTGCAATCCATTGCCGAGCGGATGAGTGCCATCAAGGCGATGGCGGATCAGGTGGCTCATGCCGCCCAGGAACAGATCTCCGTGAGTCAGGGGGTTGCCCGTCATGTCGCCGGCATTGCGGATGTGGCTTACGAGACCGAGCGGGAGGCGCGGGAATCGGCCAGCAGCAGTGAGGTGCTGGCGGATCTGGTCGCCAAGCAGCAGCAATTGATCGCCCATTTCAAGGTGTAGGAGGACTTATGGCTAACAAGTGGATCGGGGCCCTGAGTCTCCTGTTGTGTGGCCAGCTGATGGCCAGCGAGCTGGTGATAGAGAGCTGGCGCATAGATGACAAGGCCTTGTGGGAACAGAAGATCATTCCTGCATTCGAGGCCGCCCACCCGGGTATTCAGGTGAAATTCAACGGGGTGCAGAACGTCGAGTACATGCCGACCCTCTGGGCCAGCCTCAAGGCGGGCAAGGCGGGGGATCTCATCACCTGCCGCCCGTTTGACGACTCCCTGGCCCTGTTCAAGGCGGGCCATCTGGTGGAGCTGAGCGAGATGGCGGGGATGGAGAACTTCCCGAGCTTTGCCCAATCCCCCTGGCAGACCGACAGTGGCGCCCAGACTTTCTGCGTACCCATGGCATCGGTGATTCACGGCTTCTTCTACAACAAGAAGATTTTCAGTGAGCTGGGGCTGACGGTTCCCCAGACCCGCGAGGCATTCTTCGCGGCCCTGGACAAGGTGAAGGCGGATGGTCGCTATGTTCCCCTCGCCGTGAGCGGCTCGGAGAGCTGGGTTGCCTCCGAGCTCGGTTTCCAGAACATAGGCCCCAACTACTGGAAGGGGGAGGATGGTCGATTGGCGCTGATCGGGGGCCAGGAGCGCTTCAACAACCCGCAATACGTCAAGGTGTTCGAGGAGCTGGCCCGCTGGCGTGACTACCTGGGGGAGGGGGGCGAGAGCCGCGACTACGCCACCACCAACGAGCTGTTCACCTCGGGTAAGGCTGCCTTCTATGCTGCGGGATCCTGGGAGATCGCCCCCTTCACCGGCAAGGTGGACTTCGGTGTCATGCGCCCGCCCGTGGCAAAGCAGGGGGATGGCTGTTTCTTCACCGATCACACCGACATCGGTATGGGGATGAATCCGGCCAGCAAGAACAAGGAGGCCGCCATGACCTTCCTGCAGTGGCTGACCACTCCCCAGTTTGCCGAGCTCTATACCAACTCGCTGCCCGGCTTCTTCTCGCTCTCCAACCACTTCTTTGAAGCCACCAATCCGGCGGCCAGAGAGATGATGGAGTGGCGGGATCAGTGCGATTCCACCATCCGGGTTGCCACCCAGATCCTCTCCCGCGGCACTCCCAAGCTCGGGGATGAACTGGCCGAGGTGAGCCAGCAGGTATTGCTGGGAACCGTGGCACCCAAGGCGGCGGCCGATCGCCTGGAACAGGGGTTGAAAGGGTGGTATGCCCCCCATCAGGGCAACCAGGGCAAGGGACAGGAGTGTCAGTGTGAGGCGAGCGTGCCTGCCGTCCCTGTGTCGGGTGCCATCGGGACCGAGCCGGCTGCGCCTGTGGTGCCGGATGGACAAGCGCCTTCCGGAGCAAGCGCGACCCAGCCTCCGTCAGAACCGGTGTCCGGAGCCGTCGCTCCAGCGTCTCCTGCCGAAGTGGAGGAGGCGCTCGCCAGCGAACTGGAGGGGGCACAGCCCTGATGGTTCACCATGCAAAACGGGAGGCCAAGGCCTCCCGTTTTGCATCTGCGTGATGACCTGTCATTCCCGTGGCAAGCGGCACAGGCTGCCAATACGGGCCACCGGCACGAAACCCAGAGCGCGATAGACCCGCTGGGCGTGATAGTGCTCGTCTGCCACTATGATGAGCGAACTGGCCCGTGCCAGTCCTTGGCGTGCGACCTGGCTCAGCAACAGACGACAGAGCCCCCGGTTTCGCCACTCTGCGTGCGTGCGCACCAGTTGAAAGCGTCCCAGGGTGCCGGTGAAGAAGAGTCCGCAGCTGGCAACCAGTTGATCCTGGTGCCATAACCCCCACCACTGTCCGAGCCCGTCATCGATCATGGCCTGATAGAGCTGGCGGCGTGACAAGAGATAGGGAAGATAGCGCTCCTCCGAATGGGCGGGATCCCGCTCTGCCAGCTCGAAGGCGAGCCACTGATCCCAGTCCGCCGCGGTGAACGGGCGCGCCGGGGTCAGTTCGCTGCCGGTGGGGGCTTGCCACTCCATTGCATCCAGCGCCAGTACCACGCACTCCATGTATTGGTACCCCGCCGCTACGAACCCGGCGACCCGGCTGTTCTGGCCTGCGGCGAGGGGCCACTGGAAGGTGCGGTGGCGGATACGGGGATCCCAGCCAATCAGCCTGTCGAAACTGGCCTCGAGCCAGCCCTTGTCACGATCGCTTGGGGGGGTGGGCAGCAACAGGTAGTTGCCGAAGTAGTAGTCTGGAGAGCCCGGGGTGCGCACGGTCCAGAACGCATCATGATCCGTCACCTCGCCCTGATAGCGATCGAACAGCAGATCGGTGGCAAAACCGGGGTGATCTTCCATGATGGGGCTCCTGCAAACGCTTGAATTGCTTATCGGCAGGCGGGGAAAGAAGTTAAAAAAAGGCCGGGAAACCCGGCCAAACAATCACACGCAGATTCAGAACGTCCAGGACGATCCGCCCGCATCATAGCGTGCCTGACAGCATTTTGGGATGGGGTCGCTCATTACTTAGGTTGAATTGCAAAATAAAAAAATCGGCAATCCCCCTTGTCGCTGACAAATCGGTATTGACTTTGATCCGTTTTCTCATAAAGATAGAAAGACGTTTAGACGTCCAAACATCCGTTTTGGCGTGAAGGAATGGGTTGCAGGACAGGGAGAGAGCAGATGGGATTTCACAGCGCGCGTCAGGTTGAGGCACTCAACCAGAGTTTGGCGGATCTGGGTGGCGACATATCGGTCAGTTTCGAGTTTTTCCCGCCCAACAGCGAAGGGATGGAGAACACCCTCTGGCAGTCCATCGAGCGCCTGCAGGTGCTGGAGCCCAAATTCGTCTCTGTTACCTATGGCGCCAACTCGGGCACCCGGGACCGCACTCACAAGGTGATCAAGGACATCAAGGAGCGCACCGGGCTCATCGCCGCCCCGCACCTGACCTGTATCGACGCCAGCCGTGACGAGCTGCGCACCATTGCCCGTGATTACTGGAACAGCGGCATTCGCCATATCGTGGCCCTGCGCGGAGACTTGCCTCCCGGCCTCGACAAGCCTGACATGTATGCCACCGACCTGGTCGCCCTGCTCAAATCCGAAGCCGATTTCGATATCTCGGTCGCCGCTTATCCGGAAGGCCACCCCGAGGCTCGCAGTGCGCAATCCGACCTGCTCAACCTCAAGCGCAAGATAGATGCCGGTGCCAACCGGGCTATTACCCAGTTCTTCTTCGATGTGGAGACCTATCTGCGTTTTCGGGATCGCTGCGCCGCCATCGGTATCGATGCGGAGATCGTGCCGGGGATACTGCCGGTCTCCAACTACCAGACCCTGGCCAAGTTTGCCGGTTTCACCAACGTGAAGATCCCGCGCTGGATGCACCAGCGTTTCGAAGGGCTGGAAAACGATCAGATGACGCGCAACATGGTGGGAGCCAGCATTGCCATCGACCAGGTGCGTGTGCTGAGTCAGGAAGGGGTGAAGGATTTCCACTTCTATACCCTGAACCGCTCAGAGCTGACCTACGCCATCTGTCACACACTGGGTGTGAGGCCGAAAGGTCAGGCCTGATCTGCGGCTCTGATACAGAAAAGCCAATGAGTCTTCTCATTGGCTTTTTGTTTTGGGCGACAGTCAGGGCCGGGTTGGCTGGATCTCCCTGGGCTCGAGATCGATGACTGCATTGCCGGCGGCACCGGGATACTGGTGATAGCTCTGGTCCTGCTCCAGGGTATAGAAGGTGTCGAGGTAGTCGTCGTTGTTGGTCATCCAGGAGTCCGGGAGTGCCTTGACGATACGACCGCCAAGGTCGAGGAAGGGCAGGGCCTCGGGTACGCCGCCCGCAGTGAAGCCGAGTTTGAGTGCGTCAATCAGGAGGGCACTCAGCTCCTTGTAATTGACGTTGTCATCCTGCTCCATCATGACCACGTCGACGGCTCCCCAGCGGTAGCGATCCCAATAGACCAGGATCTGGTTGGGGGTGTAGTCGGTGTTGTCGTAGTCGAGATAGGGCATGTCGACGATATCCACCACGGGCTCGTCCCTGCCAGGATTGACCCCGGCCACGACGGCATAGACCTCGGCGGCGCCCAGCAGCCAGGGCTCCTGATCATCGTTGAGCCTGATCTTCTTGAGAATGCTGGTCTTGAGGGGCGTGGTGTTGCTGGTGGCACGGGGCGTCACCTGCATGTCGGCGGCAGCCAGCGCCTTTCGCATCACCTTCAGGCCGGCATTCTTGGCTTTGACCGGATCTGCCTCCACCACCAGTACCGGCCGCGCCGGCGGCTGGTTCACATCGAGATAGATCGGGCTGCCGGCGCTGTCGAACGCCTCGATGGCGCTCCAGCTCTTTTCGTCACCACTTGGTATGTAGGCAACCAGTGGCTCAACCCCTTGTTGCAGTGCATCCGCCTGATCCGGATTGGCCAGCCGCAGTTGCATCAGTTCCCTGACCTCGCCATCCAGCCCTTGCCGACTGATGGCCGCCTGGTTGGCATCCCGAGCCTGGCGCTTCAGACGCGGGCTGGCCTTTGGCAGCAGGTTGGGCAGCGGGCTCTGGTATTCCTGATTGTTCAGGAGTGGCAGCAGGTTCTTCTGCTGCAGCGCGAGCTGGCGTGCCAGCTCCCGATCGGTGTCGGCAGCCTGGGTCGTGGTGGCGCCCAGCAGTGCCAGTAACAAAATGACAGCCTGATTCCTCATCTTCGTTCTCCAGTATTGAGTCTGACAACGGCGCTTGTCGGGAAGGATCTGCGCCGTTTTCTCACTAGAAAGGAATAAGGTTCATATGTGAACGCTCTTCTCAGGATTATGTGCTGCGTTTCACTGGAGTCTCCCCAGATGGTCAGGTCAGGCACGGAGCCGGTTGACTTGATGCAATGTCACTCCGATCAGCAATCCCCAGCAGGCAGACCCGACCCCGAGCAGGGTGATCCCCGAGGCAGTCACGAGGAAAGTCAGTAGCGCGGCTTCCCGCTCCTCGTCCTGCTGCAAGGCGCTGTGCAAGCTGCTGCCTATGGTGCCGAGCAGCGCCAGCCCGGCCACGCAGGTGACCAGCACCGCAGGGAATGCGCTGAACAGGGCAACCACGGTGGCACCGAAACAGCCTGTGAGCAGGTAGAAACATCCAGCCCACACGGCAGCAGGCCAGCGTCGAGTGACATCGTGATCCACTTCCTTGCCCATGCAGATGGCGGCAGTGATGGCGGCCAGGTTGAAGGCATAGCCGCCAAACGGTGCCAGCAGCACGCCGATGAATCCGGTCCAGCCAATCAGGGAAGAAGTGGCCGGTTGATAGCCGTGGGCGCGCAGGATGGCAATGCCCGGTATGTTTTGCGAGGTCATGGTAACGAGAAAGAGCGGGAGTGCGATGCCGAGCAGGGCGTCGATGGAAAAGGCTGGCGAGATCCAGACCGGGGTGGAAAGTTGCCAGTGAACCTCGTTGAGTTGCAGCTCGCCCCTCAGGGTGCAGAGCAGCATGCCGGCCGCCAGGACCAGCACCATGGTGTAGCGGGGCCAGAGGTGGCGACCCAGCAAGAAAGCCAGTAGCAAGGTGCCAAGCAGCAGAGGATCTTGCGGTGCCACCTTGAAGAGATCCAGCCCGAACCTGAGCAAGACTCCGGCCAGCATGGCGGCCGCCAGTGGGGCGGGAATGTGACGCATCAGCCTGTCGAACCAGCCGCTGATGCCGCAGAGGGTGATCAGCAGTGAAGAGATGATGAAGGCGCCGATGGCCTCCGCCAGACTGAAGTTCCCCAGGCTGGTGATGAGCAGGGCGGCACCCGGGGTGGACCAGGCCGTCAAGACAGGCATCCGGTAATAGAGGGAGAGGCCGATGCAGCTGACCCCCATGCCGATACCCAGTGTCCATAACCAGGAAGAGACCTGGGCTGCATCGGCACCGGCGGCCGTGGCGGCCTGGATGATCAAGATGACAGAACTCGTGTAACCCACCAATACGGCGATGAGTCCCGCGACCATGTGGGGGAGGGCTAGGGGCATGGGAAACTTCCTTGTGGATGCTGATAGCTTGTGCGCTATTGCGTACAATGTGGTTTTGACTATAACGCTGTGCGTTATGGCGCACAATATGGCTCGAAGAAATCGGAGAACAGATGCAGGAGATGAGTCGCTATCTGGCCCAGCGATTGAAAGGGCTGCGCACTGAAAGAGGATGGAGCCTGGATATGGCCGCCCGTGAAACGGGGGTGAGCAAGGCCATGCTGGGACAGATCGAGCGAGGTGAATCCAGCCCGACGGTGGCAACATTGTGGAAGATTGCCACCGGTTTTCGGGTCTCTTTCTCCAGTTTCATTGAGCCGACACCAGCGGCACAGGGAGAGACGGTATACCGTATTGCCGATGATATTCGACAGCAGCCGGCGGGAGAGGGGATGCAGGTTGCCCCGCTTTTCCCCTATGAGGCCCGCTTTGGTTTCGAGTTGTTCGAACTGACCCTGCTACCTGGCTACCAGCGGGAGTCAGAACCCCATGAACCCGGAGTGACCGAACATGTCATCGTCATCAGCGGTGTGATGGAGGTACTGGTTGACGGGGCGTGGCGTTCCCTCGATCAGGGTGAGGCCGTCCGATTTGCAGCGGACCGTACCCATGGCTATCGCAATCTTGGGGTCGCTCCCGCCATCTTCCACAATCTGATCCACTATCCGGCCATGGCCACGCGATGATTAGCCGGGGCGGCCATCCGCCCTGGGACTGGTCAGTATGGGGGTATAAACCCAGATGAACAGACCGTAGGCGGCAACCCAGCTCCATCCGCTGAGGTTCCATCCCGTGAGGGTGAGATTTGGCCAAAAGAGAGGGAGCAAGACCCGCAACAGCGCGGACAGGATCACCAGTGCAAATGCCGCCGTGATCCTGCGTCCTATCTGCAGGGCTCTGCCACTGTGTCCGAGGGATACACGGGCTATCATCCCGAGGATCATGGCCCCCATGCTGCCCGCGCTGAACAGATGGCTGGCCAGTGACAAGGCAATCGGCCAGCCAGCCGTGCGTGCCGCCAGGGCGGTCAGCCCCAGTGGGATAAAGAGGTAGGCCAGGTGAAGCGACCACAGCAGGGGCTGGGCCAACGTGGTTCCGGGTCGCCAGCGCAGCTGCCTGTAGAGGTGAGCCCCTGCCGCCACTATATATAGAGGGAACATCTGAATTCCGATGACCCACTGTGTCGGGAGCACCAACCAGAGCAGCAGGATGAGCCACAGAGACGCGAGGGCAATGCGCTCCAGCCACGGCAGTGGTAATGCTTTTTCCGTCCCAGTGGCTCTGGCGGTAAAGAAGGGAATGACACGTCCTCCCATGACGGCAATCAGGGTCGTGAAGAGGAGCACGGTTGCAAGCAGGATATGTTCCACCAATGGCCATTCGGCATGCCACCGCCAGCAAGCGGTATTGAGCAGGGTCAACACGAGAAGCAGGGGAACAAAAAAGAGATTGCGCCACTGGCGCGTCACTATGATGGGTCTGGCGAGGAACCACGTACAGAGGGGCAACCAGGCC
>NZ_JAGKRK010000083.1:0-770 GCF_017939325.1 Aeromonas sp. MaB10011B | reverse complement strand
CCCGCCACTATGGCGGCACCAAAGCCGAACAACATTTCATGTGCATGCCACCAGATGGGGTTGCTAATCCCGGGCAGAGCGAACCAGCCGTTGAGTTGCCCCAGCCAGCCCAGCATCGCCAAAGCCGAGAACAAGGCGCCAAACAGGAAGAAAGGCCGAAACCCGAGGCGGAACAGAGGAACGATTCTCTCCTCTTTGCGGCTATCCAGGATCTGGTGCATGAATGAAACCTTAATTGAACATTTGAAAAGCCAATTATAAAGTGGCTTTTCAAATGTTCAATTTAAATCCAATGACAGCCCGAAATGGTGGTGACGCGAACGAAACAGAACCGCTTTGCTGCATATCTGAGCGAACGGTTCTTCTCGGTGAAAAAGCCCTTGTCATCCCGGCGCGGCTCCCTATAATGCGCCCCTACCAGCACGGCGGACCACGCCGAACTGATGAGCCAGCTTCCTAGCGAAGTGGGCGCCGAAAGAAAAGCGAAAACAACCGCTTGACTTTCGAAGTGAGGAGCGTAAGATGCGCATCCTCAACGCGACAAGCGTGACGCTCTTTAACAATTTGAATCAAGCAATCTGTGTGGGCACTCACAGCATCGAGCATCAAAAACAATTTTTGATATCAATGTCTGATGAAGTGACCAAAGCAACGAAAGTTGCAGCAGTTAATTCAGCAATTCATTGAGCCGCTTTTCGAAGCAACCAAACTTAAATTGAAGAGTTTGATCATGGCTCAGATTGAACGCTGGCGGCAGGCCTAACACATGC
>NZ_JAGKRK010000082.1:0-207082 GCF_017939325.1 Aeromonas sp. MaB10011B | reverse complement strand
CCACTCCCAGGCGTTGCCTACCAGGTCCGCTATGCCGATGGGCGTGCGGTTATGTGTCGCCTCCGCGCCCATCGAGCCCGTTTGCGTCCGCCCCGTACCGGCGACATCGCCAGGTGCCCGGTTGTCGGCCCGATCGCCTACCATCCGAGTCTTGGCGTGACTGCGCCCCCAGTTGGTATTGCCAATCGGCTCGTAGCCGTTGGCCATGCACCACAGGGCGATTGCCGCCCATTCGTGCGCCGTCATCAGATGCCAGCCTTCGCCTTTTGCACTACAGGCGTTGCGGGCGGCGGTGTGATCGAGCGAGATGCGGGGATCTCGCCGCGGCGCGCTGACAGCGCCGGAGCCGGACGCAAGATAGGCGCCGATGAATATCTCGCTCTTGATGCTGCCGCTGCCAAAATCGAACGCCGTCACATCGCCAGTGCCCATATCGGCAGTCATGCCCAGGTCGGCGTAGCTGAAGCGCGGCAGCACGAACATAGCATTGGCGTTGCCAGCGCTGTCGCGAATGATGGTCTGGCTGCCGCCGGTTGCCCGCTCCAGGGCGTAGCGCTCCGCATCGAGGATGGTGGCGCCGCCCACGCGCATCAGCGAGCCGGTCCCGGCTTCGGCCGTGGCATTGGCGGCCGCAGCGGCGCGATCCGCTTCGGTCTTTGCCCGGTCGGCTTCGACCTTGGCGCTGGCCGCCTGGCCTTCACCCTCGCTGGTCACCCGCTTCCAAGGGATCATGGTGTGCTTGGTTCCATCCGGTGCAGTTACCTCGATGGTTGCCGCATCACTGGTCAACAGTGCTTGGAAAGCATCACTCTGCTGCTGATATGCCCCCAGAGTGGCGTTTAGTCGGCGGGCGAACTCCGGAACGGAATCCGAAAAGGTCGTGATGATCTCGTAGGCTTTGCCTGTGGCAGTAACGCCACGATAGGCCTGCACCAGATACATCTCCGTGTTGGACACCACGTAGTCCACCTCGTAGAAATCCACCGAGGTGCCACTGGTGATACAAAAAAGGTGGCCCTTGGCCACCCCGTTCTTGGTGTCTGCGAAGGTGGTCCCGGTACCGGTCACCTTCTTGTTGCCATTGGTGACGGCCACCGTACCGTCACGCTTCCACACTCCAGCCATGCTGCCCCCTTACTGCCCGGTCACGCGGGAGAATCCTTCGGTCTTGCGCTGCTCGAGGCTGGCATCAACCTGGGTCTTTTCACCCAACTGCTGCAGGTAGGCGTTGTAGTGGCCGACAGCCCGATTGGAGTTGGCGCTGTATTCGGAATCCTTCGAGAAGGCCCGGTACATGATGAAGTCGATAAGCGGGTTGATGTAGATGTCATCCAGATCGGCCAGCGCCGGCGTGCCCACGTTTTCCACGTCCGCCAGCACCTTAGATTGCGGCGCCACGGAGTAGATCACATCCACCTTCACTGCGGCGGCGGGGCCCGGGTAGAGATAGAAGTTCTTGGGGTCCCGATCGTCATAGGTGTAGGCGGCCACGCTGGTGCCATCCTTGCCAGCATGCCAGTCCGGGTAACTGTCATCGAGGGCGCGCCGCGGCACGAAGCGGATCACTTTGCCGTCAGCATTGCGCAGCACCTCGATCAGCCGCAGGGCATCTGCAGGCAAAGTCTGCTTGGTACCAGCGGCGCAGTTGAACTGCACATTCTTGGTGTGGGCGTCAGGACGCATCAACACGATCGCTTTGGCAGCATCGTTGTAGTAGTCCAACAGCTCCTGCTTGGGCCAGCGAACCCAGGTGCGATCATTGAGCAGGGTATTTACCCGCTTCAAGATCGAGTCAACGGTAACGGTTGCCATGTGTGGAGTCCTTTAGAAAAAAGTGTGTTTGCGGGGCGGGTTGTGGAATTCGACCTGGGTCGGGGCGCTGTGCTCTTTGCGGAACCGGCCAGCGCGACGCCAACCTTCAACAAACTCAGTCCGGTGGTATGCTGCCCGCTTAGGGTCAGACCAGGGGCGGTCTGGCTGGGCATAGAGCAAGGCAGCGACGCCATGGGCAATGGCATCGGCGTGATCGTGGTAGAGCTGGGCTGGGAGATCGGTGGCGCCTTTGACCGGAGCAGCCACATACCAGATCCGCGCATCGCTGAGATCAGTCAGGATGCTCAGCTCATTGGCCGACATGGCGAAGTAGTCACGCCCACTGACAAATGGCGCGCCCCCTTCTCCGGTCAGGTGCAGCACATTGCACGATGTCATCCCGCTGATGTTGCAGACCTCCACCAGGCTGCCGGCTGACGCGCTGGGCAGCAGTCGGTCAAGGGTCAGCAAGGCCGACTCCCGGCAGAACGTGATGGCCGCCTCTGTGACGGCCTCACTCAGCATGACTTCGAGCGGGCCGGTGATGTGCAGCCTGACAGTGGGCAGGAACTGCTCACGCGACACCATCTGCATGCTATTCCCCCTGCTCTGCCAGCTTGGCCTTCAGGGCATCACGCACGCGCACCCGGTAATCGGGCACTTTCTCTTGCGGGCCCTGTGGCTCGATGTCCAGATCTTCCCCTTCCACCAGGGTGGCCAGTTGGGCAGAGGTCATCTTGGCCAGGTCACGCTCACCGACCACCATGCTTTGCTCTTCGGCCAGACGGGCTGCTTCAGCGGCGAGGCGCTCCAGCTCCAGGGCTTCCATCTCGGCGGCAGTCTCCTGACGCGCCAGCTCGCCAGCCAGTGCCTCATGGCGGATCCAGACGGTCGGGAACTCCAGCAGTTGCATGGCGATGTGACTTTCCACATCCACCGCGGTATGGCGCGGGAACACCAGGCGGCTGCCGGTGACGGTATCCTTCTTGCTCGGCTTGTCGCCGATGTAAACAACGGCAATCTTGTCGCTCATGGCGATGACTCCTATTCAGAAACGAAAAAGCCCGGCACAGGGCCGGGCGGACAGTGATCGGCAGCCTTACAGGTTGCCGACTACCTCGTAATGCAGCTTTAGCTTGACGGTGCCCGTCGCAGCGCCGCCGCCAACCGTGAGGGTGAGTTCCTGATCGGGTTCGGTCATCAGGTCATCGACCGGGTAATACTTTGCCACCGCCCCCACCGTACTCTCGGCGTTGATGATGGTGGTCGTGCCGATCTTGGCTGTGATGGTGGTACTCGCGCCCAGCGCAGTGCTGAACATCGTCACCCCCACCACTTTCAGGTTGGGCTCCACATTGTCGCCGTATGCGACAACATCGCCAGCGGGTACCGCAGCCAGCTTGGCCACCAGGGTCGGGGAGATAGAGAGGTTGCCGAATGCGCCGACAAACCAGCGGTACGCTCGGGCGATCAGGGTAATCTTGGCCATGATATGGCTCCTTGTCTGGTCAGATAGTGATGTGATGGGGCCGTGAAGCCCCATGGGTCAGCGGCTTAGCGGGCGATGGCGCTCACCGCGGTATCCAGCACCATGCAGCCATGGTCCTGAATGTTGCCGTTGCGCTGCTTGAAGCGGATCTTCTGCAGACCGGACACCCAGCTGATGGAGATCTCGGTGCTGTTGCCGTGGTCGGTCTTCTCTTCGTGCATGCCGAAAGAGCCCCCCTGCTCGCCAGAGCCAAAGGCATTGGCCAGCGCCTGGCCGCCCAGCAGCACGGCGCGGTCGATCAGGGTGCCCGCAACCTTGTTCACTTCCGCCCCTGTCGCGGAGTTGGCCGCACACACCTTGACGATGCTGCCCTGGTTGAAGCGGATCGGCATGCCCTTGTAGGGCTTGACCAGGATGCCGCGCCACATGGCGCCTTCCCCGCGGAAGATGGGGTGGTTCCAGCCTTTGGCTCGTTCCGCCACCGCCGCCAGCATGGCGTTCCAGTCCTTGCCGGAGCTGGAGGTGTAGAAGTCGTGCCACTGGCGCGGAGTCACGTAGAGCACGTAGAGCGGCTCACCACCGGACGGGTCCGCCACCATGCGGATCGGCTGGATGGGGTTGGCCATCTCGGCCAGGTAGAGCGCCATGTTGTCCACACAGCCGAGGTTGAAGCGATCCGCCGCATCGAGGGCTTCGAAGCTGGTCGCATCACCACCGAAGAAGTGGCGCTCGTAGGTCGGCGCGGTCAGCTCGTTGATCATGATGTCGGCAAACTCGGGGTCATCCGCCAGCGGCAGGATGATATCGGTGGCAGAGTAATCCCCGCGAGCACCGGCCAGCTGAGCAAAGCCACGCTGGTCAACCAGGCGACCGTAGTAGCCATCGCCCAGCAGCACGCGAGCCGTCTTGATCAGGTCGTGCTTGGTACGCTTCTGGCTCATCTTGCCGCCTGCGTCCACACCGTGGCGGGTCTGGTTGATCTTGAGCGAGAAGTCCGCGAAGGACATGCTCTCGAGGCGCCCTGCCAGCTTCTTGTCACCCATGGTCGGGCGGCCAGACAGTTGGTGGAACAGCTGCATGTCCACTTCATCCCCGGCGCCTTTACCGAGGTCGGTGATGCGCACCACGGGGGCGCCGGCGCTGGTCTGTTTGCCGCCGTTGACCTTGGCACCCTTGGGGGCCTCTTCGGTCAGCATGTTCACCAGCGAGTGAGAACGGTTGGCCGCCGTAAACAGTGCGGCCTGCAAAATCTTGTTGGCTTGCGCCGAGGTGACTTGGGTCATGGTCCTCTCCTACATGAAAACAAAAACCCCGACACAGTGGTCGGGGTTGGCTTATTGAAATGGGTGGTGGGTTAGAACCCGGCCTGCTCCAGCAGCGCCTCCATCTGGGCGTCCGTCATGGCGCCCATCTCGCCGATAAGTTCGGTCTGAGACATGGCGCCAAAGCGCTCCACTCCAGTGGGGGCGGCATGATGGGTCTGGCCGAGTGCCGAAGGGCTGGACGGGATGAAATCGGCAGGTTTCTCCGCCTCCTTGCTGGGGGCCTTGGTGGGAGGAATAACCTCATCACCAAAGGCCAGCTTGGTGCGGCGCGCCGCCTCTGCGAATCGCTCATCCAGCGACTTGCCTTGCCACGCGGGATCAGCCTGGAGCTTCTCATCGACGATGATGGCGAAGTCGAAACGGTCCTGGTCCTTTTCCCGCCAGCTCACCAGATCAGGTACCGCCTGCAGTGCGGCCTGTACCGGGTTGAGGGTGGGTTGAACCTGCTGCGGGGCGACCTGGGGCTCCAGCTTTTGGAGCTTGCGGGCAATGGCGGCGATGGACTTGCCGAGATCCGGGTAGTCCTGCGCCAACTGCTCAAGCTCCTCATGGCTGATGTCGTCGGGGTCCACGTCGGGGTTGATCCCGTGCTTCTCCATCAGCGCCTGCAGCTTGTCCCGCTCGGCTTGGGCCTGCTGCGATGCGGCCAACTGCTCACGCAGCACCTTGACCTCATTGCGCGACTGCTCAAGCACTTCATACGGGATGGTGTGTTGACCGTTCTTGGCCAGGATCACCTTCTCAGGCTCCGCGACCCCTTCACCGCCCTGCTCGGTGCTGCCCTGTTCGTTACCGGCAGCCACCTCGCCCGCCGACGGCGCGGGTTGTACGTCCGTTTGCTCGGTGCCAGTGCCATCATCCAGCTCGCTATCGGGCTCACGCTCGATCGCTTCCAGCATGGCTTCCAGTTCGTCCAGGCTCTCAGTGCCGGTCAGGTTGTCGATGTTCTTATCCATGGTTGTCCTCGTGGGTTTTCAGTGGGTGGTATCGCTGCCCAAGCGGGGGAAGGCTCTCGGTAAAAGCGCTCCCCGGCTGGGGCTGGGCATAAAAAAGCCCGCACAACGCGGGCAAGGGTTGCCGTCTATCGCTAAAGATTCGCTAAATGGCACTTGAGCCGCCAGCCTTCCAGCTTCCACAGCTCTTGGCGGGCCTTGGCTTCGGCATCCTTGATGGCGTACTTGGCACCAAGATCTGCATTGAAGTTGGCCGGGTCCGCACAGGCGGTCATGCCGATGGCCAGGGTGAAGCCGTTGGCAGCAATGGCGGTAGCCAGCGTGGTTGTGGTACCGGGAACAACCTGAACCTCATAGCGAACGCCACGCATCAGCGCATCGATCTGTTCAGGGGTAACGCGCGGGGCGGTCAGTTCGAGCGCCTGAATATCTCGTTCCATCTCGGCATCAAGGTGTTGCTGGTCGGTCATGGCCCGTTCCAAATAAAAAACCCGGCACAATGGCCGGGTCTGGAAATGAAAAAGGCCCAATCTCGAGAGACTGGGCCATGTTGGGGAAATCGTAACGCTGGCAGGTCAGGAAAGCAACTATCAGAGCGCGATGGCGTCGATCTGCTGTTGGATGCTGTCCAGCAGCTGCGCCTGCAGGGCTGCCTGCTCTGTCTGCATCGCCTGCTGCTGGGCTGCCAACTGCTCCATCTCCTGCAGCGTCTTGCCGGTCTGGGCCTGCTTGAGGGCATCCTCGAACCGGATAGAGTCGGTCAGCTTGGCGATGCGCTGGGCCTCTGCCTGCCACTTGGCGGCCTTGCCTTCCAACTCTGCCAGCTTGGCCTGCATCTCGCGCATGGCAAGCTCCTGCTGCATCTGGGCCTGCTGGGCTTGCTGCTCGGCGGCTGCGCGTTCCTCGTCGTTCATCTCGTCCGGGTCTTTCGGGATGTTCAGGGCATTGCGGATCCGCTCCACAAACTCGGCCTTGCGCGGTACATCCATCAGCTCGACCAGCAGGTCAAAGCAAGCGCCGGCAGCCTCGGGCGGGAGTTGTGACATGGCCTGGGTCATCCGCTCAGCCAACTGCTGCTTATAGGCGGCGGTTTGCTGGATCGGCGCCAGTGCGATATGGGCCCGCAGCCGGGTCACATCATTGGTGAGCTTGCCATCCTCCTGCTCCACATTGACCACCACAGCCTTGCGGCGGCGGGGGTCATCCCGGTTCACGGTCACCTTGTAGTTGCGCTTGCTGGCCATGTCTTCCAGCAGGTATGCCAGTGCCAACTGCCCCACTTGCTGGCAGCCCATCCGGTAGTTGTCGTTGATCTCGGAAAGCGTGGTTGCCCCCTGCTCCACCAGGTTGCTGATGGCCACACCAGACTGCCCGGTGGAGCCCTGCCCCAGGAAGGCGGCATACACCCCCATGGTGTCCTGGATCAGCTTCACCGAGTCCTGCATCACCTGAAACTGCTGGGCCGCCACGTTGAAGTCCTGCTCCACCTTGAAGGCATCGCTCACGCTGGTCTTGTTGGCGCGGTCCGGGTTGAGCTCGATGTAGCCATCAGGGCGCTCGACCTGCTCCAGCACCTGACTCTGGCTCATGTTGGTGGCGTCCTTGTCCGTGATGACCCGCTTGGCCTGCAGCAGGAACGTCAGCTTGATGCGCCGCAGGTTCACCTCGTCCTGTGCCGGCATGGCGCGAACAATCAACCCATAGGGCTCACCGGTGCGGTCTTTGCGATACCCCCAGAACGGCACCAGCGGGTACATGTTGTGGGGAGCAGAGCAGGGTCGATCAACCAGATGATGAGGGCCGACGAACCAGGATTCCCGGATCACGGCCACCGGGCAGCGTTCCAGCTTGGCGCGCCCCATGGCCACAGCAGCGAGATGCAGTTGATTGGTCTTGTCGTATTCCAACGCCCGGCCTGAGTCGAGCTTCAGCACCTGACGCATGGTGTAGGTGCGGTAGTAGACCACCTGCAGAAGCACCCGATCCCGCTCCCGGCTGCACCACTCGATCTCCTTGCCGCTGAATTGGCTCCACTCGTCATAGGCGCTGACCAGATTGGGGTCCAGCCCCTCGATGGAGGCCAGGCTCACGACCCCCTCCCAGTCGTTGACGCCCCACTGCAGCGCCTGTGCCTTGCTCGGGAACATGGTCTTGGCCTCATCCAGATCAACCCAGCGGCGTCGCATCAGCCAGCGGCAGTCGCTCAGGTCAGGCTCCCTGCTGTGCCAGTCCCAATAAACCTCGTCTCGGTGGACGTTGCTGAACTTGTAGCGCGGGCCGAACGGGTCATCGCGGCGACACACCTCAACCCAGCCCAGGCCGGTCTTGATTTGGCCGCCGTAGGCCTCGCCCCGGGCGCGGTCCAGTCCGCCAAGGCGGCACATATCGGCGTATTCAGCGTTGACGGCCTCGGCCAGTTGCTCCAGCTCGTCGTCGTGGTCATCGGCGATCACCATCAGATCGGTGCGGCTCTTGGCTTCCATCCCCAGCACGCCGTCAATGGTCGGCGCGATCAGGTTGTGAATGGTGATGGGCTGGCCCCGCGCCTTGAGCACACTCACCACCTCGGGCGGCAGTTGATCGCCGTCGTAGTAGGCGCACGCCCGATTGGCGATAGAGCGCCAGTCCGGCTGGCCATTGATATCGCTCATCAGTTTGAGCAGGCGCGGGGTATCGAGGCCGCCTTTTTCAGGGGCCTTGGGTTGGGCGTTGATCATCAGTTGGCCATCCAGTGCTTGGGTTTGCGGAAGGATTCAGGTTTGACGATGCGGGCCGGCATCCGGGCACGCATCTCTTGGGCAATCATGTAGCTCATGAGCTGGTCGTCGTAGCAGCCGTCCTGGGCGTTCATGCTGCCGCTCTTGTCGTAGACGTAGGTGGTGGCTTCGGAAATGGTACCGATCCAGCGGATCCCGGACTGCCCGGCACGCAGCAGGGCCTTGAGGCCATCAACCAGGATCGGCTTGGACTGCCGAGTGGTGAGCCAGCCGAGGCGCGGGGTCTCGTCGTCGCGGTCCCGGTCGATGTGCTCCTGGGTGTAGATGCGTCGGGTCGGGTAAATTTCACGGAGCTTGAGCAGCACAGCGTGGCCGTGGTTGTTGCGCTCTGGCCCGATGTAGGCCGGGCCATGCTCCGCCGAGCCATAGAAGCGGCCAACGTGGGCAAGCAGTTGGGCAAATAGCCCGGGATCCAGATGTCCGAACCAGTGGGCCACCTGCCGGCCGTCGCTCTTGGCCGTCACATCGAGGCTTGAGCGGTCGCCGTGCTCCAGCCCTTCCGCCACGTCGGCGCCGATGGCGTAATCCTCGTCGGGATCTGGCAGCTCCCAGACCAGCAGCATGTTCTCGAGCGAGCGCTGGCCACGCTCGTCCAGCTTCTCCGGCTTGCGGGCCTTCTCACGCCTGCCGGTCACTGGGTCGATGTCGTAGACGATGAGCGGGGCCATGCAATCGCCCTCGGCATCCATGGTATGGATGGGGTCGAACACCCGGCGCCCGGAGGTGAGGAAGGCTTCCAGCGGCGTGCTGGGGAACTCTTGCTTCATCTCGGCGCCCAGAGTGGACTCTTTCATCACGTACCATTGCTGCTGCTCGTCGCTGATGGTGCAGCTCATCGCCTTCTCCACCGCGGCGAAGTATTCCGCCTGGGTTTTGCTCATGACCACACCGGATGCCGGCACGTCGGCGCGATACTTGGGGTCCTGCCACCAGGCGAAGAAGTGGAACTTCCAGTCGAGCTGACTGAGTTCACCGGATGCCCTGGCCAGCTCGAGGGACTTCATGCTCATAGCGTGGAAGTCGCCCCCTACCCCTTCGGCTGTGCTCTCGATGAAGGCCACGGCGCCCGGGTGGATCGCCTGCAGCGTCCCGGTTCGCACCTCCTTGGCCTTCTCGGGATACTTGGCGCAGATCTTCCCGTGCTCGGAGACATGCAGGCGCTGGACGGTACCGGAGCGGAATGAGGTGGCCACCTGGATGCTGGAGCCGTGCCGGAACAGGATGTGCCCGCCATTCGCCCCACCGCGCCGGGTCACCACCTTGAACTGGGCCTTGAGCCAGCCCGGCAGGTTATCGAACGGGACTTCAATCTTGGTGCGGTAGATCTCACCGGCGGCCGTCAGGTCCTGGGCGATGATCCCGCACTTGAGGTTCTTGTTGAACAGCGCCTCATCCAGCAGATAGATATCGATGGCCGTGGAGAATCCGAGCTGACGCGCCTTGAGGATGATGTTCAGGTACCACATGGTACGGAACAGCAGCTCCTGCGCCGGGCGCAGCCGGAAGCGCACCAGCTGGCCCTGCTCGTTCTCGATCATGTAGAGGTTGTTCATCCGCCACCACTTATCGCTGAGCTTTTCGCGGATGTAGGCCATCTGCTCCTGCTCAGTCATGGCGGAGGTATCGAATTCGGTCATGGGTGATCTCTGGGCAATAAAAAACCCGCCGAAGCGGGTTGGTGTTGTTGAAGCTGTGGCTACTTTCGTTCTTGCCATGCGGAAGTTGGCTCAGGCGATCGGGCTTTCATCCCTTATCCACCGCTCAAGTTCTGTGATTTTTTCATCCCAGCGCTTAAAGTCGGCCGTAGCCTGCTCATCGTCAAGCCCGACATCCTCAACACCAAACAGCTCTGACACAGAGCGCAGCTTGGCGATAGCCTCAATAGCCAAAATTCTTTGGGTGGCCTGGCGCTCTTTTTGTTTCATGGCTGGCTCCTGCATGGGGTGAGCTCTGTGTAACGCTCGTAATACTCTGCGAATGCCTGAGCTTCTCTGGCATCCCGGATTACAGACCCACACTCATGAAGTTTGCCATCTTGATATATCAATGTCGGCTCAAACGTAACAGAGCCACCATCAAAGCCATCCATCGCATCCGTCAGACAATAGGTTAGCCTCTCACCACGGCGTAGGGCGTGACTTACATCCTTTGGCAGCACGCTATCATCACCAATGCTCACCAAAGCTCCTGATTCTCCCACGCTGTAAATTTTCATCTCACCAACCCGCGCTAATGACATTTGTAAATACTATCACGACATCAGCCCCCCGGTCCCCATCCCCTGCAGCTCAGTGACCATCTCACTGACAGGTGTGGCCTCACTACCGCCATCCTTCTCGAGCCGATCGGCTTCGGCCGTCAGCTTGCGAGCCGCAGCCCGGATGCGCCGAGTATCTTCCTCAATCTTCGGCACACTCACTTCGTCGATGCGAAGGGCGCTTAGGGTTCGCTCGATGGACTCAATCCGCTGGATATTGCGGTCGAGGGCCTGCTCGGCTTTCAGGATCTTGTCGTAGAGCGCAATGCGGTCAGTCATCTCGCTGGCCGTGACCAGGTCCTGCTGCAGACCCTTGAGCAGCTTGGTGACGGAGATGACGCGAGCCCGGGTGAAGTCCAGCTCGTCGCGCAGTTGCAGCTCGCGGGCCTGGTCGAACAGCTCCTCGGCATCGAGGAACTTGGCATAGCCGCCATGGGTCAGCGCCGGGCGGTCGCCGGGCTTCCACTTCGTGACCGGGTTGGGGTTGCCAGGGTTGCCCTCGGTGAAGCGGCCGCTGCTGTCCCGGCCGTTTGTTTTCGGGTTCTGGGCTGAGTCTGCCGGAGTGCGAGTGGATGCGGAGGACTTCTCCCCTCTTCGCTCACCCCCTTTGGCCTTGGCCTCATTCCCCTTGGTTTGCGCACTTTGCGCAGATTGCGCAGTTTTGCGCACTTCGGAATGCGCAGATTGCGCAGCTACGCGAGATTTGTCAGGTTGCGCAGGGGATTGCCCCCGAGATTTCAAATAGCGACGCGCCGAGTTGTAGTTCAGGCCGCGGCTGTCACACCAGTCTTTCGCACTGATGCCTGTCGCTTCATGCTCCTGCAGGTATTCTGCATTGAGCTGTGCCCAGTCGGTCTTTGCCATTTAGATGGATAGCTCGCCTTCGACGATGGCATCACCAGGTACAGGCTCATGGGTAGCCGGTACTACGACGGAGACGCCAGTATTCAGGGTGACCAGGGCCTGACTCCCGTCATACTCCCTCACCTGAGTAACAACCCCGGTCACGGTAATGCCATTAACCACCGCATCGCTCCAGTGCATCGAGATAGTCCAGTAGGTCGGCTGTGGATTCCCCAGAAAGACAAACCCCGCCATTAGCGGCGGGGTTCCATGTCAGCCTGGGTGTGGGTGGCGGGCAGTTCGCTGTGTGGCTTGGAGCTGTCTGACAACTGGCCAGAAGCAGCACCGAAACGCTCAGCAAAACGCCCCTGTGGGTCCGCATGATTCTTGTCATGGCTTTCCTGCACCTCCCTTGCCCTCTCCCGCTTAAGCCAACGGCCCAGAAGGGCCGTTAGAATGTCGAGCAGTTGGAGCAAGCTGTTCATGTTATTGCTTCCTGGCTTTCTCAGCCGGCAGGTTCATAGCCAGCTTGTCCAGCACCTTGGTCAGGCCAACCAAGAAGGCCTGCACCTTCCCGATCACCTCATCGTCCCGGGTGGACGGGGTGATGGCCGCGATCTTGGCCAGCCCCTGCACCACCATGGACGCGCCGCCCACTACAGCCATCAGGATGACAATCCAGTTGATGACCACCTCAACGATGTGTTCCATCGCACTCTCCTCTGCTGTTACCGGTTACCCGGCGATATTGGCAAGGCTTGCGCCTATGCCTCGGACTTCGAGAACTCTGCCGCAGCCATCACAGGCAATTCCCCCACAGGCTTCGGCTCACCGGCGGGCCAGCGGTATGCGGTTACCCGGGAGCGAGGGAACGCCTTCACGTTCACCGCATCAGCTTGGTTGCCGCCCAATACCAGCAGATTGCCAGCCTTGTCCTGCCCCACTACGAACCCAACGTGTCCGCCACCATCCCTGGAGAACACCACTACGCAGCCTGCCACCGGCTTTTCCAGCTTCTCCCCCCAGGAGGCATAGGAACGCGCCCCCTCGAACCGGGTGGACTGAATACCGACCCGCTCCAGGCACGCTCCAACAAAGGCTGCACACCACGGGGTTTCATCATCACGGATGCCACCCCGCTTGATGGCCTTCCACATCGCCACGATCTCGGGGTTGTGTTGGGGCCCCTTAATCTCCGTCAACCCGATATGCCTACGGGCTTCATCTACCCAGCGCATTTTCACCATCACTCCTTCCCTCCCATCCAGCCGGTTGCCCGGCGTTCGTACAGCTCCAGTGCTTTCGACCCCATCAAGCCAGCCAGGCCAGCCATGAAGCCGCACAACGGGAGCGGGGCTGCGATGTACCAGCTCAGCAGCATGGTCAACATCCCGGCGAACCCTGACACCACCACCTGCAGCAGCGCCTCGGCCCATCGGAACTGCCTTCCCTCGCGTTTCACCGTCTGTATGTAGGTCACAAGCCCTCCCCATACGCTCAGCCCGCCGAATGCCAGATAGGCGAGCACGCTGTAGTTCTGTGGATCCTTGTCAGGCGTCATCGCCCCTCCAGAAACGACAAAGCCCGCACGAGGCGGGCCAGAAATGAAAAAGGCCAGGGTCACGGAGACTCTGGCCATCTTTGAGCAATACTAACGCTGGGGCGCCGGGGATTCAACCAGCGCGCGCCTGTCGGACATTACTGCATTGGGAGGTTCAATACTGCAAACATGCTAAGTCCGAATAGTGCTATCACAAATGACCACTGCATGATCATTACTGCTAGGCGATGCCAACGATTCGGCTTTGCAGTTAAACCTGTTCTCTGAATCTCCTGTATCGCCCTTGCCTCTCCTTTCTCTTTGCACATCCTGTTTAAGGTATCAATCGAGTCAAGATAAGACATGAATTCTGACCGAAGCGCGTATATACCCGTGAGGATCGTGCACAAAAATCCTAACCAGCTCAGCGCCAGCATCCAGATGAACTTTGGTTCTTTGGGGATATAGCTTTGCTGAAGTGCGACCAGGCTGGTCAATGCCGCGACGGATAGGGTGATTACATTTCGTATCCAGTCATAGTAAGGCTTGTGATGTTTATCACTTGCCCTTTTTACCAACGCATTCAGCCCTTCAGTTTCCTGAGTCATTCGCACTTTATTTCTCCTTCCGGTACCGCTCGACCTGCTGCAGGAAGTAGGTCTGCATCTCCCCCTTGTAGTTCCCGGCCTCGCTCTCGGCTGGGATCTTGATCTCGGGGTTCCTTTCCTTCCACACCGCATAGGCAGCGGCCTTCTCTACCTCGACCTTCTCCTGCTCTTCTTTCGGCAGGGAGCACAGATTGAATGACATTGGCAACTCCACGCATAGGGCACCTGCCGATATTACCTGAATCCGGAGCCAATCGCTCCACGGTGATCTTCGCCACGAGCATCGCTATACTGTATTTATATACAGCACTGAGAGCCAAAAACCATGTTTGCAGTTCCCGACCTCGACGCCCCGGCGTTGGAAATCCCGTTGTTCCTCTCTCCTGCCGCCTGTGGCTTCCCGTCCCCCGCCCAGGACTACGTGGAGCAGACCATCGACCTGAACCAGCTATGCATAGCGCACCCGGCCGCGACTTATTACGTTCGGGCAGCCGGTGACAGCATGGTAGAGCACGGGATCCACGATGGTGACATGCTGGTCGTAGACCGCAGCAGCAAGCCAGTGCATGGCAGTGTGGTTGTTGCGGCCGTAGATGGCGAGTTCACTGTGAAGCAACTCCAGCTCAGCCCCTCAGTCTGCCTCCTACCAGGGAACCCTGCCTATCGTCCCATCCACTTCAGTGACGGGCAGCACTTGGAAATCTTCGGTGTGGTTACCTTCGTCATCCACAAGATGCCCGCGCCATGAACAAGAGCTGCGCCGTGGCTCTGGTCGATGTGAACAACTTCTACGCCTCCTGCGAGCGGCTGTTCCGGCCTGATTTGAAGGGGCGGCCCATCGTCGTGCTCTCCAACAACGACGGCTGCGTGGTGGCCCGTTCGGCGGAGGCCAAGGCGCTCGGCATCAAGATGGGCGTGCCCTACTTCCAGATCCGCCAGTTCTTCGAGGCCATGGGCGGGGTATGGTTCAGCTCCAACTACGCCCTCTATGGCGACATGTCGAACCGGGTGATGACCATTCTGGAGGGGATGGCCCCGGCTGTGGAGGTCTACAGCATCGACGAGGCCTTCATTGAGCTGAGCGAGTCCTGGGCCGGTGACCTGGTGGAGTACGGGCGACAAGTCCGCGAACGGGTGCAGCAGTGGACCGGGCTGGTCGTTGGGGTCGGCATCGGCCCCACCAAGACGCTCGCGAAATTAGCGAACTACGCCGCCAAGAAGTGGCCGGCCACCGGGGGCGTGGTGGATCTGCGGGATGAAGCGCGGCGCGCCCGGCTGATGGCGATCACTCCGGTGGAAGAGATATGGGGCATTGGTCGGCGGCTCACCGCCAAGCTGGAGGCCCAGGACATCAAGACCGTGGCCGACCTGGTTGCCGCTGACCCGAAGAGCCTCCGCCGCCGGTATGGCGTAGTCGTAGAGCGCACTGTGCAGGAGTTGCGGGGGATCCCCTGCGCCGAGCTGGAACAGGAGGCGCAGGCCAAGCAGCAGATCATCTGCAGCAGGAGCTTCGGCGAGCGCATCACCGAGTTTGGCCCCATGCGGGAGGCACTGGCCGGCTACATGGAGCGGGCTGCCGAGAAGCTGCGTGCCGAGGGGCAACGGTGCCGCCACGTCACCCTCTTTATAAGGAGCAGCCCCTTCTCGGAGCGGGAGACCTATTACGGCAACCAGATATCGACCCGGTTGCAGACCCCCACCTCAGATACCCGCGACCTGCTGGCTCTGATTGAGCCGCTGCTGCGCCGGATCTGGCGAGATGATGTCCGCTATATGAAGGGGGGCGTCATGCTGGCCGATTTCATACCGACCAGCATGCACCAGGGAGACCTGTTCGCTGACCGACAGCAAGATCCCCGCAGCGAGGCACTGATGAAGGTGATTGACCAGATCAATCAGGGAAGGCTGGGAAAGGTCTACTTCGCGGCTCGTGGCCGGGACACTACGGAGTGGATGATGAAACGGGAGCAGCTCAGCCCCCGCTACACCACCAGCATCAGCGAGCTCCCCGCGGTGAAGGCATGAGTTTGACCAGCTTGGTCAACTGTTGCTGGAGAGAGGCCGACTTAGAGAGCTGCGGCAACCTCTTGGGCCTTGGTGGAGCTTCTGGATGGATACTGTAGTGGTCAACTAAATCCGGACAGGTCTGAAGCAGTTCAGCCCAACCATGAGACAGATGAAACAGGTTTCGGCGATCCCGAACGTGGAAGAACTAGAGCAGGTGATCGACAGGATTAATCGAGGGAATCAGGGACAGTTCTACTTAGCTGCTCACGGCCGGGGCACATTGGAATTGAAATGAAGATGGAGCAGGTCAGCCGCCGCTACACAACACCAACTGATGCATTCACCTTTGGCAACTTAGCCATATTGAGACAAGAGGAAGCTTAGGATTGCTTCTAAGCCGCCTCTTTCGAGGTGGAATTTGCTACCTCAGGTTTGAGGGCTGGTTCGGAGCGAATAAAAGTAGTTCTCAAACACAGCACAACTAGTAGCAGCCAGATTGACCATGTTAGCCCATGGCACAGCATTGTTGTCGTAGCATATGAGAAACTTTCTTTAGCATACGGTCCAAAATTCACCTGAATCATCCAAGTGATGATGCACCCAGCAACGAACCCCAACACATCCGAATACAAGTTCAGCTTATGGTTGTCCTTCGATGGAAACTTGGAAAAAAAGCTGGCAGCCATCTCAGGCATGGCCTTGCCAATGCTATCTAAAAGCTGTTGATTTGGGTCTTTAGGCTCGCCATTCATGTTTCAACATGCGTCCGACTAGAGCTTAAAACAAGCTCTCGCATTCCATTGATTTTATTGAGCTGTATTGCGCAAGACCCTACAACGCCAAAAGCTGATATGGCTCCAGGGATCAAAGCAAGGAACCAACCGGCACCGACGCCAAAAAAAATAAAGGCAACCAATACCAGAAGAAAGAGGCCACATGTTAAATTTATGGCGGTTCTAAGCTGCCGTTCCTTTGGTAGCCATTCGTGATTGAATGTAGTCATAGCATCCTCCACGTGATCACCGGAGTCAGTGCCAACGGCTATCTCTTCGGCACTATGTACATCCACCTGTACTGCTCTTTCATCGTATCCCACAGAAGACAGTCCGTCATCATCATCTTGACGTTTAAGCCTTGTCGCATCGACAGGGATAGATATTGTAGAAATCAACCTGTAACTTCTTGGAGCATCGGCAGGCGGCGCCATTCCAACTGTTAAAGCCAGCGCAGCTGCACACGCAAACGACTTGGACGACCATGCATGAGGATCATAGTTACTGGAAGAGAAAGCACCTATCTCGTTGGATGTATGAAAATCAAGAACTCCAACAACTTCTGGCCTCCCTCTCGTTGGCGCAGTTGCCAAGGTAACTACATTCATAGCACTGGTCATGCCGTTAGTCATTGCGTTTGAGCTCTCCGCTGTTTCTCGATCTCTAAAGCTGCGTTACTAAGAAGCTCTCCTAAAGCCTTCAAAGTAGCAAGATTTAAAGACAATGCAGCAACATGTTCTCTTACCGGTACAACTTCAATGTTACCAGATGGCAGTACACCGCCTGGGACCCCATCTACGGCAACAAACTTCTCGCGAACACAAGAAACACGGTCAACGAAAAAGGATAGTTCAATCATATCTTGAACCACGTTGACAGTAGCGCCACTTGAAACATTCAGTTGGTAGTTCGGAGACTTTGTATGCTCCAGAAACTCAGGGATTTTGATGTCGCTTAAAAGACTCATATGAATCCACCTTAGATATGTGCCCAATATAATGCCACTTTACCAAGCAAACTGATAGTTAAAAATAATATCTAGATGGAACTTGATGGTGATCACCATAAATAAAAAAACAAAATAATATCAGTGCCTTACCATCACACCCCAGGCACACCTGCCCAAGATTTGATCGCAGCTTGTCGCCTTGCTGTACTTCATAATTTCAGAACGACCCACTAAATGAAGTAGGTAGAGTTCACGCCGCCGCCACCTCGCTCTCCTGCACATGGCACCAGGCCAGTACCGCTTGATATAGCGGGTTTCACTGCCGCCCACAACTCGCTAAGGCTCAAGCTTCCAAGTAGTTGCTCGATGACGCAGCACACCTTGCCCGAGTAGACTACAGCCAGGTTACACCACAGCGAAGACGGGCTGCCTTGCCGCGCTAACAGCTCAGCCCCCGCTACACCACCTGCATCAGCGAGCTCCCCGAGGTGAAGGCATAGCCTTGGAAAGGCGGGCCAGCTTTGAGTGCAGGACATTGAGCTTGAAAGATTGTGAACCTTGAGGCGGTTCGGGGTGGATGGCCAGGACCTTGATAAACACTCGCTTTGAGCTTCTCTTGCCCACCTCACGCTTGCAGCTTCTCGACTCCGCCAGCGTCTCCACATAGCGGAGTGACCGGAGATAAATGACCGCCTCGCGGGACACCTCAGCAGGGACACCCAGCCGTTCGGCCACCTCATAAAAGTCAAAGAAATCGCCGTGGAGCAGTCCCCAACCGGCGATCTGAAGAGCGGTAGGTTTAAGCTTGCTTTCCATGCACCCTGCTTAATGAATGAGGGATGTCAAGGACCCTAATCTGACCCAGATCCACGAGACAAAGCTAAGTTCACAGAAAGTAGGTTAGCTGACAATAGACTCGTTTTCCCTGAACCCCTTACGTAACAGGGCATGCAGAGTGATTTTGCTACGCAAAACACCCCGTTTTCGCAAGCAAAAAAAGTTATTTAAATTTTCCATGCTCGATCATCGGACTTGCATTTAGTGGAGAGAGCGCATGAAAACCCACCCACTGTGAGCGACCACTAACCGTACTGATTTAACTCACAATTTACCCACAGCAAACAGGTTATCCACACGTTGCAATCCGCCAACGACCTCACTATCTTGTATTTCGTATGCAAAAAGACACTATATATTGTGTCATTACAGTAACAACCACGAGGAGTAATCCATGCTGAAGAACGGAACATCAAATAAACGTATCCCGGGCGTAGCTCCGCCCATAACCCGGCAATCAAAGGGGGTTCCCCATGCCACAACCAAAACGGCCACCCGGCCGACACTGCAATCCAACCAAAAATGAAAAAACCACCCTTCAGAGACTGATAAGGTGGTTCTTAAAAAAGCTCCACATGACCTTGATGGAGGTTTTTGTGGGAACGTTAATATCAATTGTGGTTGCGGTAGTACAGCCTAACTTACCGGATAGCTCCTGGGGTCGCGACCCAGAGGCCATCAAAGTGCAGTACTACCAACTTTAACCAAGGGCCTTCGGGCCCTTTTTCTTTAACGCCTACGACTATCTGATTGGTAGCCATTGGTGTCGAGTTGCAGGTGAATCATGGCCAATGGATTCCACAACGTCAACTAGATTGTTGCACTCTCAGTGCTATCCACAACCTCAAAAACACTGTAAAGATATTTTATTTCAATACCTTACAGCATCACACCCCATCACGTGTCATTCTTGCTATTCGCAATAGTACACTATATCAAGGGGTGTGATATCCCCTCCTAAGCCGCTCGCATCTCCCGCACCTGCCGGTCCATGAGTTTGGACAAGTCTGACGCCTGGTGGATCACGTCATCAACGGCACGCTCTACGGCCTGCCGCATCTCCTGCCCGAACCGGCGCGCGACCAGCTCGGCATCAGGTACCACTCGCCCGGTGCCGTGGCACTTCGGGCACTCGTCACCCTTGCGGGGGCGGATACCAGCCCCTTTGCAGTGCGGGCAGCGGCCGGATTGCAGCATCTCGGCGACACAGTGGTCGTGGGCGAGAGACAAGATCCCGTTCCGCTCGGCCAGAAGGCGTTGGTACTCGTGGCCATTGCCGGACCGGTGGGCGCGCTTGGCCTTCTCCATCACCACGGCGGCCCGGCGGCGCTCCTTGTCATAATGGGGGTGAGACAGCACCAAGTGCTCCAACTGCTCAGGCAGGGGGCGGCGCAGCAGGATAGCCATGGCCGTACCACCGGCCTCTTCGCTGCCCAGCGTGGTGCTGAAGTGCGTCAGCAGCGACGCAAGGGCTTGTTCATCCCCCAGGTGGTCGGCCATGAGGAACTGGAGTCCTTGCGGGTTGCTCTTTGCCGCCACCTGCAGGGCACCCAGAAACTCCTCTCTCCCCAGGGCGCTGGAGCGACCAGACGAGGGTTCATGTAGTGCGCCTTTCGGCGAGAAAAGGCGCAGAGCCATTTCGATAGCGTGGGTCATGGTTTGGTCCTCTGGTCTGGGTCCTGATTGAAAGCGGCGAGCAGCCAGGCACGCAACTGGCCGGATTTGATGTGTTCCGGGGTAACTTCCAGCACGGTCCACCCGAGCAAGGTGGCCTCGTTCATCTTGGCCCGGTCCTCTACGAACCCCCTCCCCCGGGTGTGCCGGCCACCGGAGTGGATCCCGCCGTGGACCTCAAGGGCGATCATGCGAGTGGGCCAGGCGTAGTCGAAGCGCCATTTGCGCTTGGGGTGGAACATCAGTTCGGTGGTCGGGTCAGGGAAGCCGACCAGCTGGGCCAGCACGCGCTGGTGCAGGGTGTCCACCTGCTGCGCCTTCTTGGCCTTGTTCACCACGGCCTTGGCTTTCGGATTGTTGCCGAGCAGGCGGCTGGCATCGATAGCAGAGAGGTGGATCATGCCGCCCCCTTCACACTGACAAGCCCCCGCACCACCCAGCTGTGCAGCTGACGGGTCAGGGCGCTATAGGTGACCTCTTCACGCTCCCCTGGCTGCCAGTCGTAGGCGATACGGCCATCAATGGCGTCATGGCAAGCACAGCACGCCTCAACTGCCACCAAATCATCCCCCTTGAGGGCCATTCCATGCGGGGCGCTTGGCAGGTGAGCCAGCACCGTGGTTTCGGTGCCACCGATGCAGACCCCGGCAAGCTGGATCTTGCAGAGCTGGCCGCGAGCGCCATCGCGCAGGTCGCTGGAGCGGATTGGGCTGGTCTCGAATCTCATCCGGCAAACCCCATCAGCTGGGCGCAGGCGTTCTCAGCCTCCTCCTCGGTGGCAAACTGCTTGCTCAGCACATAGCGCCAGCAGACCCCGAACACAGCCCGGTACAGGTCGGAGAACTCAGTCTGATCCATCTTGGCAAAGCTGACGCTCTTGGCCTCCTTGCGCATGCCGCCATCCGGCAGCATCACCACGGTGTAATAACCGGCCTCGACGGTGAGCCACTTGCGCATCACCTCAAACGACTTCTCAGCCTGGGGGCCGTGGCGCTCGATACGGCTGCTGGCCAGCTGGTCGATAAACTCATCCTTGGCCTTGTTCAGCACGTTGCCAGCGCCGAACTGGGCGAGGTAGCGAACGAACCGGGACAGGATCCCCTGCTCGGCTGGCGATACCATGCCGCCAGTTGGCTCCCAGTAATCGAAAGTCAGGTTGAGCAGGGCGAAGAAGCGGCGATGAAACGCCAGGTTGCGGCGCCCCTTGCCCTTGGCCAGGATGGTGGTACCGATCGGCATCAGCTTGATGGCTTCGGCATCGGCCGGAGTGGACGGGGCAAGTACCCCGCCGGACATTTTCAGAAGGGTGAGTTCCATCCTCACCCCCGCTTGGACTTGTTGCGGCGCTTGGAGGCGGCACGCTGACGCTGTGCGGCCCGGTCATTGCGCGGGTTGGGGATGCAGAAGCCATGTCCAGGCTTGAAATCAAGCGGGTTGAACCAGGGCGATTGGGCTGCAGTGGCGGCCAGAACGGCTGCGATAGCGTGGGTGAATCTCATGCTGCCACCGCCTTAGCCGCTACGGCCTCGGTGGTGGGAGGCAGCTCGATGCGGTAATGCCACACCTGCTTGCCGTCGATGACCTGGTTGCTGGAATACTTCGCCCAGCCGTAGCAGCAAACTTCACGCAGTCTGGCGCTGATGGCGGCCTGGGTGTCGGCGTGGCCGTAACGGCTCCAGCACTCGCGCTCGATGTCGCGCAGGGTGCGGGCCTTGCCGTCGCTCATGATGGATATCACGCGCCCCAACTGGGTCGCGATGGATAGATCTCGGGTATGTGGTTTGGTCATGGTCTGGGTCCTTTGGTCAAACTGCCGGGTGGTCTAGGTCCGGCACTGGCAATGGTACGGGGCGCTACCCCTTGTGTCACTGGTTGGCAAGGCCCTCCCTCTCGAAGTTATCCACAACCCCAAATGAGTCACCACCTCGCAACACCAGCACTGGCGCGGCTCTCAGCCGTGCAGCCTCCTCAGCCACTCGCTCCGGCGTCGTGCTCTGCACCAGCCAATGCCCTGCGCCACGCCGCTGGTCGGTGTATCCCAGCGCATCGATCTCGTCGGCCACCTCGAGCTGCATCCGCTCCCCACACCAGCCCCGCACGGCGGGATAGATCACCACCCGGCAGAATTTCGCGGCCACGACCGCGGCACTCACGTCAGGATTGAAAAAATCAGCCATCCCACCCCCCTTTCGCTGGCTTGGATTTGCTGCGTTCCACTTCTGCAGCATGTGCCATGCGCGCAACCTCTTGCTGGTCGATATTTGAGATCACCCCATCATGGAACTGGCAGTAAGCGGTTCCCGTCTTACCGCCTCGGTTGAGCCTGACCAGCAACTCCATGACTCCTGCCATCGGGGAAGCCTCGTTATAGACCTCATCGCGATAACAGCCGATCCACACATCGCAATCCTGCTCGATCTGGCCGGTGTCACGGCTGTCGCTGGGAACCGGGCGTTTGTCTGCACGCTGCTCCAGCCCTCGATTGAGCTGAGTCAGCAGGATCACCGGGCAACCCATCTCCTTGGCTAGCATCTTGAGCGCCTTGGTTATCGCGCCGTAAGCCAGATCGTTACGCTCAGCCTTGTCGGCAGTCATCAGCGTCAGGTAGTCAACAGCGATCAGCCCGAGCTGACCGAACTGTCGCTTCAGCCGGCGACTCTCACGCACCACCTGGTGCACAGTCAGCCCAGGCAGATCTGCGATATGGAGTTTGGAGTTACCAAGCTCTGCGGCAACAGCGTAGGCCTTGTCCATCTTGCACTGGTCAGACATTGATTTCAGATGCTTGCCGGAGACACCGGACGCTTGCGATACCATGACCTCGAACAGCTCACCCCGTGTCATCTCCAGCGAAAAACCAACCACAGGGAGCTTCTTGACCAGCGACGTGTGGTTACACAGACTCGCCATCAGCGTGGTCTTGCCCATCTTCGGTCGAGCGCCGATACACACCAGCGCCGTAGGGCTGATCCCACCTGGGTAGAGCAACTCATCCAAGGACGCGATCCCCGTGGCATAACCGGTCATCTCCCCTGGGCGGCGGCTTGCCCGGCGATCCAGCTCATCACACCAGTCCCGCACGATTTCGCTGGCGTGTACCGCAATCCCGGTCACACCCCCAGAGCGCTTGGCATCGACCTCAGACAACAGCGACCCCATCGCAGCGAACCGCTCATCGGTGTTGCTGAATCCAGGCTCCATCATCGCCGCGATACAGTCATGCAGCTTGGCAACAGCGAAGCGCCGCTCTGCAGCGCTACGCACCATCCCCCCATAGGTCACGATGTTCGCCGCGCTTGGGGTGTTCTTGGCGATCTCGACTAGGTAGGCAAACCCGCCGGCAACATCGAGCTCGCCGTCCTGTTCGATACGGTGCTGCACTGTCATGATGTCAACCGGCTGCTTGGCGGCGATCAGTTGGGAGATCGCCCCGAAAATGATCTGGTGCGGGCGACTGTAAAAATCGCGTTCAGACAGGCCCAAGTCGTGGAACGAGTCAGCCCGCAGCATCAGCCCGCCCAGCACAGACTGCTCTGCCTCGAAGTTGTGAGGGGGCACAAACCCCATTGCATCACTCGTCATTGAACCGCCCCTCCCGCACGCCCAGATAACACCTCTCGGTCACCAAAAAATCCAAGTTCTTCGGCTTCCAGGCCGACTCGCCATCGCGGCGCGGGCGGCTCTCGCACATCCAGCGGCAGTTCTTGGCGATGAAATCCAAGTAGGCGCGCCAGCGGGTCTCGTCGAACTTGAACTTGGTCCAGAAGTTCCTGATTTTGGTTTTGCGAGAATCGGTCAGCTCACGGATGGCTGGCATCTCCGGCAGGATGTCGTGATAGGCATCCAGGATCTCCTGGTATGGTGTATTTTTCACTGGTCGCTTTTCGGGGGTTGCTGCTGGGGGTTCAGCGCAAGCTGATGCCCCATCAGTAGTTGTCTTTACTGTCTTTTGAATAGTGTCTTTTGTGTGTCCCTGTTTCGGGGAAACTCGATTCCCTGTTTCGGGGAAATTTTTATACCCTGTTTCGGGTAGCTTTTCCCTGTTTCGGGGAGCGTCAAAGTCCCACTCAGAAAGTACCTTGTTGGGTCCTATTTTTCGCCCTTTGTTGACCAGTATTCCCATCTCCAATAATTGGTTTTTGGCGGTGCAAACTCGGGTCTCCGGCAAACCGGTCATCTCGGCTATCTGCCCATTGGTGATGCGATCATGGGTCTGGTTAAAGCCATAGGTCTTGCGGATCACCGCCAGTACGACCTTGAACTGGTGCTTGGTCAAATCAGCGCCAATCAGCGCCTCGTAGAGCTCATTGGCAATGCGGGTATAGCCATCATCAAGGTCTGCCACACGAACCTCCTGTGGGGCACTCTGTAGGCGTCTATCTGGAAACTTCAAAAGCGCCGCCATCTCACACCTCCAATTCATCAGCCAATCGGCGCACAGCCAATTCGTATTCGCGCTGGGTAAGCCCCTGGAGCTGTAATTCGCGCTTCCTGAGCTCATAGAGCTCCCAGGTGGCAACGGATGAGGTGTTAACCATGAGCCACCTCCTGCTCGGTGTACTCACAGGTGGGGCACTCGTAGGCGCGGTCATTGGTGCCGGACTGCAGATCACTGCCGCACAGTGGGCAGTGGTTGAGGTCGTTCAGCAAGGGGTGGCCCCCATGGGCCATGGTTGAATTGGTCATTGTTGGGTCCTGTGGTGTTTAAGCTGCCCGCTGGTGAGGCGGGCAGGTGCTGCTTATGCGCTGGGTTGTGCTTCGGCACGCTCCAGGGTGCGGGCTTCCAGCTCGCGGGCCAGGCGGACGGCCTGGCGGTCGGTGCCGGCTGCGTGAGCGGTCGAGATCAGCGGCTCGTCGAGGGCTAGGGCCAGCTCGTGCATGACGGCCTTCAAGACGATGTTGTCGCGATCGCTGACGTGCTGGGATGCCGGGCGCGGCGGACGGTGTTGCATGGTCATGGGTTACCTCCCGAGGACAAAGTTGATGAGTTTTTGCAGGGGGCGCAGCGGGCGCTCCTCGTTGTAGACGGCCTCGTCTTCCTGGCTGAACTGGAGCAGGCCGCGCTCGGGCAGGCCGGAGCCCTCCAGGATCTCCTCGACGGTCACGGGCGGAAAACCCTGCTCCAGCAAGCTCCGATTGGCCCGTTTAACGGCCCTCGCCAATATGGTGGGCTCGTGCTGAGATATGGCCTGGAGCAGGATCAGCAGCGAGGTGCGGGCAAATGCGGTTTCGGTCATGCCACACTCGGCGCCTACTTCCTGCCATACCTGGCGCTGAGCTGGGGTGCCGCGCACCCGCAGCGGGGAGCGGGTGCTCATATTTTCATGATCGGGGAGCGATACTCTTCCCATGGGGTTGGTCCTCTATGTTGGGTGGAAAAGCTGGCCGGTGGTCAGGCGGCCTGCTGGGTAGAATGGTCTTGCTCCTTGAGCAGGGGGTAATCCTCCAGGCCCAGCCGCAGCTCGCCGTTGCTGGCGATGACAAAGCTGACTGCATGCTGGGCAGGGATCACCTCCCCCCACTTCACGGCAAGACTGCGGGAAATACCGATCGCTTTCATGGCGCGGGCCATATTGCCGAAATAGCCGATTACTTCATGTTTCTTCATTGGTCTGGGTCCTGTGCATGGTGACATGCAAATGATGTCCTCTATAGAGAACGATGTCAATCTTCAACGTCTCCCAAAGTGATCAGTCAAGGAATTACAATTTAGTCTCTAAAGAGAACAAGAGGTTATTGATGAAAACTTTCGGGCAACGCCTTGAGGAAAAGCTGCAAGAGTTGGGCATCAGCATGTCTGAGCTTGCGCGCCGTACCGGCTTATCCAAGAGCGTGATTAGCAACACCATCAATAACCCGAATCGTGAAATGCGAGTGTCATCCCTGATTTCCATTGCCAGGGTGCTGAAGGTTGATCCCATATGGCTATACACCGGCCGCAGCAGTGGTGATCTGCTGAACGACATTCAGTTCAATTCGGATAAAGTGCCGGTCTGGACCTTGGATGACGTGGGGAACCTGGCAATAGATATGCTGCCGAACATGAATAGCGGGCGGTATGTGGTGGCAGAGAACCAAAGCCACAGCATTGCCATCGAGGCCACAAACGATCACCTATCAAAATCAGGCATTGTGGCCGGTGACATCTGCATCTTCAGCTTGGCTGACCGCACTCCAGAGGAGGGTGCTGTAATGCTGATCAGGCTCGAAAAGAATGATCAAGCGCGGCTGCTAAGGGCAATGTCGGGGATTGATGGATGGGTTTACGGTGTAGACGATCCAAGGCTTGGCACGGTCACATCCAGTGAGGCTATCGTGCTTGGCAAGTTGTCAGAACTGAGGCGCAACGAGATCAAGTAACCCCCCTCTCCTCTCCATCCCCTTAACCCGCTTCGGCGGGTTTTTTGTTGTTCAAAAAAAATATCGTTTATTTTAGAGATCGGTGTTGACCAATCGTTCTCTAAAGAATACAGTTTGCACATCGTCCTCTTGAGAGAACGACCAAGGCCGAGAGCAACAAGGGGCAGCGTGGAAGGCGGCCAATCGTGGTGAAGGTTTTGGGAAGGATGACAAGGGGTAATGAGGCGGCACCTGTCTTCGATTCCGCCTAGTTCGTAACAGCACGCGATGGCGCGCCTATCCGAACCGAGCTTGCTGGAAGGTGAGCAACCAACATCGGAGATTCGGCAAGTGGTATGCCACCTCATTTGGGATGAGGGCTTCATAGGTTCGATCCCTGTATCTCCGACCAAATTTCGACAACCAGCAACAGGACCCGGCCCCTGACTAGGGCAGAAGTGAGGCGCCTGACCAGCGCGTAAGAACGACAAAGCCCGCACAAGGCGGGCTTCGAAGGACCGGGTACCACCCGGTCAGTGAAAGCCGAGGGACCAACCCCAGCAATCAGGACCCAGCATGACGAATCAACTGGGAATTAGCGAGGACCAACTCGCCAACAGGAGTGAATGTACCATGACCAAGCGCATTTTTTCTAGGGCCGCGAAAAGCGCAGACCAGATCATCGCCGCCATCGCCGACCGCCTGAACGGCAACGCCGCCCGCCGCCGAACCATCAAGCAACGCTTGACGGTTGCCATGATGGCCACCGAGCGGCACCAGCTCGTCGCAGCCCGCACCGCCCAGTCTGCCAAGGTGCGCACCCTGACCGCCATGAAATGCCGCGCCCTCCTCCACTGGCGGGCCGAGTTCCACCGCAACGCCATCTGACCCGGGTCTGGCGCTTCCCTCATAGCGCCGTAGCCAAGACGCATTTAATAGACACCGCGAGTGTGTCTTGGCTTCGCTCACGCCAAATTCGGCTGGGCCTGCTCTTTAACAACCTGGAACCGGCTCACAACCACGAATCCCGATGCCGGTAGGGATGCGCCGATACCCCGTTCAATCCGGAAGGCGGTGCGTGAACGTGAACGCAGGCCACTGGCAACAGTGGCCAGCCTGGAGCCCCTTGCATCAGGGGGTTGCAGGCTGACAGCCGCCCCAAACAGATCCATAATGCCCCCTTCCGAAACAAGGAGGGGTTATGAATCGAGTAGGGGGTTGGGTAGGAGCGGTGTTGCTGGGGTTGACGTTGCTGGTTATGCCAGTAGCGCAGGCAGAGCCAGATAATACTGACATCGCCAAGATTATGAAGCTAGCCGAGGCTGGCAGTAGGGACGACCAATATCGCCTTGGGTTTAGCTATGACATTGGTGACGGTGTACCTCAGGATGATAAGCAAGCAGTATTTTGGTACCAAAAAGCAGCCGAACAAAACCATGCAACTTCACAGTTCTTTTTAGGCGGTATGTATGAAGATGGCCGAGGCGTTCCGCAAAATAACAAAACCGCCGTGTTCTGGTTCAAAAAAGCAGCCGACCTTGGTTTGATTGCCGCACAAAACCAGCTTGGGTGGATGTATGCCAGTGGCACTACTGTGGTGCAGGATAAAAAACTGGCGTTCGACTGGTATAACAAGGCGGCCCAGCAAGGCTTTCCTTCAGCGCAATACAACATTGGCGTAATGTACGATCAGGGCCAAGGAGTAAAACAGGATTTTAGCAAAGCCTTGATATGGTACAGCAAGGCCGCCGAACAAGGTGTTGCCGAAGCGCAGTACAATCTCGGGGTGATACATTACCAAGGTCGAGGTGTGCGGCAAGACTTCAAAAAGGCTTTCTCTTGGTATCGAAAAGCCGCAGAGCAAGGTTTACCAGATGCGCAATACAACTTAGGTGCAGGATATGCGCGAGGTGAAGGGGTACCGCAGGATTATGTGAAGTCATACGCTTGGTATTCTGTTGCTGCAGCAAATGGCGAGCGGAGCTCCCACGATGCACGTGATAATGCCGCGAAGCGACTCACCCCAGATCAACTAGCCAAAGGCCAAGAGTTGGCGGCAAGCTACTTCGAGAAATACCAACCCAAGTAGTCACCACTTAGACCATCCGACCAAGCCCAGCAACTGCTGGGCTTTTTCGTTTTTACAACCACAGGACCCAGACCATGAAACCACTGACCGAAGCCCAGCTGATGGGCTTTCGCGGCGCAATGGTGCCACCCACCCGCCGCAAGTACCACGTAGACGCCGCCCCATCCGCCGAACAGGCGCGAATGGCCCGCAACAAAGCCACTACCCGCCGCGCCATCGAGAAGTATCACGAAGCGCTCGCCCTCCGTCGTGAAATGGAGCTCTAGCCATGACCAATGAAACCACCCTGCTCGCCCTGCTGGAGAGCCAGGAGGCCGAGGCCAACGCCAAGGCCGAGTGGGTCGCCGAGTGGATCGCGGCCAACCGTCCCCTGCTACTGGCCGGGGAACTCGATACCGACCTGTCCACCCTGCTGGCCGAGGTGAACCACGACCAGGGCCTGCAGCTCAACCAGGCGATGTTCCTGCTGATGACCGAGGGCGATCCTGCCCCGCTGATGCAGCTCACCAAGCAGTTGATGGACGCCGCCCTGGCCGCCCTGGCCCAGGCCGCCTGGCGCAGTCACCTCGCCGCCCTGCACGACGCCATGAGCGAGGAGCAATGGGAGCAGTACCAGCACAGGAGCGCAGCATGAACGCCATCGCCGACACCTCCGCCGCGCACCCGCTTGGTCGGGTGTTCGGCCTCTCCAACGAGGAGTACCACGCTGGCCCCGGGGTCAGCAAAAGCCAGCTCGACCAAATAGCCGAGAGCCCGGCTACCTATATCTGGGCCAAGAACGCCCCGCTCGACCAGGAAAAGCTCAAAGCCTTCGACATGGGCAGCGCCATCCACTGCCTACTGCTCGAACCGGACGAGTTCGAAAGCCGCTTCATCATCGCCCCACCGTTCAACCGCCGCACCAACGCCGGCAAGGCTGAAGAGGCCGAGTTCCTGGCAGGCTGCGCAGAGCTGGGCAAGACGGTGATGGATGCCGAGGAGGGACGCAAGCTCTACCTGATGCGCGACAGCGTGATGGCCCACCCGGACGCCCGCTGGCTGCTGGAACAAGAGGGGCACAGCGAGGCCTCCTTCTACTGGATTGACCCCCAGACCCAGGAGCTGTGCCGGATCCGCCCCGACCGCCACCTGAGCAATCACCCCGTCATCATTGACGTGAAGTCGGTGGACGACATGAGTCGCTTAGAGCGCCACGTCGAGGAGTTCCGCTACCACGTGCAGGACGCCATGTACTCCGAAGGCTTCCACCGGGTGATGGGCGAGGAGCCGGAATTCGTCTTTCTGGCTGTCAGCACCAGCGTGAACTGTGGCCGCTACCCGGTGCGGGTGCGCCCCCTGACGGATGACTGGAAGGATGCGGGCAAGGACCTGTTCCGCCGCGACCTCCATCGCTTCCACGACTGCCGGGTCAACAACGACTGGCACGACTTCAAACCCCTCCAGCGCCCAGCCTGGGCGACAAGGAAAGCAGCATGAGCAACATCACCAGTATCAAGCAGCAGGCGGCCGATAACTTCGCCGCCCAGTTCCCCATTCTCGTCCAGCGAGGCATCGACGAACCGACCTGGAACGCCCTGTGTAACACCATCTACCCGGGAGCCAACCCCGATTCGGTGGTCATGGCTATCGACTACTGCAAGGCTCGCGGCCTGGACATTCTGCTCAAGCCGGTCCACCTCGTCCCCATGCAGGTGACTGATGCCCGCTCCAAGGAGAAAGTCTGGCGGGATGTACCTATGCCCGGGATCGGCATGTACCGGATCCAGGCCGATCGCTCCGGCAACTACGCGGGGGCCGACGAACCCGTGTTCGGACCGGATGTGACCGAGGAGTTCCAAGACCCCTACAACCAAAGCGCCAAGATCAAGGTCACCTACCCGCAGTGGTGCAAGTACACCGTCTATAAGATGGTCAACGGCCAGCGGGTTGCCTTCCACGCCCTGGAGCGCTGGAAGGAGAACTACGCCACCCAGAGCGGCAAGACCGAGTGCCCCAACGCCATGTGGCGCAAGCGGCCCTATGCCCAGCTCGCCAAATGCACCGAGGCGCAGGCGCTACGCAAGGCCTGGCCGGAGATCGGTAGCGAGCCCACCGCCGAGGAGATGGAGGGCAAGGAGATCATCATCAACGAGATCCCAGGTAGCCAACCGCAGCATGGCGCACCGGCAAAGAGCCGCACCCTGGATGCCATCCGCGGCCAGAGCATCGAATCGGTCACCCTGGAGCATGAGCAGATGGCCGAACCCGCCCAGGCGGACCACGCCAACGCCTACGCCGACCACTGCGCCGCCATCGAGGGGGCATGTGATACCACCGAATGGCAGCAGGCCTACACCACCGCCTGGACCTGGGCCAACGAAACCGGCGACCAGAATATCATCGCAGGTATCAAGCAGATCGCCGGCGAGCGCAAGAAGCAGCTCAGTACCGGGCACAGCGCCCAGCAATAACCAACAAGGCCCGCTCACTGCGGGCCTTTTCAATCCTAAGGACCCGCCATGACCGAACAAGCCAAAACAGAGACAACCCAGGCCCAACTGGTTGTCATCGAACCCACCACCGCCGTCGCCCTGTTCACCGAGGGCCAGGGCGTGGCTGAACTGCTGGCCGATATCCGCCAGAAGGCAACCAGCCTGGTGCCCGACATTACCACCCCCAAGGGGCGCAAGGAGATCGCCAGCGTCGCCCATGCCGTTGCCCGCACCAAGACCTACCTGGACGGACTCGGCAAAGAGCTGACCGACCAGTACAAGGAGATCCCCAAGCGCATCGACGCCAACCGCAAAACCCTGCGCGACACCCTGGACACCTTGAAAGACGAGGTGCGCGCCCCGCTCACCCAGTACGAAGCGGCAGAGGAGGCCCGGGTGGCAGCACTGCAATCCCGACTGGCCCGCCTCAATGAACTGGGATCCTCTGCCAGTATCGAGATCGCCGCCGCCGACCTGCAGGTCATGCTGCAGGAGGTCGAGCAGAACGCCATGGACGACTCCTGGCAAGAGCTGCTGCCCCAGGCGACCGTTGCCAAGGAGCTCGCAACCAAGCGCCTCGGAGAGGCCCTGGCAGCCCGCCAGAAGTACGAATCCGAGCAGGCAGAGCTGGAGCAACTGCGCCAGAAGCAGGCCGAACAGGATCGCATCGACCGCGAGCGCCTGATAGTCGAGCAGGCGGCGGAGCAAGCCCGCCGGGAGGAAGAAAATCGCCAGCGCCTGGAGCGTGAAGCCGCCCAGCACCGCGAGCAGGAGGCCCAACGCCAAGCCCAGGTGGCACAGCAGGCTGCAGAGCAGGCCCTGCGTGATTCCGAAGCCGCCGAGCTGGCCCGCCAGCAGGCCGAAGCAAACGCTGCACGCCAGGCGGAAGAGGCCGCCGCCCGGGCAGCAGAGCAGGAACGTCAGCGCATCGCCGACGAGCAGCGCCAGAAAGCCGCAGAGGATGCTGCGCGCTCCGCCGACATGGAGCACCGCCGCACCATCAACAACGCCATCCTGATGGACCTGATGGGCCTGGGGATCGATGAGGGGAAAGCCATCAACCTCATCAAGCACATCGCCAGCAACAAGATCGACCACCTGACCATCAACTACTGATCACCCGCCCCGCCGCCAACGGGGCTTTTGCAATCCCAGAGGACCAACCATGACCACGCTGAACCCCAGCGAGGCGACCAGTCTCGCCCTGAACACCCTCACCAGCCAGATCCGCAACATCCTGCTGATGCCGGACGGCCCGGCCAAGGCCGCCATCGGCAGCTTCGAAACCCTGCTCAACGCCAACCTGACCATGATCAGCGAGGCCGCCAACGCCCACATCGACGAGTTCAATGGGCTCATCGACCAACTGGAAGCCCGGGATGGCGAGCTGCTCACCCAGGCGTCCCTGGTCAGCGAGCTGCGCCAGCAGGTTGCCGAAGCCGAGCAGCGCATTACTACCGCACGACAAGAAGGCGCCACCGGGTTGGAAGCCATGGACGCCGAGCTCTACAAGCTGCAGCGCACCCTGAACGACGTCCAGACCAAATACAGCGCCTTGCAGTACAGCGCCCGCCAGCTCGAGCGCCAGTTGACCGACCTCAACGCCATGGACCCGGCAGGCATGAAACGCCGCATCAAGGAGAAGAACGAGCTGCTTGAGGAGCAGCGCACCGCCATCGCCAAGCACAAGAGCAACGAGGCCGCCTACCGCGCTGAAGTGTTGAAGCTGGAGCGCCGTATCAGTGAGCTGCTGGGCGTCATCAACGATCAGGATCGTGAGCTGGAGCGCCGCCACACCGTCATCATGGAGCTGGAAAGCGCCCGCGCCGCCAAGCTGGTCTGGCACAAACACCTCGCCAACACCTACAAGGGTGAGGATGGCATGCTCTGGAACGTCTATCTGGTGGATCACGGCCTGAAATCCAACCTCCCCTACCTCATCAACGACCTCAACTGGAAGCTGCACGCCATGAAGTCCGATGGCTCCGGATGCTCGGTCATGCTGAGCCAGTGGATGAACCCCATCTACCCGACGCCCTATGGTGCCGGGGCCCCGGACGACATGACTCAGGACATCTTCGCCTTCATGCAGGAGGCGCTGGAGCAGAGTCACCCCCACCTGCAGCCCCGCACCGAATGGGCCAAGACAGTCAGCATCCATGAATGCGGCCTGCCGCCGCGCACCATCAAGCCGCTGGAGGAGGCCGGGATCGACACCCTCTACAAGGTGATGAGCCACCAGGGGAACAAGCTGGACAAGGTGAAGGGGATCGGCGAGAAGCTGGTAGGCCAGATCGTCTACGCCTGCGAGCTCAAGGTGAAGCTGTGGGAAGAGCAGTTCGCAGCCAACCAGCAGGCTGAACAGCACAAGGAGGCGGCATGAGTACCCAGCAAGCGAAAAATGATTTTCTGCGCGACACCTCTGAACACACCATGACGGTGCATCGTGATGATGGCCTTTACCGTCACCTTGAGTTTTCTAACCGTGGCAGCTCTGTCTACCGCTTCGACCTGGTTACATGGCCTGGCCACCTCACGGTCTGCGGCGACATGGGGACATGGACATTCAGCCGAACCGCCGACATGTTCGAGTTCTTCGGTGGCAACTTCGAGAAGGGCGTCAATCCGCGGTACTGGGGCGAAAAACTCCAGATGGGAGCTTCTGGCCGCCGCGATGAAATCTGCATGGAGTTTGACGAGGAATCCTTCAAGTCTGGGCTGCAGGAGTGGATAGCGGAGCTGCAACAAGATTGTGAAGAAGATGGCAAGGACTGCTCAGGCATTATCAGTGCGGTCAATGAAATCTGCGAAGAGAGCTACAGCCACGAGTTTCAGGCCTGCCAGGCTATCCACGATTCAGACCTGCCAAGCCAATATGAGTTGATGGAGGGGCTGACGATGAAGCGATACAGCCACCACTACCTGTGGATCCTGCACGCTATCGTCTGGGGGATTCAGCAGTACAACGCCAGCAAGGAGGCTGCCAATGGCTGACTACCGCGGCTCCACCACTCCAGAAGCCACCCGCGACATGACCCAGACCCCGCTCTATCTCTTCCGGGCGCTGGATCTGGAGTTCAACTTCGCCCTTGATGCCGCCGCCCTGCCGGAAACGGCGCTCTGTGAGAAGTACCTGACACCGGATATCGACGCCCTGAGCGTGGACTGGGGCGACTTTATCAGCCCGTCAGTGCGCTCGCCTTGGGCATGGCTCAACCCGCCCTACTCCGATATCGGACCGTGGGTGGAAAAAGCCATCGAGCAGCAGGGGCACGGCATCGGCACCGTCATGCTGGTCCCCCAGGACACCAGCACAGAATGGTACCCCGGTGAGCGCGCCAGCGAGGTCCGCCACATCACTGGTTACCACGATGAGAACGGCAAGTGGCGCAACGGCCGGGTGAGCTTCATCAACAAGGCAACCGGCGAAGAGATGAAGGGAAACCCCAAGGGCTCCATGCTCCTCATCTTCGCACCCAACTGGCGCGGCGAATGCCGGATCCGCGATGTCAGCAAGCTCACGCTACTGCTTGCCGGAGCAGAGCCCATCAGCGCTGCCGCCTGATACCCCCAATCCATCCACCGCTGGCCACACAGAAACGATGGATAAGTCGAGGACCCCCATGAAAGCCACGGAAAACCCCTACTGCGGTGCAGTAGTCATTGGGTTGGGCGTCGTCATGCCCGATCCCAAGCAGCCAGGCAAGTTCATCCTGCCAGGCGGCATCACTTGCGACCGGCAAACCGCCGAGGCCGCAGCCAAGAAGATTCACGACCTGCAGGCCAAGAAAGCCCGCAACTAACCGACCAAAGGACCCAGACCATGAACCATTCCGTTATCAAATCCGCCAGCATCTACAGTGCCAAGCTCCCAGCCATCGCAGCAATGCGCGAACACCTGGCCGAGCTCTCCTTCACTCCGCTCACTGAAAATCAGCTCAGCTGCGCCGGGTTCGAGACCAACCTGGTGACCGGCGAGCTTGTTACCAACCTGCCAGGCGTCGGCTACGCATTCGTCGTGCGCCAAGACACCAAGCTCATTCCGACCAAGATCGTCAACCGCAAGCTCAAAGAGCGCGTTGATGCGCTGATCAGCTCCGGTCTGCGGGAGAAGGTTACTCGCAAAGAGAAACTGGCCATGAAGGACCAATTGATTGTTGAGATGGCCGCCACGGCTGAATATGAAACCACGCTCACTCACGCCTTGTACGACCAGAGCAACGAGTTGCTGTACCTCAACACCACCACCAAGCGCCCGCTCAAGGTGGTCATGCACCTGCTGGTGAAGTGCATGGGCTCCCTCAAGACCCAGACCATCCACATCGACGACATCAAGATGGGGATCAGCAACCGCCTGAAAGACTACCTGACCGATAGTGCAGAGCGCCCGGAAGCGCTCGGCCCCTTCTCCCCGCTCCAGTTCGTCAAGCTCAAGTCTGCCGACACCGCGCAAGAGATGGTGACCTTCAAGGGCATGGATCTCAACGGGGATCGCGCATCCGATGTGGTTTCTCTGCTGGAAGCTGGCTACCTGGTGGAAGAGCTGGAGCTGTGGCACGAACCCATCAGCTTCAAGCTGAACAGTGATTTCAGCCTGCGAGCCATCGCCATGCCGGATTACGACTCGGACGATGACGCCGATGACTACGCCCACCACTGGCGCCAATGCAACGCTGCAAACCTCATCCTGCTGTCGAAGGCCATCACCGACCTCTGCACCATGATGGACTACCAAGCCCCGGCAGAGGAGAAGGCGGCATGACCGACATCACCATTACCGACACCAAAGAGGTCTGGGTGGTTTACACCAACACCGACCTCACCGAGGGGCGTGGGTATCAGTACCCGATCCACGTCTGCGGCTCACCCGCAACCGCGGAACGCATGGCGATACGCAAGGGCGTCCAGGGGAGCGACGCCAACGTCAGCAAGGAGATCGCCGTGAAGGTGCGAGGCAGTTGGCTGGCGCCGGTGAGCATCATCGAGCCCAACGACGCAGATCGCCGCGCTGACGCGCTTAACGCCGAGCGCCTGCGGGTGATGGACAAGGCCCGGGCCGCTGGCCTGACGGACGACGAAATCAGAATGCTGGGGGATGTATGAACGAACACACCAAGGGCCTGCTGCGGGTGGGCCATTCCGGGGCGGTTGTGGCAGACCACCCCGTCCCAGAAATGAGCGGCAGCGATGCCGTCGAATACTACGGCGGCCACTTGGTCGCCGAGTCAGTCACCGCCGCCAATGCCCGGCGGCTGGCAGCTTGCTGGAATGCCTGCGACGGTTTCACCACCGAAGAACTAGAAGCTCACACCGGGCCTCGCCTCCTGCGCGCTCGCCTTGAGGGTGCATTCGCTAGAATCGACGAGCTGCTTAGCGAACGGAATCGGGTTGGCATTGATATCAGTAGTGCCATTCTCTCCGGCATCGTCCCAGACCGTCACCCTCTGCGCTCGCGACTGGAGCTGCTGGCAAACCACCACAAGCACGAGCAGGCACTGGCTGATGGCATGGTGGCCATGGCCGACCAATGCCACCTGCTGGCTTCCCTGCTGCGGGAATTGCGAGATGGCGTTGAGGGGGATTGGTGCTTCCCTGGTGATCTGGACGAGCGCATCGACTCAGCTCTGGCTGTCACCCTATGTGTGCGACTTGATGCAGCGTGTACCGAGGCCACGACCACCCCGACCGAGCAGGACTACCGCGAGCTGCAGGAGCAACACGACCAGTTGCAGAGCACGCACAAGGGGACGCTGGTTCTGCTGCAGGAAGCGCATGAGGTAATGCGCCGTGTTATCCCGTCATTGCCGCAAGACTGCGCCAAGCGTGGTGACCTGCTGGATCGCATCGAGGTGGTGCTGGCTGGCCAGGTGCCGGAACTCACAAGCTTGCCAGATTGCACCGAGGTAACCCGCACCGCGCCGAAGCGCATCTGGTTGCAAGTGAGCGATGACTTTGGCGATCACAATGAACCGTTCCCCACCAGGGATGAGTTGGGGAACCGCGAGGTAACCTGGTGCGCCGATAGCGTGGGAGGTACCCAAATAGAGTATCTGCGCGCTGATTTGGCACACTGGATTACAAAACCAGCCCGCATTGGAGGGGTCGTGTTCCGGCCAGGGGTCAAGGTGGCAACGGTCATTGAGGCAGCCTACCGATCAGCCGAGAACTACCAGCAATGCCCGGCCAAATTCCAAGCGCTGCAGCATGCCATTCTCGGCAAGTTGCCAGAACTGTCTGCAGATATGTTGCGCGAGATCCAGCTCACTGGTCCTGTCGTGGTCATAGATAAGCCAGGCGTGTCGGAAGACTCGCAGGACGCATGGAGAAGGATGCTCTCCGCAGCCCCTAAGCCAGAATCGGTGAAAGTCCGCACCATCACCGAAGGCCAGGAACTCGAGCTGACCACTGTGCTGCAATCCATCGCCAACGGTTTCAGCGACGACCCGGCACATGATGCAGCCGCGTTGCTCAAGCGGATCGCCGGGGACATACCGTGGACGGGTGACTCCTTCCAGATCCCGCCACGCCAAGGAGGTGAGCCGTGCGATTCCGCGAGCCCATCATCCAGCCCGGCCTGACCCGCACCGAAGCCGAAGAGACCCGCGCCAGATACCTCCGCATCAACCCCGGCGCCCGGGTCACCATCGACAGCCAACCCGATAACCCCCAGCTCAAGACCCTGATAGCCCACCTCCCCGTCCTGCCGTTCAGGCAAGTCATGGATCCCGGCTTTATCGGGTACCGGGGCTGGCGAGCATAACCAGATCCCCGGCCTGCCCGGGGCTTCCAATTCAAGGACTCACCATGGCGAAAATCTACATAGCCGGGCCTATCTCAGGCCTGCCGAACTTCAACCGCGACGCCTTCAATGCCGAGGCGCACCGCCTGCTTGGCCTGGGCCATGTGGCCCTAAACCCGGCGATCCTGCCGGATGGGCTGGAGCAACACGAATACATGGCCATCTGCATCGAGATGGTTAAGATGGCAGATCAGCTGGTCATGCTGCCTGGCTGGGAGCGCAGCGCCGGCGCCAGAGCAGAGCACGCCCTGGCCATCAAGCTCGGCAAGGCCATAATTCTCCCCGTGCCGCACTTGGCTGACGAGGTGGCGGCATGACCAGACAGCGGGCCGCCGGGCTCGCCATCCTGGCGCTAAACACCCTGGCCGCACTGATGGTGCTGACCCTGCTGTAATCGCGGCCCTTCCTTCAATCCACCCGGCGCCCCATCCTCTGGGACAGGAGGGCCACGCCATGCAGCAACTTCAACTGACCATCGACCAGGACAGCCAGCTTCTCAACGAGCTGGTCAGCGCCGTGCGCTCCCCCACCCTTTCCCGATCGGCCAAGCTCGCCGAGATCGGCCGCATCCTGGCGCACTTCGATCTGCCCATCGAAGCGCCCCGGGTTGCCGGCCAGCTCTGGAGCGCCACCGAACTGGGCAAGGAGCTGGGGGTCAGCGCCCAGGCCATTGGCCGGCTGGCCAACCAGCACCAACTCAAACGCCCGGCGTTCGGGGAGTACCGCCTTGACCAGGCGGTCAGCAGCAGGAAGCAGGTGGAATGCTTCCTCTACAACCGAGCGGGCCGGGATGAAATCACCAGACTGACGAGGACCAACAACCATGGGAACAGCAGCAGACCCGGCGCAAACCCACATTCAGGGCCAGCTCATCATAATGAGAATGCCTGACGCCATCCCGCTCAGCACCTACCTGAGCACCATCGAGCTCACCGACCGGGACACCATCAACAAGCGGATCCAGCGCGGCATCTGGCAGCTGGGGGTGCACATCGTCAACGTGGACGGGGTGAAGGAGCGTTGGGTCAACATCGCAGAGGTAACCAAGTGGGCAATGAAAAACAGCTCCCACGCGGCGTAACAGTCCGCGGGGATACGATCAATATCACCTTCACGTTCAAGGGGGTTCGCTGTCGTGAGCCCCTGTCCAACTTGCCGAACACCACCGCCAACGTGCGCTACGCCTCCCGCCTGCTCGGGGAGATCCAGGGCAAGATAGAGCGTGGCCAGTTCGCCTACGCCGACTACTTCCCGAAGTCCAAGAAGCTGCGGATGTTCGGCGGCGCCTCGATCGCCGCCAAGGTGGCCGACTATCTGGACGAGTACCTGCAGCGATGTGAGCGCCGGGGGCTGAGCCCATCAACAATGGTTGGGTACCGCAAGTGCCACACAGCGCTGGCCGATCTGCACGGGATCACCGTCTCCGAGCTGACCCCCGCCCAGGTGAAAAACTGGCTGATCAGGGGAGGCACTACCGCGAAGACGGCCCGCAACCGGCTGTCGTTCCTGCGCAGCGCCATCGACGAGGCGGTCACGGATGGGTTGCTGGCATCAAACCCGGTTTCTCTGGTGACCGTTTCCCGATATTTGGACGGGAATTCAGTTCCCGATCAGGGAGCCAAGGACGTGGACCCCTTCACCCCGGAGGAAGTGGCCGCCATCCTCTCCACAGCCCACGGCATCAATGAGCAGTGGGCCAACCTGTTCTCCTTCGCTTTCGCAACCGGGATGCGGCCGTCAGAGCTATGCGCCCTGCGTTGGGAGGCCATCGACTGGATCGGTAACACCGTGCAGGTATCTCGCGCCAAAGTGGTCGGGGTCATCAAGACCACCAAGACCCGGGCCGGAACTCGCACCATCGAGCTGACCGGCGAGGCGCTGGCGGCGCTGACCAGCCAGAAGCGCTTCACCTGCCTTCGGGGGGAGTATGTCTTTGACGACCCCAAGCTCAACCAGCCCTGGGCCGGGGCCGACGCCATCAGGAAGAAAGCCTGGCTCTACACCCTCAAGCGGTCAGGCGTTCGCTACCGCCACCTCTACCAAACCCGCCACACCTTTGCCACCGCCAACATCAGCCGCGGCTGCAACCTGTTTTGGCTCTCCACCCAGATGGGACACAAGGGGCCAGAAATGCTGTTTCGGCACTACGGATCCTACCTTGCCGAGTACGACGGCCAGACAGCAAAAGCGCCAATCCTGATCCAAAATCCAACCGGAAAATAAAAAAGCCTTATAGTTCAATTGGTAAAGCTGCACAGGACGGGGGTTCAAATCCCCCCAGCTCCACCAAATAATGTTCCGGCCGGGAACAAAGAAGTACAGAAACCCGCACAGCGTAAGGCTTTGCGGGTTTTTTGTTGTCCGTAAAAGTCCGAGGGAGTCGCCAGAAGCCAGCTCATTTAGTACCATTATTAGTACCACAGGGGCTGTGGTACTAAATTCGGTGGTACTAAGAGGCAACATGGACAAGAAGACGCGCGAGACCGGGACAAACCGGCTAACCGACACTAAAGTGAAAACTGCCAAGGCAGAAACAAAAGAATCCACGCTGTCTGATGGTGAAGGGCTAGAGCTGAGAGTTAAACCTAACGGCGGGAAGCGATGGGTTTTCAAATACCAAAGACCAGCCGATAAGAAACGCACCAACATGGGATTTGGTACTTATCCAGAAGTATCCCTTGCTGCAGCCAGAGAACGGCGGCGAGAAGCCCGTGCCCTGCTGGCCAAAAGCATTGATCCCAAGCTCCACAAAGAAGAACAGATCTCCACAGCCCAAGCCGAAAAAGAAGCCAGTGCCAACACGTTCGGGCTCATGGCCAGCGAATGGCTGGAACTGAAACGCCACGACGTATCAGAAGACTATGCCGCAGATTCGTGGCGCTCTCTTGAGCTATATGTACTGCCCTTCATTGGCGCCCTGCCCATCGACCAGATACGAGCGCCAAAAGTCATTGAGATACTTCGGCCGATTGAGGCTGATGGCAAGCATGAGACTGTACGGCGCCTCTGTCAGCGGATTAACGAGATCCTCGACTACAGCGTTAACCACGGGCTCCTCGCCGCCAACCCCTGCTCCGCTATTCGCAAGGTGTTCAAGAAACCCACCAAAAAACATATGCCAACCCTCAAGCCAGACGAGCTGCCTGCGCTGATGGCCGACATTGCCAACGGTCGTCTTGATCCCACCACCCGCTGCCAGATCGAGTGGAGCCTTCACACTCTGGTGCGTCCCGGTGAGTCGGCTGGCACTCGCTGGGACGAGATCGACGTTGAGGCCAGGGTCTGGAACATCCCCGCCGACCGGATGAAGATGGACAGACCCCACCGCGTACCGCTCTCCCCGCAAGCCCTTGCCCTGTTGGAGCGGATGAAGCCTATCAGCGGTCACCGCCCCTTTGTGTTCCCCGGCTACCGTGATCCCATGGGCCATATCAACGACCAGAGCGCCAATGCTGCCCTCAAGCGACTGGGCTACGGTGGGCGGCTGGTGGCCCACGGGCTGCGCTCGCTGGGGAGCACCACCCTCAACGAACAAGGTTTTAACCCCGACGCCATTGAGGCGGCCCTCTCCCACGCCGACGATAACGAGATCCGCCGTGCCTATAACCGGTCGGACTACTTCGAGCAGAGGGTGATCATGATGGGCTGGTGGAGTGAGCATATCGAGCAGGCCAGCCAGGGGAGTATGTCCCTGGCAAGCGGCTTTAAAGGATTAAAGGTGGTGGTCAAATAGTCCAAACCTAACGACTTGCCGGGTCTAGATAGGCCAATCGAAACGCGGGAAACCTTGCCCGTTCGGCTCGGCTCAACTTCAAGGGTTTCTAAGAATAACACATGGGTAAACAACCAGAAATATCCTCTAATTCCACCTCTCGCACCATTCCTGTATTGCCTCGTGATTACTGCACGATAGAGCGCGCCGCTCGCATGCTGTCCTGTGAAGCTGAGGACATTTTGCAATGGGGGGCGGAGGGTGCTATTCCCCTCATGGTGAATTTTGACCAATGGGTGAAGCCGATTTATGGGGAAGTAGTGGACTGTTACGGCTACGAACGAGAACCTGATGACGATGGAGTCGTTGAATTAGCTGGTGGACGAACGTGGTACAGGCCCACCCCACTAGCAGACGACGATGAAATTATTGGATTAGACGAGTTAGGGGGATTCTGGTGTGTGCTGAAATCTGATTTATTGCAGAGTCTCCTTGGAGTCCCCGTCGATGAGCTAAAACTCTTTGCACCTGATCTAGATTTAATTCCGAGAGGAAGTTCGCAGGCACTTGCTATGGCTTGTGACCTTGACAATCCATTTCCAACCTACTGGATTTCTCGGCATAGCATCCTGAAAATCAAAAAACACATTGAGTCAGGTGAATCGCTTCAACCTGACAGTCTTCTGCTCGAAAATTTCCTTGCATCATCAAAAACTCATCCACGAGCCTTAGCAAGTGCAGTAGACCGTGAGTTAATTCTGACTGCTGCAATTTATGTTAAAGATAAAGTTGGTGATGGCTGGTTTCATGACCCCAAGGACACTAATACCGACGAGGCCAAGGGATGGGCCTACAAGGTTAAATGCAACGAAAAACGGTTGTTTGATGGGGGCGTGTGTCCATTAGGCGAAAGCAAAATTGAACGGATTTTAGGTGCAGCAATGAATCAAGGTAAACCACACAAGAGTAAATAGAAACCAATGTCAGGTAATATCTCTCGATGTCAGGTTGCCTACCTGACATCGAGTTTGCATCACCCTGTGCTTCAATGACCTCCTCGAAAACAACGACGATAGAGGATAGTTATGGAAGCACATACCCCACCCACCCCAGCTCAGTTTCGCCTGATCCGCATGAAGGAAGTGATCCAAAAAACCGGCTTGAGCAAGAGCAGTATTTACGATCTGATCGCTCGTGATCAGTTGCCGAGACCCGTCCGTTTGTCACCAGTAGGAGGTCGTTCTGTCGCCTTTGTCGAGTCAGAAATAGACTCTTGGATTGCGGAGCGCATTGCCGCTCGCCATACTGAATAAAGGGGCAAAAAATGAACAAAAAAAAGGCCGCCCCGCAGAACGGCACGACCCAGTTTGAACGCCGAAATAATACCACCTTAGGTGCTGCCCCAACAGTTAGCGGACAACTCGCGCAAGTGCTTAGCATCCTCCGACAGGGGCCAACCTCTAACTTGGATTTCATCCATAAACACAACATCTTGAGAGCTCCTGCGAGGATTTTGCAACTGCGGCAAAAGGGGTTTCATATCACGACCCATATACAGTCACACGTGCTGTATCGTGACCACATATACAAGAACACCGCAACCTACGAGCTAGGACGCCCCGAATGGACGCCCTCCTCCCAGTCTGACAGCAACGCGACCACCAGCTAACACCGCTAGAGACCAACTCCATGACGATTAACATCAATGGGCCTAAGGCTCAGGGCGAAGCTTTGCCAAAAATCGGGAAATATAGCCTCTGCCCCCTCCAGAGAAGGGCAATTTTTGATGCCTGGGCCAGCAATGCGCTTGTAGTAATTCATGGCGGGAGTGAAAGATGAGCAAAGCAGGATTCATCTCGGATGTGGCTGCTGCGGCTATAGGTCACTGGCCCAACCTACTGATGGCTGTGGGGATCGACACCCCACGCAGCGGTAAGCATGGCCCCTGCCCTGCTTGTGGTGGAAAAGACCGGTTCCGGCTCGATGACAAGGGCGGACGCGGCACCTGGATTTGTGGGCAATGTGGTGCCGGTGATGGGCTGGATCTGGTGTGCCGAGTGACAAACAAGACCCTCAAGGAGGCCGCCGAGCTGGTGGCCCCCCTAGTGGGGCTGTCTGCTAGTGGTCTTGCTCCTGCCGAACGTGAGCGCATCCACCTGCAACAACAGACCAGAGCTGAGACCGAGCGCAAGCAGAACGAGCAACGACGCAGGAAGGTTACCCGCCGCGCAGCTGCCATCATGCGAGACTGTAAGCCCGGCCAAACCCCTTATCTGGTAAGCAAACACCTGTGCTGGCCCCATGGGGTGATTAACAACACCTTGATCCGTGAGGGGAGCGAAAGCTTCCAGCCTGGTAGCTTGGTGATTCCATTGACCAATGAGGCGGGCGAACTGGTGAACGTTCAACTAATCAGCCATAACGGTAACAAGCGTTATCTGGCTGGTGGCCAAAAGACAGGTGCCTATCACTTCATCGAGGGCAAAGAACTGGTAGCCGTGGTGGAGGGTTACGCCACCGGGCTATCTGTTCACATGGCAACTGGGGCGAGCGTCTATTGCACCATGGATTGCGGCAACTTGGCCACAGTAGCGGCCATTGCTCGCCGCCAGCACCCAGACGCCCAGATCCTGCTCTGTGGCGACAATGACGAAGGTACCAAGGGCAACCCCGGCAGAGCCAAGGCCGAACAAGCCGCCGCCGCTGTGGGCGGGCGGGTGGCTCTGCCGCCCATATCCGGCGACTGGAACGACTATTATCAAGCGCACGGGCTGGCCGCAACCAAAGCGGCAATTCTGCGCGCCGACACTGAACCATTTACCACACCGCCCACCAGCCAACCCCAAGAGACCAGCAAGAAGCAAGGGGCAAACCTGAACATGCTTCCTCCTGAGCCAGTGGCCACCACCTGTACCGATGAGCTGAGCCTGCCGAAAGGATTCGAGATCAGGGGTGAGCGGCTCTGTGCGTTAGAGATGGTCGGTCGCGGCGAAGATACACATCAGGAGTGGATACCTATTTCCAGCCCGATCCGGGTACTGGCGGAAACGTCCGATGAACATGGACGTGGCTATGGCCGCTTACTCGAGTGGCGAGACAGTGCCGGGCGAGAGCGCCAGTGGGCCATGCCGGTGCGCGCCCTGGTCTCACGCAACGGTGACGAGGTATTCGCCGCCCTGCTTGATGCTGGTTTGCCGTTCATCGGGCTGAGCCACAAGCGCAAGCTGGCCGCCTATCTGATGGCCTGCCAGCCTGAGCGGCGGATCGTTTGTGTGGAGCGAACCGGCTGGCATGGCCATGCCTACGTGTTACCACAAGGCGGTATCGGGCCAGATGCTGAGAGTGTGATCCTGCAAACGGCGGGCTATGCGGCCAGCGACTTTACCGAGCGGGGCAGCCTGAGCGAATGGCAACAGGGGGTTGCAGGGCTGGCGGTGGGCAATAGCCGCCTCTGCTTTGCCTTGTCGCTCGCCTTTGCTGCGCCCCTTCTCTCTCTGGTTGGCATGGAGGGCGGTGGCTTTCATCTCAAGGGGGAAAGCACCGACGGCAAGACCACCATCATGAAGGCCGCCGCCAGCGTGTACGGCAACCCAGACCGTTACAGCCAGACGTGGCGGGCTACCGGCAACGCCATTGAGGGGATCGCCAGTCGCCGTAATGACGCCCTGCTCTGCCTGGACGAGTTGGGAGAGCTGGACGGGCGCGAGGCTGGGCAGGTGGCCTATATGCTGGCGAACGGTCAGGGCAAGGGGCGCAGCAGGCAGGACGGCGAGCTAAGGGAGCGCAAGGCGTGGCGCTTGCTGTTCCTTTCTACAGGGGAACTGAGCCTTGAAGATCATGCCGCCAGCGCGGGCCAGCGTACCCAGGCGGGGATGGAGGTACGCACCATCCAGATCCCGAGCGATACCGGCCACCACGGCGCGTTTGAATGGCTTCATGGCATGGCTGGCGGGCGCACCTTTGCCGACACCCTCAAGGCCAACGCAGAGCGCCAGCACGGCACCGCATTTCATGCGCTGGTGGCTGGACTGACTGTCGATATGGAGCAGCACCGCGAGCACCTAAGAAGCGAGATCCAGCGCCTTGCCGCCGAGCTGACCCCGCAGGGCGCAGGCAATCAAGTAGGCCGAGCCATCAACCGATTTGCGTTGGTGGCCGCTGCCGGTGAGCTGGCAACCAGGTTAGGGATCACGGGCTGGCCAGCGGGGGAAGCGATCAGGGCGGTGCGGGTCTGCCTCAAGGCATGGCTGGCCGAGCGGGGCCACTTGGGCAATAAGGAGGACGCAGCCACCCTGGAGCAAGTACGCAGGTTTGTCACCGCCAACCAATACGCCCGCTTTGCCGACTGGTTCGATACCAGCCATCGCCCGGCCAATATGGTGGGCTATCGCAAGGTAGAGACAGACGGCGTGAGCTTCTTCGTGTTGCCACTTGGCTGGGCCGAGATAACCAAGGGGCGCGATCCCAAGCGAGCGGCGCACCTGTGTCTTGAGGCGGGTTATCTGCTGACAAGCAAGGACAAGAAGCGGCTACAACGGCAAGCCCGATTACCTGGCATGAATGCTAGGACATGGGTCTATGTGTTGGTCGAGCGGGTATTAGCCGACGAAGGAGAGGGCAAAGAGGACGAGTGACGCCAGCCAGAAGGAATCAAGGGGCTACCAAGTGTGGCCCTTTACTTTCTTGTCTCATCCGCGGGCGTAAAGAACAGGGCAAAAACAGTGGTGACAGTGGTGACAGTGGTGACAAGGTATATAAATTACCTTCAATGCCTTATATATCAAAGGCTGTAGCTGTCACCACCTTACATAAACATAAGTGGTGACAAGGTGGTGACAGTGGTGACAGATCCAAGGTGTCACCACCTGACATCATTAGAATAATGGCTAGGTGGTGACAGACAACCCCAGCCGTGGCGCGGGTTTGCGAGTATTGTCATCACGTCACCACTGTCTCCACCGCTTTTTGGATATATAGAGAGCATACAGCCGGTCAAGAGCACATTCTTGGTGGGGAGTTGGTAGCCATGATGTTGGCCTCCCTGCTCGGTTGATGGATGAATCAGAAACAGGTAACCGAGGATCAGAGTAAAGGGTTCATTCTGGCTTAATGGCACTTGTACCTAAATAGACACAACAGACCCCCTACTAAATCGGACTAAAAGTCATCTGATCAGCTGTGCACATCTGATCAGGTACGTTTATGTGATCAGAAGGTCATCTGCTCACATTCAAGCTAGGCGAAAGAGCGGCTAAAAAACCAAAAAAAGGACCCGTTAGGACCTAAAATGGCGATTCTGAGAGTAGAACAAGGGGGACCAGGTGTGATTTGGACGGCCAAAATATCTGATCAGTATTTCCGGGAGCATTGCCGATGCGCCCAAAAAATAGCGAAAGCGACCGTTACAGCAACATGAACTTTTGGCTCTCCCCAAAACTGGTACAATGAGCGCGGGCAACCTAACCCAACTACACAAACTGTAGGCTGGAGCGGGAAAGGGAAACGGGCACTTCGGTGCCCGTTTTTTAAGGCTCCACTCTGCCCAGCAATTCATCATGCTCTGCCACCCGGCGCGGCACTACATCATCCAGCCGCAGTCCAGAACATCAAAGCAATGGCACTCATTGAGCCAATGCCAGTTGCCGATCTTGTCGTCTAGGTTGCTGGAATGCACCCCGTCCGAGGGGGTATACTTGAATCACTAGGGGCAATGCTTGTATCTGGGGCATCGGCGGCGGGTCGGCCGGTACGTAGAACCAGTGGTCCTGTCCTGCCTGCGCCCTCGACCCGATCACCTCTCCTTTAAACCTATCAATACGGCTCGCCTGCTGATAGCCCCTTCGAGATACTACCCGTCCTACTTGTTGATCGATGAGTTCTCCTCTTCTGATAAGCCAACGGGGTTATCACCGTCCTCCCTCTGCAACCTGAAGGCAAAAAATCATCGCTCCAAAAGCATCCATAACGGTTTATGGCATCCGGGCAAGGCGGTAGAATGGCCGCCAACTCAATCCATTAGCGACAACTGCCTGCCCAGGCTGGCGGTTGCCCACCCGCATTACCCGGATGCCATTCATGTTTGATCAAGCCTTCAAGAATATCGACGACGCCCTTCACAAAGAGTCTGGCTGCAGCTCTGAGCTGGACTACACCGAACAGACCTCCTGGCTGTTGTTCCTCAAGTACCTCGACGCGCTGGAGCAGGACAAAGAGAGCGAAGCACTGCTGGAAGGCAAGCCCTATACCCCTATCCTGCTTCCTCGCTATCGCTGGTCGAGCTGGGCCGCCCCTAAGGGTGCCGATGGCAAGATTGACCACAACGTTGCCATGACAGGTGACGATCTGGTGGAGTTTGTCGATAAAGACCTGTTCGCCTATCTGGAAGGGTTCAAGCAACGGGCTAGCGGGCCGGATACCATCGAATACAAGATTGGCGAGATCTTCGGCGAGATTAAGAACAAGATCCGTAGCGGCTATACCCTGCGCGATATCATCGACCATATCGACGAGCTGCGCTTTCGCTCCCAGGTGGAAAAACACGAGCTGTCTGCCCTCTATGAAGAAAAGATCAAGCGGATGGGCAACGCCGGGCGCAATGGCGGCGAATACTACACCCCTCGCCCACTTATCCGCGCCATGATTGCGGTGACCAAGCCGCGCATTGGCGAGCGCATCTATGACGGAGCCTGTGGCTCGGCAGGCTTCTTGTGTGAAGCCCATGACTACCTGAGTGCCATGCCGAATCTCTCCACCGACGATCTGGCCACCCTGCAAACCCGCACCTTCTACGGCAAGGAGAAAAAAAGCCTCGCCTACGTCATCGCTATCATGAACATGATTTTGCATGGCATTGAAGCGCCCAATATCCAGCACACCAACACCCTGGCCGAGAACTTGAGCGATATTCAGGACAAAGACCGGATGGAGGTGATCCTCGCCAACCCACCGTTTGGCGGCAAGGAGCGCAAGGAGGTACAACAGAACTTCCCCATTCGCACCGGCGAAACCGCGTTTCTGTTTATGCAGCACTTTATCAAGATGCTGAAAGTGGGCGGCCGCGCGGCAATCGTCATCAAAAATACCTTCCTCTCCAACACCGATAATGCCTCGGTGGCGCTGCGTAAATTACTGCTGGATAGCTGCAACCTGCACACGGTACTGGATTGCCCGGGCGGCACCTTCCAGGGGGCCGGTGTTAAAACCGTGGTGCTGTTCTTTACCAAGGGTGAGCCGACTCGCAAGGTGTGGTTTTATCAGCTCAATCCGGGCCGCAATTTGGGCAAGACCAACCCGCTCAATGATGACGATCTAAAAGAGTTTGTCGCGCTGCAGGCCAGCTTTGCCGACTCGGACAAGAGCTGGAGCCTAAACATTAGCGAGATCGATACCACCAACTATGACCTGTCAGTCAAGAACCCTAACGGCGGTGAAGAAGTGGCACATCGCAGCCCGAGCGACATTATGGATGAAATCGCCGCGCTGGATGCCGAAAGTGCCGACTTGCTAGCCACGATTCGGGGGCTGGTATGAATCATGTTACCATCCCTCTCTGTGAGCTGTTCCAAATTGGTTCTAGCAAACGGGTATTAAAATCAGAGTGGAAAGATGCTGGAGTTCCATTTTATAGAGGACGAGAAGTTACTCGTCTAGCAATCGATGGCTCTGTAAATAATGAGCTTTTTATTACTGAAGAACATTATGCAGCACTTTCAAAAAGTAACGGAGTCCCCTCCGCTGGGGACATTATCATCACTGCAATAGGGACCATTGGTAATTCTTATATCGTTCAACCAACTGATCGCTTTTATTTCAAAGACGCAAGCATCCTTTGGATGAAAAGAAACAGCGACGTTCTTAGCGAGTATGTCAATCTATGGTTAAAATCGCCACTTTTCTTTGAACAGCTAGATCGCGGCAATGGTGCAACTGTAGATACCTTGACGATTAAGAAACTCCAAAGCGTCAGGATTCGCCTTCCCCCACTCGCCGAACAGCGACGCATTGTAGACATCCTCGACGAGGCTTTTGAGGCGATCGCGGCGGCACGAGCCAATGCCGAACAGAACCGGCAGAATGCCCGCACCCTGTTTGAAAGCTATCTCCAGTCGGTATTTAGCCAGCGCGGTGATGAGTGGTCAGAAGCCAAATTAAGTGAATGTTTCAGACTAAAAAGCGGTGACGCTTTAACCAGCAAGGAAATGAAATCTGGCGAATACCCTGTTTATGGAGGAAATGGTATCGCTGGTACACATAACACATTTAATCTATCAGGCAATAATGTCATTATCGGTAGAGTTGGAGCATTGTGTGGCAACGCTCGGAATATAGAAGAGCCAATTTGGTTGACAGATAATGCATTTCAAGTCACAGATTTAAAGTATGATTTTGATTATGCTTTTTTAACATACTTGCTAAATTTCAAAAACTTGCGTTCCTTGGCAAGACAATCTGCTCAACCAGTGATATCTAATTCATCTCTAAAAGACCTTATACTTAATTTTCCTAATATCATTGAGCAGCGAAACATTGTAATACAGCTAGATGCCCTCAGTAACAAAACTCAGCGCCTTGAATCACTCTATCAACGCAAAATTGCTGCACTCGATGAGCTAAAGCAGTCGCTATTGCAGCAAGCCTTTAGCGGCCAGTTATAAGGGACTGTAGTTGATAAGCAACTCGGCTTAACGGATGACTGCGCAGTAACACTGGAAATTGCTCGGCAGTTGGCCACATAGACAGGGAGAGAACGTGAAGAACGAAGCAGAAACCCGCAGCGACCATATCGACCCCATGCTGGTGGCCGCTGGCTGGGGTATCACCCCGGGCAGCCGCATTCGCCGCGAGTACCCCATCACCCTGGGGCGGCTGGAGGGCAATGGTAAACGGGGCAAGGCGCTCTCTGCCGACTATGTGCTGGAGTATCGCAATACCAAGCTAGCTGTGGTCGAGGCAAAGGCGTGGGACAAGCCGCTCACCACCGGGGTGGGTCAGGCCAAGGATTACGCCAGCAAGCTGGCTATCCGCTTTACCTATTCGAGCAATGGCCAGGGTATCTACGCCATCGATATGGAGACCGGCAAAGAGGGGGAGACCCTGACCTTCCCGAGCCCCGATGAGCTGTGGAATGCCACCTTTGCGCTGCAAAATCGCTGGTGGGATCGCTTCACCGCCGTGCCCTTTGAAGACAAGGGTGGCTACTGGCAGGGACGCTACTATCAGGATATCGCTATCGAGCGGGTGTTGAAGGCTATCAGCGAAGGGCAAGATCGCATTCTGCTGACCCTGGCAACCGGCACCGGCAAGACCTTTATCGCCTTCCAGTTGGCCTGGAAGCTGTTTCATAGTCGCTGGAACATCAATGACTGGAAGAGCGAAATTGAACCGGCCCGCCGCCCCCGCATCCTGTTTCTGGCCGACCGCAATATCTTAGCCAATCAGGCGTTCAACAGTTTCTCTGCCTTCCCGGAAGATGCTCTGGTGCGGATCTCCCCCGATGAGATCAAAAAGAAAGGTCGCGCCCCCAAGAATGGCAATATCTTCTTCACCATCTTTCAGACCTTTATGACCGGCACAGATGCCGAGGGCAAACCGGCCCCGGTATTTGGTGACTACCCCGCCGACTTCTTCGACCTCATCATCATTGATGAGTGCCACAGAGGGGGCGCCAACGACGAAGGGAACTGGCGGGATATCCTCAACTACTTCAAACCCGCCGTGCAACTGGGGCTGACCGCAACCCCCAAGCGCAAGGATAACGTCGATACCTATGCCTACTTTGGCGAGCCGGTGTATAGCTACTCCCTCAAAGAGGGGATCAACGATGGTTACCTGACGCCGTTTCGAGTGCGCCAACATGCCACCACACTGGATGAGTATATCTACACCTCAGATGACAAGGTGATTCAGGGGGAAGTAGAACGGGGCCGGGTTTACACCGAGCAGGACATTAACCGCATCATCGAGATCGGTGCCCGCGAGAAAAAACGGGTCGAGATCTTTATGAATGAGATAGACCAGCGCCAGAAAGCTATCGTGTTCTGTGCCACCCAAGATCATGCGCTGGCGGTGCGAGATCTCATCAACCAGATGAACACAATCAAGCACCCCGACTATTGCCACCGGGTAACCGCCGACGACGGGTCTCTGGGCGAGCAGTGGTTGCGAGATTTTCAGGATAATGAGAAATCGATCCCGACTATCCTGACCACCTCGCAAAAGCTCTCAACCGGCGTAGATGCCCGCAATGTGCGCAATATCGTGCTGATGCGTCCGGTTAACTCGATGATCGAATTCAAACAGATCATCGGCCGAGGCACCCGGCTGTGTGATGGTAAGGATTACTTCACCCTGCATGACTTTGTAAAAGCCCATCACCACTTTAGCGACCCCGAGTGGGATGGTGAGCCCCTGCCAGCCGAGGTTTGTGAACGCTGCGGCACCTCTCCTTGCTCCTGCGAGAAAGCACCGCCCAAGCCATGCAAGGTCTGTGGTGAGCGCCCTTGTGTCTGCCTGAAAGAGCCTGAGCCCGAGTATCAGTGCGAGGTGTGCGGCAATAAGCCCTGCACCTGCAAGAAGAAAGACAAAATCAAAATTGAACTGGCTGACGGCAAGGCCCGCAAGATCCAACACATGAGTGCCACCAGCTTCTGGCACCCCGATGGTACGCCGATGTCAGCCGCCGAATTTATGGATGAGCTGTTTGGCAAGTTGCCCGAGTTTTTCAAGGATGAAGACGAGCTGCGCGCGCTCTGGAGTGAACCGGGCACACGCAAGAAGCTGCTTGATGGTCTTGCAGAGAAAGGGTTTGGCATTGACCAACTGACCGAGATGCAGAAAGTAATCGAGGCCGAGCAGAGCGATCTGTTTGATGTGCTGGCCTATGTGGCCTATGCCGATGATCCCATGACCCGGGAAGCACGAGCAGCACAAGCCGAAGCCATGCTGGGCCAGGAGTTTGACAGCAAGCAGCAAGCCTTCTTGAGCTTCGTGCTGGGTCACTATGTCAAAGAGGGGGTCACCGAGCTTGATGACACCAAGCTGGGGCCACTGCTCAAACTCAAATACAACAACGCACTGGCCGATGCCTTTGCCGAGTTGGGCACTCCTGATGCTGTACGCAGCGCCTTCGTCGGCTTCCAGAAGTATCTCTATCAGGGACAGTGAAGGGGATAATCGGTATTGGTGTATAAATGGCCGCTACCGACAAAGGGATTTGAACCCGCATCTTGTGAAGGCTGCAAGGTTACTGCATGTTCTGGAGATACCTTTTAAGGAGGGGTGGTTTTACAGCGTGTACCACCGCGAGTACCACCGACACTTAAATATAGAATGACAAATCATTTAAAATCAATCGTTTATGCAGCAAATTCAGACTCCCCCAGCCCAAACGTTTGGAAAGGGCCACTTCGCAAGAAGTGGCCCTTTTTGTATCCTTTTTCTCACCTTGAGAGGATGTATCCGCCCCACGAGCGCAGCACATCTCCAGATCAGGCCAAAGGCTCTGCGGGGGGTGGCTGCATTTGACATGGGCCAGCTCCAGGTGGCGTCGCCAGCAAAAACCGGCGAGTGGAGCAGCAATTTGCCCGGGCGCTGTGGGCCACGCCATCAGCCCAGCGCCTCCATGGGGTTGAAACAACCTCGAGGGTTCGCCCCCGAGAATCTTCCACTAGCCGTTGGCAGTGGAAGGCTGGGTCAGATGAACGACGGGATTTTCGGAGAAGAGGTAGCGGTCATCCTCCATTTCGTCATCGAAGATGGTGGCCTGGAAGAGCATCTGCTTGGTGTTCTCCAGGTGCTGCCACATGGCCAGCTTGGCCGCCTACGGATCCTTGCGCATCAAGGCCTTGAGGATCTGGTCGTGATCGTCGCACCAGCTGGAGATGGCCTTGTCGTCGATATGCTCGTGGAGCTTGCGCCAGTAGGAGTTGCGCTCGCAATGCAGCCAGGGAGCCAGGGCTTCGGGGTGGGCGAGATCGTCGTCAAGCGCGGCTCTGAGCCTTGCCTGGTGGTCACGGCAGCGCAGCGGATCGAAATCGCCGCCCTGCGGTTGTCCGCCGAACAGGTGATCGACACCACGGCGGCGGGCGACTCCTTCAGCGCCGGTTATCTCGCCGCACGCCTGCAAGGGGCCGACGTCACCGACGCCGCCGCCAAGGCCATCCGCCAGATGCGCGCGGCCTACCCGGATCTGCTGATCGGGGCCGGCACCGTGCTCAACCGCGAGCAGGTGGATGCGGCCGTTGCGGCGGGCGCCGACTTCATCGTCAGCCCCGGCTTCAACCCGACCACGGTGCAGTACTGCCTGGTCAAGGACGTCACCATCATCCCGGGGTCAACAACCCCAGCCTGGTGGAGCAAGCCATGGAGATGGGGCTGCGCCACCTCAAGTTCTTCCCGGCAGAGCAGTCAGGCGGCACCGCCATGCTCAAGGCCCTGGGCGCCGTCTATCCGGTGCGCTTCATGCCCACCGGCGGCGTGACGCCGGCCAATCTGAAAGAGTATCTGGGGCTGAATGCCGTGATCGCCTGCGGCGGCACCTGGATGGTGCTGGCCAAGCTCATCGACGAGGGCAGGTGGGAAGAGCTGGCCGCCCTGGTAAGAGAGGCCGTGGCGGCCCTGTGATCATCGGTTGAGCGAGGGAAGGTCTGCCCTCCCCCGGATGTGTTGAAGAGCCACTTCCCGCGAAGTGGCTTTTTTATGCCCTGCCAGGGCTGGAGATCAATGTGCGGTGCGGTTGCCGCAGTCTGCCAGCGGCTTATTCCCCTGCGGCATCGGGCGTCAACACCAGCCTGCGCCAGGGGCCCGTGATGTCGCAATGACCCGTCTCTTCGGTGTTCTCCCAGCCCAGGCGATGATAGAAAGCCATCGCCGTGGTGTTGCGCATGGCCACCTTGAGGGAGGCCGGGGAGGGGTATCCGGCCAAGCCGGCGGCAAGCAAGGCCCGCCCCATGCCCTGCCCGTGCCAGTCCGCCACCACGTAGAGATGATGCACGAAGCTCTCGGCCCCCCAGATGGAGACGAATCCGCACGGGCTGCCCCCTTTCTCCGCCACCCAGATCTCCTCGCCCCGGGTCTGCTCGGCAAAATCCTCGAGCCGGAACAGGGCGGGATCAACCCAATGGAAGGCCTGGCGCCTTCCCTTGAGGAAGAGCTGCGCCAGCATGGGCTCGTCAGCTTCCGTCATCATTCTGATCATGACACCATCCTTGCGTTGCGTGCTTGTCGCTTCCCACTCTCGATGGATCCCGCCGTGCTGTCAAATCGGCAATGTGGACCCTCTTGAATACGTAACCGTGTGACACAGGGCTGCCTATTTTATCGCCTCAGGGGCTATACTGCCGAGGTCCCGTCCATGACTGGTTTGAGGTTCACTGATTTATGGATAACAAGCAAATTGAAGGCAGTATTCTGGTACCCGCCCACATTGACGATGTCTGGCGGGCCTGGACCACGGAGAGCGGGCTGCGCAGTTTTCTGGCGCCGGAGTGCCTCATGGTCCCGGAACCCAACGGACCGTTCGAGATCTATTTCAGACCCGATGCTCCCCTCGGCGAGCGTGGCAGCGAAGGGTGCCGGGTGATGGCGGTCATGCCCCATGATCTGCTCAGCTTCAGCTGGAATTTCCCTCCCCAGTTTCCCCACATTCGTCAGCAGAAGACCCAGGTCAGCCTGCGCTTCGTGCCGGAGGGCCAGGGCACCCGGCTCCACTTCCTGCAGACCGGCTGGGCGCAGGATCCGGATTGGGACCAGGGTTATGCCTACTTCCGGGAGGAGTGGCTGGAACTGAGTCTGCCAAGGCTTCAGTACCGTTTCACCCACGGCCCCATCGACTGGAACAACCCGCCGGGCAAGCAGCAGCTGAAATCCCTGGCCCAGTGACGTCCATTCAAGCGATGGGCATGGCATGAAAAAGGACCCGCTCAGGGTCCTTTTTCGTGGATAGGCAGGCGGTCACTCCACCGGCTCTTCATCGAACAGGGGGTGATAGAGCACCTCGCCCCTTACCCCGTCGAGCCCGCCGGGTTGCAACTCCATCGCCATGAAACACTCCGTCGACACCTCGTAGATGCAGTGCAGGCCGAAGTCGCTGGCAGGCCGAAACCCGAAACGGGCGTAGTAGGCAGGATCCCCGAGCACCACCACCGCCTTCCAGTCCATCTCCAGTGCCGTGTCCAGCCCTTCCCGCACCAGATCCGAGCCAATGCCCTGCCCCTGCCAGTCGGGATGCACGGCCACGGGTGCCAGTCCCAGCCAGGGCCCTTCCTGTCCCTCAATGGTGATCGGGCTCAGCATCAGGTGCCCCATGAACTCGTACTCTTCCTCCTCGACCATGGTGACCACGGCGGCCCCACATTCTCGCAGGCGGTTGACCAGTTCGGCCTCGTCGGGACGACCAAAGGCGGCACTCACCAGCTCATAGACTGGCAGCATGTCGCCGGGACGCTCGGTTCTCAACATACAGCGTTACTCCTCGTACAGCAGGGCGGCCATTATTCCACAGAAGTGGGGCGCCACTTCACTGCCTTTGTCTGAAAATGGGAGGACGGACTCAGGAAAACGCCTGACAAACCCCGCACCAGGCTTCGCGATGACCGCCCTTGCGCAAGCCATCAGCGTCCGTCGTCAGGCTGTCGCAATCGCCGCAGATAGGCGAGGCCCAGATCCCCGCACTCCTTGAGGAGGGCGCCACCCCCATGGGCTTGCACCCCGGGTGCCTCTGGCGCCAGCATGGCCAGGGGATAGCGCCGCACCGTCAGCCCGCTGAGTGTCTGCTCGCCCTCTGTCGTCTCCCCCGCCATGAAGAGCGCCACCCCCTCACCGTGCAGTATGGCCACGACCACCTCCTCGTCATCCAGCCAGGGGGCCAGCGCCTCTTTGCGTGCATCCGTCAGACGCGCCGGGCGATCCAGCCGCCAGTAATCGAGCACGAGGGCGCCATCGGCCGGATCTGGCCGACGCCCGTCATGGTGCATGCCAGTCTTTTCCATCACCCGGCCTGAGGCGAGGTTGCCCGGCATGTGGCGGGCGGTGAGGGCGGGCAGGTGCCACTGCTCGAAGGCAAACGCCCTGACCAGGCTCGCGGCCCGGGTGGCCAGCCCTCTGTTCTGCCAGGGCACGCCGACCCACCATGCCAGCTCCCCGTGCCAGTGCAGGGAGAGGGTACCGACCAGGGGAGCGGGCTCGTCTTCACACCCCTGGGGCAGAGTCAGGGCCCAGGTGCATCCCAGCCCGAGAGCAGCCTTGCGCCCGCTCAGGGCAAGCCAGTCCCGCGCCGCCTCCGGCGAATAGGGGTGGGGGATGTTGAGGGTATAGCGGGCGAGCGCCGCATCCGAACAATAACGCAGGATGGCGCTCTCATCGCCGGGCAGCAGGGGGCGCAGCACCAGCGCGTCCTGCCCGCCAGGCTCGCGCAGCACCGGGGTCATCAGGCGGCGGGCAAGCAGGCGTTGCAGGGCAACCCCGAGGTCGTCATCGGCACCGAGGCGGTGATCCGCCCCCACGGGCCCCAGGGTGAGCAAGCCGCTCTCTCTGGCCAGGGTCAGCAGGGAGCCGGAGGCAGCGATCAGGATCTGCCGGTCCGGCTGTGTCGCCATCAGCGGGGAGGCGGCCTCCCCCAGCCAGGCGGCAAGCAGGTCGCGGGCAAGGAGAATGCCATCTGGCGGGCTGACCGACCAGGGTGCCGTCTCCCTCGCCTCCCCTTTGCCAAGCAACAGCCACCAGCGGTTTCCCCGGTGCTGCCAGGCCTGCAACGCCGCTTGCCAGGAGGGGCGCCAGAGCGCACCCTCGATCAACAGATCCATTCCTTCCCCCACATCCGCCCCCCGGATCAGGCACCGGGTGCCCGGGCGGCACCACACTCCTGTCTGAGGCAGCATAAGCAGCTGCCAATGAGTTGTTAAACCATATGTTTACCATGGTTAAACGGCATACCCCATGAAAAAATGCCATATGGCTGACTTGATGGCGGTCACATTCCTTCCCCTCCTCGCTTCCTATCATGCCCCCATCATGGCGTGACCAAAGACGCCCATGAAGGACAACGGATAACAAGAGACACACTATGCAGCCAACCAGCCCACTCAAAACGGTAGTAGTCAGTACCCTGGCGACCGCCCTGCTGATCTTCGTGGCCCAATCCCTCATCGGGAAGCAGGAGATCAGACTCGGCATCGCCATCATTCCCATCCTGCCCATGCTCTTTGCCGTCATCATCGGCATGATCGTCTCCGCCAAGCCCGTCAAGGATCGCATTCCCGGCTGGAAGAGGCTCTTCACCGAGCGAGAAGAGGGCTTCTGCGGCAAGATGGTGGGTTTCAGCCTGCTGATCCTCGGGACCCAGTATGCGGGGATGATCATCCCCAACCTCAAGATGATCCTGAGCGTCGGCGTACCGCTCTTCCTGCAGGAGATAGGCAACCTCCTACCCATCCTCATCGCCATTCCGCTGGCGGTGAAATTCGGCTTTGGCCGCCGCGCCATCGGGGCCTGCTCCTCCATCAGCCGTGAACCCTCGGTCGCGGTGATCCAGGGCAAGTTCGGCACCGGCTCCCAGGAATACATCGGCGTGCTCGCCATCTACCTGTGCGGCTCCGTCATCGGCACCCTCTGGTTCAGCGTGCTCGGCAGCATTGCCCCCCTCACGGGGCTGCACCCCCTGGCCCTGGCCGCCGGTTCCGGCGTGGGATCCGGCTCCATGCTGAGCGCCGCCTCCGGTGCCCTCATCAACGGCCTCGATGAGGCGATGGCCCAGCAGGTGCTCAGCATCGCCGCCGCCTCGAACCTGCTCTCGTCGGCCCTGGGAGCGCTCTCCCTCACCTATCTGGGTCTGCCGCTCGCTGAAAAAATCTATGCCCTGACCGCCAAAGGAGAGAAAGCATGAAAAGCATCGTGATGGATATGCGCTTCGTCTTCCTGGCGATCCTGCTGGCCATGTTCACCCAGACCCTGACCTCGGGCCTGCCGCTGTGGCAGATGGGGGACAGCTTCGTCGCCATGTCTCTGGTGGTGTTCGCCTCCCTGGTGGCCAAGCGCTACCTGCCCTCCTCCCTGCCGGCCTTTGCCTATGCCACCATCATCGGCATTCTCATCTGCCTGCCCGAGACCCCGGTGCGCGGCCTCTTCATCGATGCCGTGGCCAAGATCTCCTTCCTCTCCTGCTGCGTGCCGCTCCTGGCCTTCGCCGGCCTCTCGGTGGGCGGTCAGCTGGAGGAGCTCAAGAAGATGTCGTGGAAGGTGATCCTCATCTTCATGATCGTCTCCACCTGCTGCTTCTTTGGCGCCTCCCTGGTTGCCCAGCTCGGTTTCTCCATTCAAGGGATCATCTGATGAACCACTACCATATCGAACCTGACCTGTTGGCCCTGCGCGACTTCAGCTACGAAGTGCGCCACCACCTGCACCGCATCCCGGAATACTCCGGGGCCGAGTTCAAGACCTCTGCCTACTGCCGTGGGTTGATGGAAGAGTTCGGCTACAGGATCACCCTGTATCCCGGCTTCACCGGTTTTCACGGGGATCTGGCGGTCGACCCCACCCTGCCCACCATTGCCTTTCGTGCCGACATGGATGGCCTGGAGATGCACGACATGAGCGAGGTGGCGTTCAAATCCACCCATGAGGGGATGGCCCACAACTGCGGCCACGACTCCCACATGGCGATCGCTCTGACCGCCGCCAGGTTTCTGGCCGCCAACCGCGAGCGCCTGCGCTACAACGTCCGCTTCATCTTCCAGATGGCGGAAGAGGACATGCGCGTCCCCGGTGCCGAAAAGATGGTGGAGCTTGGCTGCATGAAGGGGGTGGACGAGGTCTATGCCCTGCACAACGACGGCGCCATGGAGACGGGCACCATCAAGTTCAACCAGGGGGTCATGTCCTCCTGGGGGTCTGCCTGGACGCTCGATGTGCACGGCATCTCCGCCCACGGCTCCACCCCCCACAAGGGGCTGGATGCCATCCGGGAGGCGGTGCGGATCATCGAGGACATGGACTACATCGTCGCCAAGCGCACCAGTCCGTTCAGCCCGGCGGTCTTTGGTTGCGGCATGATCAACGGCGGCACCATTCCCAACGCCATCGCCGATCATGTGCAGGCCCGTGGCACCATCCGCGCCATGGACACCGAAACCGACCAGATCCTGAAAAACAGCTTCAGGGACATCATCGCCCAGAGCGAGCTGCGCGGCTTCAAGACCACCATGGTCCATGCCGGCTACCCGGCAGTGGAGAACCACCCCCAGGCCTGCGAGCGCCTGCAACAAGCCGCCTCGGAGGTGTTGTCCAGCGACGGGATCAACGCAAAGGGCCAGCCCATGACCGGCAGCGAGGACTTCAGCTACATGATCAACGCCACGCCAAGCCGCATGGGGGCCATGTTCTTCCTCGGCAGCGGCAATCAGGCCAAGGGGATCTGCAACTACCTGCACGCGAACCCCTATTACCTGGACGACGACTGCCTGCTGGTGGGAGCCCAGATCTTCGTCAATCTGGCGACCCGAGCCGCCTGAGGGGTCAGTACAAGGGGATAGCAATGCAAAGAGAGGCCGACGGCCTCTCTTTTTTATGTCTCGGCGTCAGAGCCAGGGCAGAGTCGCAGACGGAGCGGGCGTTCCCTGGTTGAGCAGCGCCAGCTGCACCGTCTCCCGGCTCACATGGGGGGCATAGAGGTGGATGAAGTCGTACATGTAGTCCCGCAGGTGGGCGTGCCTGCGCAGGCACACATGGGCCACGCTCGAGGCGATCAGATGATCGATGTTGAGGCAGACCAGGCTCTCCCTGTCCCCTTCGTCGAACGCCGAGGTGGCGATCACCCCGACTCCCATCCCCAGGCGCACATAGTGCTTGATGATGTCGCTGTCGGTGGCCGTCAGCACGATGCGGGGGCTGAGACCATGGCGACCGAACGCCTTGTCCATCTTGGAGCGGCCGGTGAAACCGAACACATAGGTGATGAGGGGATACCGGGCCAGATCCGCCATGGCCAGCGGCTGGCAGTCCAGCAGCGGATGGCCGTGGGGCACCACCACGCTGCGCCCCCAGCGATAGCAGGGCACGGTCGCCAGCTCGTCGAACAGGTGCATGGACTCGGTGGCGATGGCCATCTCCACATCCCCGTTTTGCGCCATCTGCGCCAGTTGGGCAGGGGCTCCCTGATGCAGCTGGATGCTCACCTCGGGGTAGCGGCGGGAGAATTCGGTAATGACCGCCGGCAGCTTGTAGCGGGCCATGGTGTGGGTGGTGGCGATGCGCAGCACCCCGCTGGTGGCCAGCTGATCCCCGAGGGAAAGCTGACCAATCTGCTCCACCTGGGCCACCACTCCCCTGGCCAGCTCCATCACCTGCTCCCCCATGGGGGTCAGGCCCGCCAGGTTCTTGCCCTTGCGGGTAAACAGCGCCAGCCCCAGCTCCTCTTCCAGCATCTTCATCTGCTTGCTGAGGGTCGGCTGGGAGGTATAGAGCTTCTCCGCCGTCGCCGAGATGTTGAAGTTGTTCTTCACTATCTCGGTGAAATTCTTGAGCCGGGCGATGTTCATCAGGGCGCCAGGCGCTCGATGTGCCAGCCGTCCCCCTCGCGGGTGTAATAGAAGCGATCGTGCAGACGATGCTCCCCGCCCTGCCAGAACTCGACGGTGTCGATGCGCACCCGGAAACCACCCCAGAAGCTCGGCAGCGGCACCTCGCCATTGGCAAACTTCTGCTTGAGTTCGAGGAACTTGGCCTCGAGCACGCCACGGGCCGAGATGCGGGTCGACTGTTTGGAGACCCAGGCGGCGATCTGGCTGTCCTTGGGACGGCTGTGGAAATACTTCATCACCTCGAAGGTGCTCATCTTCTCCACCCGACCGGTCACGTGTACCTGTCTGTCCAGGGTGTGCCAGGGGAAGAGCAGGCTGATACGGGGGTTGCCCTCCAGCTGATGCGCCTTGCGGCTGCCCATGTTGGTGTAGAACACCATGCCTTCGGCATCGTAGTGCTTGAGCAGCACGGTGCGCTGCCAGGGCTGGCCATCGGCATCCACGGTGCCCACCACCATGGCGGTGGGATCGGTCAGTTTGGCCTCGCACGCCTGGGCCAGCCACTTCTCGAACAGGGTGAGGGGCTCGGCCGGCAGATCGGCCCGGTGCAGTCCACCCCTGGTGTATTCGCGACGCAGATCAGCCACATCCATCATCTTGATTTTCCTTCTCTCTTTCTCTGCCGCCCGTGCGGCGATGGGTGCAGGCATTGTGCGACGAGCGCGCCATGGGTACAAGCCTCGGGGCGGCCAAATGGCGGAGCAAAAAGAGAGGGAGGCTCATGCCTCCCTCTTTATGCCGATGACCGTCAGCCTACTGCTTGCCGTCAACCGGCGGGCAATGGGCCAGCATGCGCCGGTTGTAGTCCGCCGCATAGGCGCTCAGCCTGGCATGGGCCTCCTTCTGATCCGGCTTGATGACATCCCCGAATCCGTCGAGATAGCGCACGCCGCAGCGCGCCTTGGCCGCCGCCTGCTGATCCGCCGCGATCCCGGGCGCCACCTCGCCGCGCCCGGCCCGCACGATCAGCCGGTAGTCCTGCCTGGCAAGGCTGGCGCTGACCGCCTGCTCCAGGGTGTCTGCATCGGCCTGACAACCGCCGAGCAGGGTGAGCAGCAGCACCCCGGCCAGTCTCATGCCCGCCTCCGCTGCCAGCCCAGCAACGCCAGGGCCAGGGTCCAGAAGCCGAGGGCACCGCCGCCACCGCTTCCCCCCTCTTCACCGCGCTGGGTGACCGAGAGCTTGAGGGGACTGATGGCGAAGAAGATGTTGTCGCTGCACGCCACCTTCAAGCGGGCAGTGCCATCCTGGCCCGCCGGGATGGTGACGCTCGCCGAGCCCGAGTTGGGTTTGCCGCTGGCAAGGGGAGTCCAGTTTGCCCCCTCGTCCCGGGTCATGAAGAGATCCACCTTGCTGCAGTTGATGGGGGCGGCATTGGTGCCGGCCACTTCCCAACTGATGGTCTGCGTCTTGCCCGCCCCCAGGGGGGTCACCACCGGGCTGGTCAGGGCAAAGGCCTTGCCGGTGTTGACCACCTGGATCTTCATGTCATCGCTGGCGACACCGCCCTTGCCGTCCCGCGCCGTGAGGCGGAAGTTCAGGTCCCGGTTGGTGGCAGGCCAGGCCTCCCCTATCGCCAGGGTGTTGGTGAGCAGGGAGGTGAGACTCGGCAGGGTGCGCTCCGGCAAGCTGGTCGGCGCCACGAAATGGAACAGCGGGCGGCTGCCGTCGTCCACCATGGTGGCCGGGCTGCTCGACTCCGTCCCCAGATCGATCTGCTCCCAGGTGTAATTCAGCGGATCGCCGTCAAGATCGGCCCCCGCCCCCTTGAGCACGAAGGGGGTGTTGGCAGGGATGACGTAGTCATTGCCTGCCGCCACCTGGGGCGCATTGTTGACCAGCGCCAACGGGGTGCCGCAATTTGGCACAGTGGCCATGTGGGCCCGCATCTGCTCGATGGACTTGCTGTGGAAATAGGGCTCGCTGTGGGGCTGCAGATCTTCGTCTCCGCAGATCCCCGCATAGGCCATGATGGAGCTGCCGCTGCCCGGCTCCCAGGCCTGGCTTGCCTCCCGATTGCCGCCACCACAGCTGCCTGTGGTGCCGTTGAAGGTGTGGTCTGCTCCGAACTGGTGACCGATCTCGTGGGCTACGTAGTCGATGAAGAAGGCATCCCCCACCGGCTCGGAGGAGCCCGTCATCCCCGCCGATTTGTCAGGGGTGCAGAGTACGCCCAGTCCCGCCAGGCCGCCGCCACCGGTGTTGACCACATGGCCGATGTCGAAGGCCCCCAGCCCCTTGGTCAGGGCATCGGCCTGCACCTGCATGTTGGCATCGATATCGCCGTCATCATTGTTGAAGGGATCGTTCGCCACGTCGGTGAAGATGATGGTGTCGTTGCCGCTGGCCAGCTGGAATTCGGCCGCCACGTCACGCTGGTAGACCTCGTTGACCCGGTTGAGCAGGGTGGTGATGGCGCCAAGACCCGCCTCCACGGTACCGCCGTGATACTGGGTGTACTCCCCCGCCGCCGAGATGGCGATGACATAGCGCTTGCGCTCGTTGCCATCCACCAGCACCTGGCGGGCCAGCTTTTTGGCCTCGCCCCCGATCACCTTGTCCGCCTCTTCTTCCAGCCGGCTGTGGGCATCCTGCTGGTAATAGACGGCATAGCCTTCCCCATTGCGAAGGGGATCGACGAACACCATTTTCCCTTCATGGCTGAACATGGCGTGGAATCCCTGGGGACCGAGATCGAAGCGCCCGGTCTCGCCCAGCGCCGCTTCGTTGTACCCCTTGAAGGCCAGGATATCGGGATATTTGGCGGCCAGATCCGCCGGCAGCAGATCATAGGGTTGCAGGCTGAAGGTCACCTCCTTGCCATCCGGCAGGGGCAGGGTCAGGCGGCGCTCGCCCCCCTTCAGGGCAGCCAGGTAATCGGTGGAGACGGTGACGATGCGATACTGGCTGGCCCTCACCTCGTACCCATCGGCGGCGGTGGCCCGCGCCGTGACCGTATGCCACTCGCCGGCCATCAGGTTGCCGGACGTCATCAGACCCGCCACCAGCACCGCCAGCGGAGAATATTTCATCAACTGCATCTTTTTAATTCCTTTTTAAACGGATTCACCTGAACTGCCACGGCATCATTTGCCCGCTGGTCCGATTAGTCCAGCAACATCCTCTGTACATTCCCCGAATGGGGAAGGTTGCACCAATGCAGACTAGCCCCTATCATGGCGCGGATTTGTCCGTTCCAGAACCCCTCTTCGACGGGGCCGGTTCACTCTTTCTTTGGCCAAGGTTAATCTCATGCTCAAGTCCCCACTGTTGCCCCGTTTCGGGGATCTGGTCGTTGCCATCGTTGACGATGTGCTGGGTCAGGGTCTTACCCTCGACCGCGCCTATGCACGTCACTTCTCCGGCATCGAACTCAAACCGCAAGAACAGGCAAGGATTGCCCTGGTCACCGGCGATCTGCTGCGCCGCCTCAGCCTCTACTGCTTCCTCACCGGCATCCAGGTCCGTCAGGCGGAGAAGAATGTCTGGCCGCTGCTGCACAGCTGGCACGCCTTCCACAAGATAGATCAGCCCAACCACCCGACCCTGGATCGCTTCAACGAGGAGGCGTTCCGCCGCCGCCTGACCGAAGCCAAGAAGAACCCGGTGCTGATGGACGGCTGCCCTGCCTGGCTGGAAAAACTCGGCAGCGAGCAACTGGGCGACGCCTGGCCGGCCGAGCGTGCCGCCCTGGCCTGGATGCCCAAGCGTTACCTGCGGGTCAACACCCTCAAGTGCACCCGGGACGAGCTGCAAGCCATGCTGGCCAAAGAGCATGTCACCACAGTGCCCGTCGACGGAGTGGAGACCGCCTTGCAAGTGACCTCGGACGCCGCCCTGTTCCGTACCCAGGCCTTTGCCGATGGCTGCTTCGAGCAGCAGGATGCCGGCTCCCAGCTGGTGGCCGCGGCCCTCGACGTCAAGCCCGGCATGCGGGTCATCGACGCCTGTGCCGGTGCCGGCGGCAAGACCCTGCACCTGGCCGCCATGATGCAGGGCAAGGGCCGTCTGCTGGCCATGGACGTGGAAGAGTGGAAACTGGAGAACCTCAAGCAGCGCGCCCGCCGCGCCGGTGCCCACAACGTGGAGACCCGGGTCATCACCAGCAGCAAGACCGTCAAGCGCCTGAAAGAAAGCGCCGATCGCGTGCTGCTGGACGTCCCCTGCTCCGGCCTTGGCGTGCTCAAGCGCAACCCGGATGCCAAGTGGCGCGACACCGCCGAGCGCCTGCCGGTGCTGGTCGCCCTGCAAGAGGAGATCCTGCAGCGCTACAGCCAGATGGTGAAGGTGGGCGGCCTGCTGGTCTACGCCACCTGCTCCATCCTGCCCGAGGAGAACCGCCAGCAGGTGGACAAGTTCCTCGCCGCCAACGAGCACTTCCGCCTGATCGGCGATCACAACGTCAGCCCGGCAGAGACCGGCTTCGACGGCTTCTACATGGCGCGCCTCGAACGCATCGCCTGATGTCTGTCGTGGGCACAAAGAAAAGGGGAGCCAGTGGCTCCCCTTTTTGCATTGCATGGTATAGATGCGGCCTTACTCGGCAGCAGCGTCATCCTGCTTGTGCTTGGCGGCAGTTTCCTTGATCAGGGTCTGCAGCTCGCCGGCCTGGAACATCTCGATCATGATGTCGCAACCACCGACCAGCTCGCCCTCGACCCACAGTTGCGGGAAGGTGGGCCAGTTGGCGAATTTCGGCAGCTCGGCGCGGATGTCCGGGTTCTGCAGGATGTCGACATAGGCGAAAGGCTCGCCGCAGGACATCAGGGCCTGGGAGGCCTGGGCAGAGAAACCGCAGCTGGGCAGCTTGGGGGATCCCTTCATGTAGAGGATGATGGGATTCTCAGCCAACTGCTGTTTGATCTTTTCAATAGTTTCCATAAATGCCTCACTGGAGCGATTTCGGCGGCCATTCTACTGCAATCCGGGCAGACCACAAACTGGCAAACCGTTGCGAATGAAAGAAGTCATGCATCAATACGCCGCAGCTTGATCCGGATCATGGCAAGAATCAAGGGTTGTTCGCCCATCTTTGATACTGCTACAATCGTCGGGCTTTGGGCCGTCTGGCCCCCTCATTTCAAGAACAATTCTTTTCAAGATAGAAAAGAGTACGCAATGTCTTGCAACCGTCGCCTTCGCACGGACCAGCCAATGGAGAGTAGAAAATGGCTTTCGAACTTCCCGCTCTGCCCTATGCAATCAATGCTCTGGAACCGCACATCTCCCAGGAAACTCTGGAATACCACCATGGCAAGCACCACAACACCTACGTGGTCAACCTGAACAACCTGGTGCCGGGTACCGAGTTTGAAGGCAAGTCTCTGGAAGAGATCATCAAGACCTCCACTGGTGGCGTCTTCAACAACGCTGCCCAGATCTGGAACCACACCTTCTACTGGCACTGCCTCTCCCCGAACGGCGGTGGCGAGCCCACTGGCGCCCTGGCCGATGCCATCACCAAGGCCTTCGGCTCCTTCGCCGAGTTCAAGGATGCGTTCACCAAGTCTGCCATCGGCAACTTCGGCTCCAGCTGGACCTGGCTGGTGAAAAAGGCTGACGGCTCCCTGGCCATCGTCAACACCTCCAACGCCGGTTGCCCGCTGACCGAAGCCGGTACCACCCCGCTGCTGACCGTCGACCTGTGGGAACACGCCTACTACATCGATTTCCGCAACCTGCGTCCGAAGTACATGGAAACCTTCTGGGCCCTGGTCAACTGGGAATTCGTGGCCAAGAACCTGGCTGCCTGATAAGCCTTTCTTGCCAAAACGCCCCGCACTTGCGGGGCGTTTTTTATGGTCGAACACCTGCCATCGACAACAAAGGCGCCCGCAGGCGCCTTGTGGAAGATGACCGTGCTTACTGGTCTATCTCGTCCATGTAATCGTCGAGGTTGCCATCATCCGCCGCCTCTGGCTTCTGCTCCTGGAGCTCGGGTTTGCGGCCCGTCACCTTGCCATCGTTGTACTGCAAGTAGAAGTCCTTGGTCAGGGCGTAAGGATCCAGCGCGTTGTCGATGATGCGCTCCTGATCGATCAGCTTGGAGCGGGTACCGAGGCCATCCAGCGCCCAGTGCACCACCTTCAGCGGGAAGGTCAGCAGGGCATAGGGGAAGTAGATGGTATCGATGGTATCCCCAACCAGTTGCCGGGTGGTGGTGGGACCGTAGACCGGCACCATCAGATAGGCGCCATCCCCGATGTCGGCCTTGCCGAGCACGGTGTCCATCTCCAGCGTGTTGCGAGCCAGGCCCGCATGCTTGGCCACGTCGAACAGACCGAGCAGGCCCACAGTGGTGTTGAGGGTGAAGCGGCCCAGGTTGGTACCGGCCCCTTTCAGATCCCCCACCAGCAGGTGGTTTACCATGCTGCTCGGCTCGTCGAAGTTGTCCACGAAATTCTCTATGCTGTCCCTCACTCCTTGCGGGACATAGCGGGCATAGCCGTGTACCACGGGGCGCGCCACATAGGGCTCCAGCACGTCATAGTTGACGGCCCACATGGCACGGTTGGGCCCCTGGAAGGGGTCGCGAGGATCGCTGGCCGTGCTGGATGCCCCGGGGCGGCTCGGGGTCTCGCCGAGATCCAGGCTCTCCGGGCCCGGCTTGGGAGGGCCGCCCGCACAGCCCGCGAGCAGCAATGCCACCGCCAATGCTCCTGAACGCAGATACATATGAAAGTCCTAAGATTTTTTTGGGTATTGATATGAATTATACAGGGGGCCCACCCCAAGGGGTGGGCCAAAAGCATATTAGAGGGCGTGATCGATGCGGATGTCAATCGGCGCTGTGGGGATGGTGCTGGTCGGCACGGTGACCGAAACCCCTTCAAAGGCGCCTTCCTTGTTCATGACGTTGCCGCCCCGGGAGAGGCGCGCCTTGAACTGCAGCTCGGCATGGGCCGCCAGCTTGCTCCCCTCCATCATGGCATCCCCGTCCCCCAGGGAGAGGGTGAGCGGGAGATGCGGGCCTGCAATGCGCTTGACCGCGATGGGCATGGGCGGACCGTTGGGGATCACCGCAAAGACGAACAGATGGGCATCTTCCGGCATCTTGATGCCCGGCGCCAGGGTGATGTGCAGGGGGAACTCCCCCTCTTTCACCGCCAGCACCCCGGCTTGTGCCTGGCCTTCGGCAGACGGGGTAGTCACGGCGATGCCACGCTGGCCAAGCTGCTGCCTGGCGTACTCCATGGAGCGCTCCACCATGGTGTAGCGGGCCGAGCCCGGCTCCAGCAGCGGCAACATCCCCTGCCAGCGGTCGAGGGCGGTCTGGAAATCCTCTTTTTGCAGGGCCATGAAGGCGTGGACGGAGCGAGCCTCGATGTTGGCCGGGTCCTCGGTAATGACCGCCTGCAACAGTTGATCCGCACGGGCTTCCTCCCCCGTCATCATCAGGGCCTGGGCATAGGGCACCGCCACCATGGCCTTCTGGGGCGCGAGAGCGTAGGCACGCTCCAGCGCCTCGCGGGCCATCTCGGGATCATTGCCATCCAGGGTCAGACGTCCCAGCAGCAGCCAGCCACGGTAGTCGTTCGGTTCTTGTTTCAGCTGGGTTCGCAGGGCCAGGGTGAAGTCCAGCAGATCCTGCTCGGTCACCCGGGCGTCGCGCTCCACCAGGATGCGATTGCTGAGCTCCCCCAACCGGCTGCTGGCATCCTGCCAGCGGCTCACCTCCTGCCAGGCGCCGAGCTTGGCGTAGAGGCCGATGCTCACCACCGCCAGCACCAGCACACCGGGGATCCAGATCAGGCTCTTGCCGCCACGGGCGGTCTGCTCCACGTCGGGAATGTCGTCCAGGAGGCTGCGCTGCAGCTCCACCAGGGATTCCGGCTCCTCCGCCAGTATCCCCTGCTCCCGCTCCTCCCCTATCTCCAGCAGGCGCTGGCGATAGAGCTGCTTGTTGAGGGCCGAGCGACTGATGCTCTGCCTGCCCTCGCCGCGCCACAGCGGCACGATCAGCGCCAGGCTCGCCAGCACCAGCAGGGCCGCACCCAGTATCCAGAATGGGGTCATGGTTTCTCTTCCTCTTTGAGCAGGGCGGACAGCCTGGCCTGCTCTTCTGCACTCAGGGTGCCTTCAGACTGTTGCAAGGGAGCAGGGGCATGGCGGCGGCTTCGCACCACCACGGTGACGACGCCAATCACGATGACCAGCAAGGGGCCAAGCCAGAGGATCAGGGTCGAGGCCATCAGGGGGGGATCATAGAGAATGAAGTTGCCGTAGCGGGCCACCATGTAGTCCACCACTTCCTGCTTCTCCTTGCCCTCGCGCACCATCTGGTAGGTCTTGTCCCGCAGATCCTTGGCAAGTCCGGCGTTGGAATCCGCGATGTCCTGGTTCTGGCACTTGGGGCAGCGCAGCTCCTTAGTCAGCTCGCGAAAGGTCTGCTCCTGGGCGTCGCTCTCGAAGGTGTAGACATCGATGGCGGCGCGGGCCTGTCCGGCGCAGACGAGACCGGCCAGCAGCAACAGGGATGCAATCAGTGTTTTCATCGGGGAGGCCTCACTTCATGGCATCGAAGATGGGTTTGAGGGTACTGGCCCAGACGTCTGGGTTGATGTCCCCCACGTGGCGATAGCGGATGATGCCCTGGCTGTCGATGAAGAAGGTCTCGGGCGCGCCATAGACACCGAGATCCAGCCCCAGCATGCCGTCCGGATCGTAGAGGTTGATCTGGTAGGGGTTGCCAAGCTCCGCCAGCCACTTGATGGCCTTGTCACGCTCGTCCTTGTAGTTCATGCCGACGATGTAGATCCCCTGCCCCGCCAGCTCCTTGAGGTAGGTGTGTTCTCCGTAACAGGTCGGGCACCAGGTGGCCCAGACATTGAGCAGCATGGGGCGCCCCTTGAGGATGCTCCTGTCGTGCTGCTTGCCCAGGTCATAGATGTCCTGCAGGGTGAACACGGGCACCTCCTTGTCCACCATCACGGATTCGAGCTTGGTGGGATCGGAGTAGAGCCCCTTGAACAGAAACACGGCCCCCATCAGGAAGATGATGAAGGGCAGCAGATAGAGCCAGGTCTTCTTGCTCATGCCTTGGCCTCCTCGTCACGACGTCCGAAGCGGTAGCGCTTGTCCAGCATGGCCAGCACGCCGCCGAGGGCCATGAAGACGCCGCCGAACCAGATCCAGCGCACGAAGGGCTTGTAGTAGATCCGTACCGCCCAGGCGCCGTTGTCGAGCTGCTCGCCGAGCGCCGCATAGAGATCCCGGGTAACCCCCGCATCGATGGCCGCCTCGGTCATCGGCATGCGGCTCACGGTGTACATCCGCTTCTCAGGTTTGAGCAGGGCTACCTGCTTGCCATCCTGGTGCACTTCCAGCACGCCCTTGAAACCGTCGTAGTTGGGGCCGTTCTTCTCCTTGATGCCGGTGAAGACGAACTCGTAATCGGCGAACTGGACGCGATCGCCGGCCTGCATCCGCAGGTCCTTCTCGATGCTGTAGTTCTGGGTGCAGGCGATGCCGATGATGCTGACCGCGAGCCCCACGTGCCCCAGGATCATGGCCCAGTGGCTGTTGCCAAGCTTGCGCACGCCGGTGGCAAAACCGTGTTTGTGGGTGGCCCGCGCCCAGGTCTCCTGCACGCTGGTGACGATGATCCAGACGCCAAGGCCGATACCGAGCGCAGCCCAGGGTTTGAACGCCTCGGCAAAGAGTTTGGGCAACAGCAGAGCCGCGGCCAGGCTCAGCACCAGGGCGAGCATCACCTTGCCCTTGAGCTCACCGAGATCCTGGCGGCGCCAGCGGAACAGGGGGCCCACCCCCAGCAGCAGGGCGAAGGGGATGATTAGCCAGCTGTAGATGTGGTTGAAGAAGGGGGTGCCGATGGAGATGCTGCCAAGCCCCAGCTCCTTGTGCACCAGGGGCAGCAGGGTGCCGAGCAGCACGGTGAGCAGGCCCGCCACCAGCAGGATGTTGTTGCCAAGGAGCAGGGTCTCCCGGCTCCACAGCTCATGCTTGCCGTGGCTCTTCACCTGGGAGCCCTTGAAGGCGAACAGCAATAGGGAGCTGCCTATCACCGCCAGCAGGAAGCCCAGGATGAACAGACCCCGGGTCGGGTCCGAGGCAAACGCATGGACCGACACCAGCACGCCGGAACGCACCAGGAAGGTGCCGAGCAAGCTCAGGGAGAAGGCCGAGAGCGCCAGCAGCACGGTCCAGGCCTTGAAGGTGGCGCGCTTCTCGCTCACCGCGAGGGAGTGGAGCAGGGCCGTGCCCGCCAGCCAGGGCATGAAGGAGGCGTTTTCCACCGGATCCCAGAACCACCAGCCACCCCAGCCGAGTTCGTAATAGGCCCACCAGGAGCCGAGCACGATGCCCAGCGTCAGGAAGACCCAGGCCGCCATGGTCCAGGGACGGGACCAGCGCGCCCAGGTGGCGTCCAGACGCCCCGTCATCAGGGAGGCGATGGCGAAGGCGAAGGCCACCGAGAAGCCCACGTAGCCCATGTAGAGCATGGGGGGGTGGAAGATGAGACCGGGATCCTGCAGTAGCGGATTGAGATCCCGCCCGTCCACCGGGAAATACGGCAGGGTGCGGGTGAAAGGATCCGAGGTGAACAGCACGAAGGCGGTGAAGCCCACCGAGATAAGGCCGAGCACCCCGAGTACCCGCGCCACCGCATCGAGCGGCAGGCGACGGCTGAAGAGGGCCACCGCCGCCGTCCAGCCCCCCAGGGTCAGCACCCAGAGCAGCAGCGAGCCTTCATGGGCTCCCCATACCGCCGAGATGCGGTATTGCAGGGGCAGCAGGCTGTTGGAGTTGGTGGCCACGTACTGCACGGTGAAGTCGTTGTCGATAAAGGCCCAGGTGAGACAGAGAAACGACAGCAGCAGCAGCAGGAACTGGCTGTAGGCGAGCGGGCGGGCCGCCGACATCATGCCAAGACGACCGAGATGGGCCCCGATCAGCGGGTAACTGCCCAGCAGCAGGGCGGTGGCGAAGGCCAGGATCAGTGAGAACTGCCCTAATTCCGGGATCATTGACTATTCCCTCTCGATTGCACAGAGAAACCTGCCGATTTGGCGGCATAAAGAAGTGAATTCTTGGCGCATACCGGCATCATTGCTTGGCTCCCTGCAACTGCGCCTCTGTGTATTCGGGCTTGAAGTGCATGCCGTTGGTGGCGTCGGCCACTTCCGGCGGCATGTAGTTCTCGTCGTGCTTGGCCAGCACCTCGAAGGCGGCGACCGTGGTGGCATCCTTGAGGGTGCCCTGAGCGACAATGCCCTGCCCCTCGCGGAACAGGTCCGGCAGAATGCCGTCAAACTCCACCGTCACCAGATGGCCGCCGTTGTCCACCAGCTTGAAGGCTACCTTGAGGCTCTGGGGATCCCGCACCACAGACCCCGGCACCACCAGGCCACCGATGCGCAGGCGCTGCCCCTCCTCGGGCTTGATCTTCTCCGGCCCCTTCCCTTCCACCAGCTCGCTCGGGGTGTAGAAGAGGTCGATGTTCTGGCTCAGGGCATAGAGCACCAGGCCAGTCACGCTGGCAAGGCCCAGGCTGATGGCCAGGATGATGGTGAGGCGTTTCTTGCGGCGCGGGTTCATAGGGTGTTCTCCATCTGCTGGGCCGCCTTGCGGCGTGCCTCCCGAGCCTGCTTGTTGCGCAGTTCGCCAAGCAGGCTGCGGGTCTTCAACCGGGTGGAAATGACGATGCCGACCAGGCAGAGCAGGGTCAGACCGAAGGAGAGCCAGACGTAGAAGGCATAGCCTCCCATGGCCATGAAATCACTGAACGAGGCAAAGTGCATGCTTACTTCTCCTGCCTGGCGATGTCGGCGACCCAGGGGCGGTGCCACTCCCGCATCAGCAGCTCATTGCGAAAACGCATCAGGGTCAGGGCACCGAGAAATGCGGCAAACGCCAGGATCATGATGAGCAGCGGCCACAGCATCTCGGGGGAGATGGAGGGTTTGTCAAACTTGGTGATGGTGGCCCCCTGGTGCAGGGTGTTCCACCACTCCACCGAGTAGTGGATGATGGGCAGGTTGATCACCCCGACCAGCGCCAGGATGCCGGCGGCGCGGCCCGCCACCACCTTGTCGCTGAAGGCGTTGTAGAGGGCGATGACACCCAGATAGAGGAACAGCAGGATGAGCTCGGAGGTGAGCCGGGCATCCCACACCCACCAGGTGCCCCACATGGGTTTGCCCCAGGCGGCGCCGGTAAAGAGGGCGATGAAGGTGAAGACGGCCCCCACCGGGGCGATGGCCGCCACCGTCATGTCTGCCATGCGCAGTTGCCACACCAGGCCAATGAAGGCGGCCACCGCCATGGTGGAGTAGGCGCCCATGGAGAGGATGGCGGAGGGCACATGGATATAGATGATCCTGAAAGAGTCGCCCTGCTGGTAATCGGCGGGTGCGAAAGCCAGCCCCCAGACGGTGCCGATGATGAAGGCGAGCAGGCTTGTCACGGCAAACCAGGGCAGCAGGGTGCCGGCCAGCCCATAGGCGCGCTCGGGTTTGGCATAAGGGTGCAACCATTTCCACATAGCTCACGAAACCTTTCAGTTATTAATTTTTAAGTGGCGAGGGCTACCATACCCATGGGGGAAAAACATCATATCCCCCGAAAGCAATAAGCAGCCATCCCCTTGATCTATCTCAACTATCTCGCCCCTAACAAGGCTTCAAACGAAAATCTTTTCACCAAGTCAATCAGTTGACACTCACCCGAAGCGCCGCCGAGATAGCCAGGGGCGTCAGGGTCAATGCCCCCACCAGCATGGCCCCCAGGATGGCGAGCTGACCGGCATAGGGCAGTCCCATGCTCGCCGCGTCGATGGCGGACGTGGCGAAGATAAGCACCGGAATATAGAGCGGCAGCAACAACAGGCTGAGCAGCACGCCCCCCTTGCGCAGCCCTGCGGTCAGCGCTACTCCGACCGCCCCGAGCAGGCTCAGCACCGGCGTACCGAGCGCCAGGGTTGCCACCACGGCCACATAGGTCTTCAGCTCCAGGGAGAGCAGGATGGCGAGCAAGGGGGAGACCAGCAACAGCGGCAGACCGGTCAGCAACCAGTGAGCGATCACTTTGGCCAGGGCCAGCAACCCCAGGGGATGGGGCATCAGCATCATCTGCTCCAGGGCGCCGTCACTGAAGTCGTCACGAAACAGCCGCTCCAGGGAGAGCATGGCCGCCAGCAGGGCCGCCACCCAGATGATGCCGGGAGCGATGCGGGCCAGCAACTGGGGCTCGGGCCCGATCCCCAATGGAAACAGGGTGATGACGATGAGGAAGAACCAGAGCGGGTTGAAGATGTCGGCGCGCTGGCGCAGGGCCATCAGCAACTCGCGGTGAATAAGGTGTATGACGGCGCGCAGCATGGGCTACTCCTGCAACAGCGAGGTCAGGGAGAGGGTCTTGAGCCGTCCCTGCATCAGGGTCAGATCCTGGTGGGTCGTAAGGACCACCATGCCCCCCCTGTCCGCGTGGGCGAGGAACAACTGCTCCAGCACCCTGACCCCCTGCTTGTCGATGGCGGTGAAGGGCTCGTCCAGGATCCAGAGCGCCGGTCGCTCGCTCAGCCACAACCTGGCCAGCGCCACCCGTCGCTGCTGCCCGGCGGAGAGCTGCCCCGCGGGATAGTCTTCGAAACCGGCGAGGCCGACCTGGGCCAGCACCCGCCAGAGATCCACGCCGTCCCCGGCAGGGCCATGAAGCTTCTGGTAGAAGGAGAGATTCTCAAGGGGGGTCAGGGTCGCCTTGACGCCGGGCTGATGGCCCAGGTAAAGCAGGCTGGCGTGGTATTCATCCCGGCAATGGCGGATATTCTCCCCATTCCAGCACACCTCGCCAGCAAAGGGCTGGGAGAGGCCGGTGAGCAGGCGCAACAGGCTGGTCTTGCCCACCCCGTTGGGACCCTCAATCTGCATCAAATCCCCGGCACGCACCGCGAAGGAGAGATGTTCAAACAGGGTGCGATCTTCACGCACGCAGCTCAGATTGTTCGCTTGAAGCAGCATGGGGATGTAATCGTTGAAAATGAGGCGGCCTGTATCTTAACACAGGATCCGGAGGCGTCTTTTCAAAGATGCCAATAATCAACAGGATTTGTGGGGAAGATCGCGCCCCCACCAAAGAGATTGATGCCAAAGGATTATCCACTGTCCCGGCATCAAGAAAGAGGTGGCCACGGGCCGAACAGAAAGCGGGGAGGCACCGGCCTCCCCGCGACACATCCGTCAGCTGCGTCCCTTTCGCAGGGAAATAAGCAGCTCCGCTTCCGCCTGGGGCAACTCGCACTCGCTCATCACCTCGTCCAGATCGGCACCAAGCTCCACCATCTTGGCGGCGCGGCTGTAGAGGCGGCGCTCCGGATCCTGCAACGTCAGCTCCTGCTGGCTGTCGTGGATCTTCTGCATGGCCCCTTCTGCGGCTTGCAGACGCTGACCCATGCCGATTGCGCCCGTGTGCAACTCCATCATCTGCTTGCGCAGACTCTCGAGCTGCCCCTGCAGCGCTTCCACCCTGGCCTCGGACTCTCGCTGGCGACGACGGTGCCCCAGGATCCCGTAAAGGGCCAGCACCAGTGCGAGCAAGGACAACCCCAAGGCTGCAAATTCAATCATCAAACCATCACCTTACCGTCACAGGGAGGCGGACAGGTGCCATCGCCCCCGTCCGCACGTTCCCGTCCCTGTTACAGGGAACCAATGTCTTCCCACTCTTCGTCGGAGAGCAGCTTGTTGAGATCCACCAGGATCAGCAGTTGGCCGTCACGGTTGCTGACGCCCTGGATGAACTTGGCGCTCTCCTCGGTGCCCACCGCCGGGGCGGCATCGATCTCGGAGGAGCGCAGATAGACCACCTCGGCCACGCTGTCCACCATGATGCCGATCACCTGCTTCTCCGCCTCGATGATGACGATGCGGGAGTTCTCGCTCACATCCCCGGCCGGCAGGCCGAAACGGGAGCGGGTATCGATGACGGTCACCACGTTGCCACGCAGGTTGATGATACCCAGCACGTAGTCAGGTGCACCCGGGACCGGAGCGATCTCGGTGTAGCGCAACACTTCCTGAACCTGCATCACGTTGATGCCATAGGTCTCGTTTTCCAACTGGAAGGTCACCCACTGCAGCACTTCGTCTTCGGCCAGATTCTGTGCAATATTGCGCTTCTCTGTCATCTTCTTGATCCTTGTATGAACCCGTCAACGGGTAAAATTAGCAATAAAACCATGGCGATGCCGATGTTGTCAGCGGCCTTCGATGTTCACGCCCCGGCCAAGCAGCAGCAAGAGCTCCCTGACGTGCAGCAGGGCACACATCTTCTCCTTGACCATGCCGGCCAACCAGGGGCGCTTGCCCTCCTGATGGCGCCACTTCACCTGGTCCCGGTGCAGCAGTTCTGTGCCCTTCAACTGGTGACAGGCCAATCCCCAGGGTGATTCTCCCAGCATAATCAGATATTTGTAATCGTCCATCTCCAGATGCTGACCCGGCATGACCCACTGGGCCGTGTCCACCACGTTCATCTTCTGCTCGCGGGAGGTCATGATCCCCTTGTACCAGCCCGGCTGGCCGAAGAGAGAGGTCACCTCCCCCAGTTGATGGATGCCCCCCAACTCGGTCAGAGGCACCGCAAACGTCACCCCGGCCACGTCGAAGAAGAGCGCCTGAAACTCGTTGCCGGTATCCAGGTTCTCCCAGGTCGACGGTGCGGGCGCCGCCTCAAGGGCGGGCGCAGGTTCTGCCACCGCGAGGGCGACGGGCTCGACCTCCTCCGCCACGGCTTCCACCACCGGCTCTGCCAGGGCGACCAGAGGCTCACTGTCAACCACCTCCGCCTCGAGCTGGAATGGTTCGACATGCACCTCTTCGTGGCTCAGGGCATCCATCTCGAACTGGACCTGTCCCACCTGGGCAAGCAGCTCGCTCAGCTGGGCCAGTCGGGTATCGGCTTCAAGATAGGGGGTGGCAGCCACCTCCGGCACGGCGACGGTCTGACGTTGCAACGCAGGGGCCGGTGCTTCGTCTTCGGGATCTTCCCGCAGCAGGGCATCGTCCAGCAGCAGGGAGTGGAAATAGTCGTCCATGGCCCGAACCTGGGTGGTCTCTCTCACGGCATCACCTCCTGGGTCCGTTGACGCTCCAGCGCGTCGAGATGGTTGAGCAGGGTCTCATAGGCATAGGTGCCCCGGCTGCCCGGTGCATAGATGGAGGGAGGAATGTGCACCAGACTGGCATCCCTGAATTTGGTGTCGATGGGAATGACCGCATTCCACACCGCCTCCCCATACTGCTCCTTGATGGACTGCAATGTCATCAGGGAGGCGCGGGTACGCTTGTCAAACATGGTCGGAATGATGGTGTAGCGGAACTTCTCCCGCTTGGAGCGCTGCATGATCTCGAAGGTCTTCATCATCCGCTCCAGCCCCTTGAGGGCCAGGAATTCGGTCTGTACCGGCACCAGGATGCGATCGCAGGCCGCCAGCGCGTTCACCATCATGACCCCCAGCACCGGCGGGCAGTCGATGAGCACGTAGTCGAACTGATCCTGCACCCGCAGCAGAGCGCGCTTGAGCACCAGCCCCATCCCTTCCCGGTTGCCCATCACCCGATCCAGCGTGGCCAGGGTAATCGAGGCGGGCAGCAGGCTGATGTTCTCGAATCGGGTCTTGAGGGTCATCCGGTTGACCAGCTCGGCGCTGGGTTTGGCCGCCTGGAACAACTCGTACAGGGTGCCTTCCAGCCTGTCCGAGTCGAAATCGAGATAGGAGGTCAGGGAGGCGTGGGGGTCGGTGTCGATCAGCAGTACCCGCTGGCCACGCTGGGCCAGAATGCCCGCCAGGGAGACGACCGTGGTGGTTTTACCGACTCCACCTTTCTGATTGGCAACCGTCCAAACAATCACTGTATCAATCCTGCCTTGTTGTTATGCGTATGCCCCCACCGGGCAGCGCGATCACCCTGATCTTTTCACTGTCGACACTCTGCGGTGCGTCCTGCACCGGTGCCACCGTCAGCGGTTTGACGGGGGCTGGCGGCACCCAGGCGAACCTGGATATGGCGACCACCACCTTGCGATTCTGTAATCGTCCCTGCTCGGTGCCATTGTCGACGAAGGGGGAAAACTCTCCGTACGCCTCGTAGGCGAGCCGACCGGGAGCCACCCCTTTGCCCACCAGGGCATTGAGCACTGCCTCGGCGCGGGCCGCTGACAATGTCCAGTTGGAGCGGAAAATTTCGTTGTTTATCGGTTGGTTATCCGTGTAGCCCCGCACCCTGACATAGTTATCGACCGGTTTGAGAATACCTGAAAGCGTATCGAGCACAGGGGCGGCATTGTTACCCAGAAAAGCGCTGCCACTGTTGAACAGGAGACCTGAACTCAACTCCACCGTCAGCCAGTTGTCATCCTGCGCAAGCTTCACCACCCCCGCATCGACCAGGGCGCCCATGGACTCCTGGATCTGCATGTCGATCTGCGCAAGAGCCGTGCCATCTTGCGAGACGGGCGTACCCGTGATGGGGGCACGCGAGGGGGACGCAGAGGCCTTGCTCTCCAGCAGGCTGGGGGCGGCCGACACCGGGTTGTCCAGCAAGGAATTGCCCCGTCCTTCCAGCAGGCCATCGCTGCGCGGCGCCTGGTTGAAGGCCTGGGTCATGCCCTCGATGACGGCGCGGTACTCCTCCTTGTTGACGATGGCAACGGAGTAGAGCACCACGAAAAGGGCGAAGATGAGCGTCATGTAATCGGCATAGGAGACCAGCCAGCGATCGAGATGCTCTCGCCCTTGCAGGTGCAAACGATAGCGCTTGCGCATGGCTACTCCCCTTTCAGATAAGCCCGTAACCGCCTTTCAACCTGCGGGCCGTTCTCCCCGTGGGCGATGGCCAGAAGCCCCTCCAGGGTCATCTCCTGATAGAGGCCGTAATGGTAGTGGAAGGCGCGCAACCGATTCGCAATCGGCAGATAGAGCAAGTTGGCAAAGCCCACCCCGTAGATGGTGGCGACGAAGGCCACGGCAATGCCCGCCCCCAGGGTGCCTGGCTCCTCCAGATGAAACATGGCCTGGATGAGGCCAATCACGGCCCCGATGATGCCGATGGTGGGGCTGTACCCCCCCATGGACTCGAACACCCTGGCCGAGTGCTCGTTGCGCTCCTGCTCGATGTCGATGTCCGCCTCCAGCAAGCTGCGGATATCCTCGATGGAGACGCCATCCACAATCATGGAAAGCCCCTGGCGGGTGAAGGGATCGGGCTCGGCCTCGGCCTGGTTTTCCAGCGCCAGCAAGCCTTGCTGGCGGGCGAACTGGGCCCACGCCTTCAGGCGTTCGGCCTGCTCCGCAAGATCCAGCTGCGGCGGAAACAGCATCCAGGTTGCCTGCCTCAGGGCACTGAGCAGGTACCTGCGGGGAGTCTGCAAGATCACCGCCCCCCAGGTTCCCCCGACGACGATGACAAAGGCCGGGCCATCCAGCAGGGTCAGCAGGCTCCCGCCATGCCACCACTGGGCGATGGCGACGGCCCCCAGCGCCAGCACCAGGCCGAGCATGCCCATGGTCAGCGACCCAACTCGACCAGAATGCGCTGGGCCACCCGATCCAGCGGCAGGGATTCGCTTGCTATGCCCGCCTTGGCAACGGCCTGGGGCATGCCATAGACCACGCAGGAGGCTTCATCCTGCGCCCAGATGGTCGCCCCCTGCTCCTTGAGCAGACGGGCACCGTCGCGGCCATCCGCGCCCATGCCGGTCAGGACGATGGCCAGCACCTTGTCGCCATAGGTCTTGGCGGCGGAGGCGAAGGTAATGTCCACGCAGGGTTTGTAGTTGACCTTGTCATTGCCATCGATGATGCGAAGACGGGCACCGGGCCCGCGCCCTTCCAGCAACATCTGCTTGCCACCGGGGGCAAGATAGGCCTGACCCGGCTTGAGCACGTCGCCATCCTGCGCCTCCTTGACCCCTATCTGGCACAGCCCGTTGAGGCGGGCGGCAAAGGCAGCGGTGAAGGTGGCCGGCATGTGCTGGATCAGCAGGATGGGATGAGGGAAATCTCCCGGCAGCTTGGTCAGCACGTTCTGCAGTGCCACCGGCCCGCCGGTGGAGGTACCGATGGCAACCAGCTGGTAACTCTTGCCACTGCGCTTGAACGCGGCGGGAGCCGCCGCTGCCCGCGCAGGCTCGGGCTGGCGTTCGGCCAAGGGACGATTCAGGGCCCCCGTGACGGCGGGCCGGACGGCAGGCTCGGGGGCTCGGGGCCGGGTGGCCATCAGGAAGCGTTTGCGGGCGATCTCCTTGACCCGCTGCTGCAGCAGGTTGACGGCTTCGTCCTTGTCGCGGGCGATGTCTTCAAACTTCTTGGGCAGAAAATCGAGGGCGCCCGCATCCAGCGCATCCAGGGTTGCCTTGGCTCCCTCGTGGGTCAGGGAGGAGAACATCAGGATGGGGGTCGGACACTTGGCCATGATCTCGCGCACGGCGCTGATGCCGTCGAGCACCGGCATTTCAATGTCCATGGTAATGACGTCTGGCCGCAACTGCTGCGCCTTGTCTACCGCCTCCCGCCCGTTCTGGGCCGTGTCGATCACCGTCATCAGGGGATCCTGATTGATGATTTCGCTGACCCGGCGGCGGAAGAAACTCGAATCGTCGACCACTAATACCTTGACTGCCATTGTTATTCTTTTAACTCCTTGAGCCTGGCGCTCAGTGGCGACGGGCATAGGCCTTGAGCAGGCTGGGCACATCCAGAATGAGGGCGATGCCGCCGTCGCTGGTAATGGTGGCGCCGGCCATGCCGGGGGTACCTTGCAGCAGGTTGTCCAGGGGCTTTATCACCACCTCTTCCTGACCGATGAGGTTGTCTACCACGAAGCCGACCTGCTGGGTGCCGATCTGGACGATGACCACGTGGCCCTGGTCCTGGCGGGCCGTCTTGCCGGCACCGCGTACCAGCCACTTGTGCAGGTAGAACAGCGGAATCGCCTTGTCACGGACGATGATGGTGAGCTGGCCATCCACCACGTTGGCCTTTTTCAGATCCAGGTGGAAAATTTCATTCACGCAACCGAGGGGCAGGGCGAAGGTCTGTTGACCCACCTCCACCATCAGGGTCGGCAGAATGGCCAGGGTCAGGGGAACCTTGATCTCGAGACGGGTGCCCTTGCCCCAGGTGGAATCGATGTGCACCGAGCCATTGAGGCTGACGATGCTGGTCTTCACCACGTCCATGCCCACTCCACGGCCGGAGATGTCGGAGATCTCCGACTTGGTGGAGAAGCCGGGGGCGAAGATCAGGTTGTAGGCATCGTTGTCGCTCATGCGCGCCGCGCTGTCAGCATCGAGCACGCCACGGCTGATGGCGATCGACTTGAGCTTCTCCGGGTCCATCCCTGCGCCGTCATCCTCGATGCAGAGCAGAATGTGGTCCCCTTGCTGGGAGGCGCTCAGGGTGATGGTACCCTGACGGGGTTTGCCCGCTTTCTCGCGCACGTCCGGCATCTCGACGCCATGGTCGCAGGAGTTGCGCACCAGGTGAACCAGGGGGTCGGCCAGGGCCTCCACCAGGTTCTTGTCCAGATCCGTGTCCTCACCCACCATCACCAGCTCGATCTCCTTCTTGAGGGTACGAGCCAGGTCGCGCACCACACGCGGGAAGCGGCCGAATACTTTCTTGATAGGCTGCATGCGGGTCTTCATGACCGCGCCCTGCAGATCGGCGGTCACGACGTCGAGGTTCGCGACAGCCTTGGACATCTCTTCGTCATTGCTGGCGATGCCGAGGCTCACCAGGCGGTTTCTCACCAGCACCAGTTCGCCCACCATGTTCATGATGACGTCCAGGGTCTTGGTATCCACCCGCACCGTGGTATCGCTCTGTACCGCGCTGCTCTCGGCGGGAGCGGCCTGCTTGGCAGGGGCGGCCTTGGCTGGCGCTGGGGGCTCTGCCGGCGCGGGTTTGGCGGCCACTGGCGCCTTGGGCGGCGTCACCGGGGCTGCGGGGGCAGCGGGTGCCGGAGCCTTGGGTTCGGGAGCGGGCGTAGGAGCAGATGCCAGACTGTGCTGGGGCCCCTGCCCACGGCCGTGCAGTTCATCCAGCAGGCGCTCGAACTCATCGTCGTCGATGAGCTCGTCCACCTCTTTCTGGACCGACTGCAGGGGGGCCAGATCGGGGGCACCACCGTGCTGGCCCTGACCATGGAGCTGGTCGAGCAGGGCTTCGAATTCGTCGTCTGTGATGTCACCTGAACCGCTCAGCACGGGGGCGGCAGAGACCGTCGGCGCTTTGCCGACACCGTGCAGCTCATCGAGCAGGCGTTCAAATTCGTCGGCGGAGATCTCGTCGATGGAGCCACCGCCATTGACGGCGACAGGCGCCACCTCGGCGATGACCTCGGGTTCTGGTTCGGGCTCAGGCTCGGGTGCTGGCTGGGCCGCCACGCTGGCGGTACGCAGCTGCTCCTGCCCTTCCGGCTTGCACAGCTCGTGCAGATCGTGCAGCAGATCGGGAGAAGCGGGGCTTATCTCTTCGCGGTTCTGGACCTGGGCAAACATGACGTTGATGGCATCCAGCGCCTGCAAGATGACATCCATCAGCTCGGCACTGAGGGTCCGCTTGCCGTTGCGCAGCATGTCGAACAGGTTCTCGGCACCGTGACAGACATCCACCAGTTCGGTGAGGGAGAGGAAGCCCGCTCCCCCCTTGACGGTGTGGAAGCCGCGGAAGATGGCGTTCAACAGGTTCTTGTCATCGGGCCGCTTTTCCAAGTCGACCAGTTGTTCAGACAACTGTTCCAATATTTCTGATGCTTCGACCAAAAAGTCTTGCAGTATGTCTTCATCAACTTCGAAGGCCATGCGTCACTCCATTAGAATCCCAGGCTAGACAGCAGATCGTCCACATCATCTTGACCATTGACCACATCTGAGCGGGTCTGCGGGTTCATGATGGGGCCTTCCGCCTCGATGCCGCTCGCTGGCAGGCTACGTGCCGAATTGTCGCTAACGCCCTCACCGAACATGGTCAGCATCTCTATCAACTTCGTTTCAACTTCCTGCACCAGTTTGATCACCTTGCGGATCATCTGACCGGTCAGGTCCTGGAAATCCTGAGCCATCAGAATTTCCGTCAGCAGTTGTCGTAACTTATCGGCATCCGTCTCAGAAGCCTTAATAAAATCATTCAGTTGATGGCACAGCGCCTTGAATTGACCCAGCTCGAGATCCCGGCTCATCAGGGCATTCCAGTTGGGCATGACCAGCTGAATGTTGTCGTTGAGTCGATCGGCGATGGGAAGGCTTGCCTCGACCGCATCCATGGTGCGATTGGCCGCCTTGTCCGTCATGTCGATGACATAGCTCAGACGCTCCCGGGCATCCGGGATCTCATGGGTGGCCAGGTCGGGGATCCTGGGATCCAGGCGAAAATCCTGCAATGAGTTGTGCAATTGGCGGGTCAGCTGCCCCACCTTGTCAAACAGGGCCGCCGCATTGGGGGCGCACACATCGGCGAGGATGGTATCGGCCTGTTCAAACTCTTCCCGCTCCAGGTGGGCAACCAGCATCCTTGCCTGGTCAAGCGAGATCATGGCACTCGTTTTGGCCTTCATCCCTGCCGCTCCTTAGCCGATACGTTCAAAGATTTTGTCGAGCTTCTCTTTGAGGGTGGCAGCGGTGAACGGCTTGACGATATAGCCATTGACCCCGGCCTGGGCGGCTTCGATGATCTGCTCGCGTTTGGCTTCGGCAGTCACCATCAGAACCGGCAGGTGCTTGAGCTTGTCGTCGAGGCGAATCGCCTTGAGCAGGTCGATGCCCTGCATGCCGGGCATGTTCCAGTCGGTGACCACGAACTGGAAGTCGCCATTTTTCAGCATCGGCAACGCCGTGTTGCCATCGTCTGCTTCATGGGTATTGTTGTATCCCAGGTCACGCAGCAAGTTCTTGATAATCCGGCGCATCGTTGAAAAGTCATCGACGATGAGGATTTTCATGTTCTTGTCCAAAGTTCCTCCTAAATAGCCGCCAAGACGGCTCACTTACATGATGCAGATCGCAGGTTTTATGGTGCGGATTATGCCTTAGAGTTGTGCTCCAGTGTAGCCAGTACAACCACTTATAAATTCCAATCTCGCAAACGGGCGCGCAGCCTGTGCATGGCCTGACTATGAATCTGGCTCACCCGAGACTCACTCACACTCAATACTTCACCGATCTCGCGCAGATTCAGCTCTTCATCGTAATAAAGGGAGAGCACCAGCGCCTCCCGCTCCGGCAGGCGGGCGATGTGCTCGGCCAGAGCCCCCTGGAAGCGTTCGGCCGCCAGATCGTCGAATCCTCCCTGACCGTTGCCGTCATCGGGATGACCGATGACATCTTCACTGACGCCCAGATCCTCAATGCCGATGATCTTGCCGCAGGAGACATCCTGCAGCATGGCATGGTACTCCCCGAGGGACACCCCCATATTGGCGGCCACCTCGGTGTCTCTGGCATCCCGGCCATGGGCCTGCTCCACGTTCTCGATCGCTTCTGCGATGGCACGGCTGTTGCGGTGCACCGAGCGGGGCACCCAGTCCCCACGGCGGATCTCGTCGAGCATGGCACCACGGATGCGGATGCCGGCATAGGTTTCAAAGCTGGCGCCCTTGCTGCCGTCAAAGTTGCGGGAAGCTTCGAGCAGCCCAATCATACCTGCCTGGATCAGGTCATCCAGCAAGACACTGCTTGGCAGGCGAGCCAATAAATGCTGGGCAATCCGCTTGACCAGCGGAGCGTGTCGCTCGACCAGCACGTAGGAATCCTGATGACGCAAGTATGCTTGGGCTTTATTCACGGGAGTCTTCCTGTGTTATGACCGGCTTTTGCAACAAGTTTTCCAGGAAAAATTCGAGGTGGCCGCCCGGCTGATTCGGGATGGGCCAGCTCGCCGCCTTGTTCGCCAGGGCACGAAATACCAGGGCGGCAGGGGATTTTGGAAACGCCTCAACTATCAGTTTCTGCTTGCGCACCGCGGCCCGCAGGTTGGTGTCGTAAGGCACGCAGGCCACCAGCTCCAGGGAGGTATCCAGGAAGCGGTCGGTGACCCGGGTCAGCTTGGCGAACAGCTCCTGCCCCTCGCGCAGGGAGCGGACCATGTTGGCCACCACCTTGAAGCGGAACACACCGTGATCCTTGGAGAGGATCTTGATGAGCGCGTAGGCATCCGTGATGGAGGTGGGTTCATCGCACACCACCACCATGATGTCCTGGGCGGCGCGGGTGAAGCTCAGCACCATGTCGGAAATCCCCGCCGCCGTGTCCACCAGCAACACGTCCACCTGGGTCTTCATCTCGCTGAAGGCGCGGATGAGCTCGGCATGTTGTACCGGGGAGAGCTCGACCATGGACTGGGTACCCGAGGTGGCCGGCACTATCATCATGCCGTAGGGCCCCTCGACGATGATGTCATCCAGGGTGCATTCCCCCGCCAGCACATGGGAGAGGTTGCGATGCACCCTCAGCCCCAGCATGACGTCGACGTTGGCCAGGCCAAGGTCGGCGTCCAGCACCAACACCCGCTTGCCCTGGGCGGCCATGGCTCCCGCCACGTTCAGGGTCACGTTGGTCTTGCCGACGCCCCCCTTGCCTCCGGACACGGCGATCACTTTCACTCGATTGTTTTGACGCATTTTGCGCAGACCACTCGCCTGATCCATATACATGTTACTCATAAAACTCCGAATCTTCGGATTCGCCAAAACCCGATCCCCAGAAATAGGGATCTTCTGCTTCCCGTTCCAGCGACCCCATGGCGGCACCGACCAGCAGCGCCGCGTTGGCAACTTGAATATCTTCCGGCACCCGTTGCCCGTCGGTGATGTAACTGATGGGCAGGGCGTTTTGAATGCACACGTTGATCACTTCACCCAGATTCAGGCTCTCGTCGAGCTTGGTCAGAATGCAGCCGGAGAGCGGAATGCGCCGGAAGTGATCCACCGCCTCCTGCATCACCCGTCGCTGGGAGGTGGCCGACATGACCAGATAACTGCGTATACGCACCTTGGCATTCTTCACCAGGGTGTCGAGCTGTTCGGTCAGGCGGATATCCCGCTGACCCACCCCGGCGGTGTCGATGAGCACCAGCCGGCGATGGCGGAACTGATAGAGGGCACTGGCCAGCTCTTCGGCGTCCCGCACCTGACGCACCGGGCAACCCATGATGCGACCATAGGTCTGCAGCTGTTCGTGGGCCCCGATCCGGTAGTTGTCCGTGGTAATGAGCGCCACCTGCTCGGCGCCATACTTCATGGCAAAGCGGGCCGCCAGCTTGGCGATGGTGGTGGTCTTGCCCACCCCGGTCGGTCCGAGCAGGGCCACCGCCCCTCCCTGACGCAGGATCTCGTCCTCGCTGATCTTGAGCTGGGCCGTCAGCACCTCGGCCAGCTGGGCCATGGCCTGATGGATCGGCATGTCTTCGGGGATGAGGCCCGCCAGCTGATCGGCGAAGGCGTCGTCAAACCCCATCTTCTTGAGCTCCTTGATGAGCAGGGCGCGCATGGGTTCGCGGCGTTCCACCTCCTGCCACATCAGGCCGGAGATCTGGTGCTCCAGCAGCTTGCGGATGCTGGCCATCTCCTTGCGCATCCCCTCCATCTCCTGATCTCGCTGGGCGGACTGGGCCTGGCGCGGGGCGGCGGCAGGACGGGCCTTGGGCTTGGCGGGCTCGGGAGCGGCGCCCCACTGGCCCTGTTCGGCCAGGGTTCTGGGAGCACTGGCCGCGCCCGCCAGTCCGGCGGACTGGGTGCCGGCAGCGCCATTGGCGGGCCAGGAGGCCGAGGCCGGCTGACCGTTGCCTCCGTTGCCAGACCATGATCCCGGTGCGGCATTGCCACCCGCCGGGTTGGCCGGATTGAGCTTCTGCTGGCGTGCCAGCAGGGCCGCCAGGGTATCGGCGTAGTATTCGTTCTGTTCCTTGGGTGGCGCCGACCTCGTCATCTGCTTGCCCGCAGACGAGATATTGACGCTCTCTTCATTCAACTGACGGCGAACCGGCGCGTCTTTGGGCCCCGGTACCTGGGATTGATAATCGACGGCCGCGACTATCTCCACCCCACCGGTGACCTTTTTGTTGGACATGATGACGGCATCGGGTCCGAGAGTCTCCTTGACCTCGGCCAGCGCCGTGCGCATGTCTTTGGCAAAAAACCGCTTAATCTTCACCCGTCATCTCCGCTAACTAGCCCTGTCCCACCGCACTGACGATGCGGATCTGCTTGTCGTCAGGCACTTCCTGATAGGACAGCACGCGTAATCCAGGAATGGCATTCTTGACAAATTTCGCCAGGGTATTGCGCAATATCCCCGATGTCAGAAGCACGGCCGGCTGGCCTTCCAGTTCTTGTCGTTGAGTGGCTTCCACCAGGGAGCGTTGCATCCGCTCCGCCAGTCCCGGTTCGATACCGGCGCCATCTCCCCCACCTGCTTGCAGGGATTGATGCAATATACGTTCCAGTTCTGGTGACAAGGTGATCACCGGCAGCTCGGGCTCGGGGCCGGCAATCTCCTGCACAATCAATCTACGCAGGGCGATCCGGCAGGCTGCGGTCAGCACTTCCGGGTCCGGGCTGCGGGGCGCATATTCCACGAGGGTCTGCAGGATAGTGCGCATATCGCGAATTGGCACGCCTTCATTGAGCAAATTCTGCAATACCTTCACCAGGTTGCCCATGCTGATCACCTCGGGAACCAGTCCTTCCACCAGCTTGCTCTGATGCTTCCCTATCATGTCGAGCAGTTGTTGCACCTCGTCATGACCCAGCAGCAGCGCCGCATGGTTGGAGAGGATCTGGCTCAGGTGGGTAGCCACCACGGTGGCCGCATCGACCACGGTGTAGCCAAGGGTCTGGGCCTGGGAGACCTGCTCCTTGGCGACCCAGACCGCCTCCAGCCCGAACGCCGGGTCCTGGGTGGCGATACCGTGGATCTGGCCGAACACCTGCCCCGGGTTGATGGCCATCTCCTTGTCGTGATAGACGGTGGCTTCCCCCGTACTCACGCCCATCAGGGTGATGCGGTACTGGTTGGGGGCAAGATCCAGGTTGTCGCGAATGTGGACGGCAGGCACCAGAAAGCCCAGCTCCTGGGAGAGCTTCTTGCGCACCCCCTTGATCCGGTTGAGCAGCTCGCCCCCCTGATTCTTGTCCACCAGCGGGATCAGCTGATAACCCACCTCCAGGCCGATGATGTCCACCGGCATGACGTCGTCCCAGCTGAGATCCTTCTGCTCCACCGGGGCATCCCCCTGGGCCGGCATGAGTTCGCCGCTCGCCGCCTTCGCCTTGTTCTGCTTCTCGCGGCGCAGCAGCCACCAGGCGCCCGCCGCCGCCACCGCCCCCAGGCTCAGGAAAGCCAGGTGCGGCATGCCGGGCACGCTGCCCATCATCAGCAGGATGCCTGCGGAGATCACCAGCGCCTTGGGATTTTCGAACAGTTGGCCGAGTACCGCTGTTCCCATGTCTTGGTCGGTATTCTGACGGGTGACGATGATGGCCGCGGCAATGGAGAGCAGGAGCGAGGGGATCTGGGCGACCAGACCGTCACCGATGGCGAGCAGGGTATAGACCTGGGCCGCTTCGCCGAAGGTGAGCTGGTGCTGCATCATGCCGATGATGAAGCCGCCGATGATGTTGATGAAGAGGATCATGATGCCCGCGATGGCATCCCCCTTCACGAATTTGGAGGCACCGTCCATGGAGCCGTAGAAGTCCGCTTCCTGAGTCACGTCCTGACGGCGCTTCTTGGCCTCTTCCTGGTTGATGAGACCGGCGTTCAGATCCGCATCGATGGCCATCTGCTTGCCGGGCATGGCGTCAAGGGTGAAGCGGGCGCTCACCTCTGAGATCCGGCCCGCCCCCTTGGTGACCACCACGAAGTTGATGATCACCAGGATCATGAAGACGATGATGCCCACGGCATAGTTGCCGCCGATCACCACGTTGCCGAACGCCTCGATCACATGGCCTGCCGCCGCGCTGCCGTTGTGGCCTTCCAGCAACACCACCCGGGTGGAGGCGACGTTGAGGGCGAGCCGCAGCAGGGTGGCGATCAGCAAGACGGTGGGGAAGGCGGCAAATTCCAGGGGGCGGCGGGTATAGACCGCCACCAGCAGCACCACGATGGAGAGGGCGATGTTGAATGAGAAGAGGATATCCAGCATCAGGGGCGGAATGGGGAGTACCACCATCCCCAGAGAGGCCAATACCAGCAGCGGCGTCCCTACCCCTCTGCTGAGCAGCCACTTGTACTCTTTGAAACGGCCCAGTCCCGCTTTGAATCCCATCGTGCTTCTCAATGATAAACTGCCAATGACGGATTAAAGCAAATATCAAGCCAAGGATTCAATGCATTGATCTATATGGCTTTTATTTTAACGCTGTCAGAAGTCCGTCGTTGGCGTCACGGGGAATGGTGACAGGGGGAAGCTGCCTTCACCAAGCCGGCCAAAGGCCAGCCCAGGCCATGGGGCGAGGCGCCGCGCCTCGACAGGGAGATTGCGGCCTTGTTTTCGACACAAGGGAGAGATCGGATGGTGGGGACATCCCACCGCTTTATTTGCGAAACGCGGGGGCGCAAGGGAGAGAACCCGGGATCAGGCTGCCTCCACTGCGTTATTTGCGAAACTCGGGTGGAATGGGCAGATCCGTGGCGATGGGGGTCGGACGCCGGCCGCGGCCACGGCGGAACTTCTTGAGCTGATAGACATAGGCCAGCACCTGGGCGACGGCGGCGAAGAGCCCCTCCGGGATCTCCTGGCCAATCTCGGTGGCGTGGTAAAGGGCCCGGGTGAGCGGCGGGGAGGACATGACGGGGATGTCGTATTCGCGCCCGATCTCCCGGATCTTCATCGCCACCTCGTCGACCCCCTTGGCCAGTACCTTGGGCGCCGCCCCCGGCTTGCCCGCATCGTATTTGAGCGCCACCGAGTAGTGGGTCGGGTTGGTGATGATCACATCGGCCTTGGGGACATCCCCCATCATGCGGCGCATGGCCATCTGCATCTGCAACTGGCGTATCCGCCCCTTGACCTCGGGCTTGCCTTCGCTGTCCTTGAACTCGTCCTTGATCTCCTGCTTGGTCATCTTGAGCTGGCGATTGTGGTTCCAGCTCTGGAACGGCACATCGATGGCGACAATGGGGATCAGGGCGCAGCAGAGGATGATCAACATCCAGAGCAGCAGGTCCAGGGCATCGACGATGCCGCCGGGAAAACCCTCGAGAGAGAGATTCAGCAGATGGTTGAACTGGCTCGACAGCATCCACCAGGCGAACAGACTGATAAACACCACTTTTGCGATGGATTTGACAAGTTCCACCAGAGATTGCACCCCGAACATCCTTTTGATGCCGCTCAGGGGGCTCAGCTTGCTCCACTTGGGCAGCATGGCCTCGGAGGAGAAGTTCATCCCGCCGAGCAGGGTGTTGCCGACGAAGGCGGCGATGATCACCAGCATGAACAGCAGCCCCAGAGGCTGGATCAGCTCTCCCAGCAGGGCAGGCACCATGGCCCCCATGGCATTGGGGTCGAACGCCTGATCCCGGTCCAGGGTAAAGCCCATGGTGAGCACCTTGATCATGGCACCTGCCAGACTCTCCTTGATCATCAGGAGGCCGAACACGGTCGCCAGCAGGACGCTGGCGGTACCCAGCTCCTTGGAACGTGCAATCTGCCCTTTTTCCCGGGCTTGTTGCAGTCGTTTGCCCGTGGGTTGTTCTGTGCGTTCCTGATCGGTATCAGCCATGCTGGCCTCCTGCCGGCATCAGCCGACTGGCGGCCCGCCAGACTGGCGGCAAAAGGGCCGCAACCGGGAGGGCCTCAGTCATGCTGGCCCCCGAAGCACTGGACGTTGATGAGCTCGCAGCTGGTCTCCTGCACCCGCTCCCAGAGCGCGTCGAAGTGCCCCATGAAGCCACCTATGGTGAGCCAGAGGATGAACAGGCCCGACATCATGCTCACCGCAAAGCCGATGCTGAAGATGTTGAGCTGGGGGGCCGCACGGGTCATCACCCCGAACGCGAAGTTGATCAGCAGCAGGGCGATGATGGCCGAGAGCGCCATCACCAGAGAAGCCTGATACATGACCCCGAGAAAGCTCACCAGGCTGCGGATGGCAGGCAGGGTGAGCCCGCTGTCAGATACCGGCAGGGTTTCGAAACTCAGCACCACCATGCGCAGCATCAGCAGGTGGCCGTCCACCGCGAGAAACACCAGGGTCGCCAGCATAAGGTAGAACTGGCCCACCACGGGAGCCGACTGGCCGTTCATGGGATCCACCAGGGTGGCAAAGCCCAGGCTGGTCTGCATGGCGATGACCTGACCCGCCATCACGAAGGTCTCCAGCAGGAACTGGGTCATGAGGCCGAGCGCGATGCCGATGAGCAGTTGCTGCCCCAGCACCAGGAAGCTGCCGAGGGAGAAGAGCTCGATCTTCGGCATCGGGGGCAGCAGGGGGGCGATGATGAGGGTGATCGCCAGCGCCAGGCCGATACGGATATGGGCGGGGGCGAGCCGGCTGCCGAAGACCGCCATCACCATCAGGAGACTGCTCACCCGGGCCAGGGGCCAGAGGATGGAGGAGAGCCACTCCATGATGAGCGCCGTGGTGTAGGTCATGACAGCGGCACTCCCGGCAGGGGCAAGCCAACGGGAGGACGCAGGCCCCGGTCTGCCTCGGCCAGAGCGGGGTGGCCCTTGGCTGGCATCAGCCCACCACCTCGGGGATCTGGCTCACCATCAGCTGGAAGAAGTCCATCAGACTCTGCAATCCCCAGTGAGCACCCGCTCCCAGGGCCAGCAGGGTGACCACCAGACGGGGCAGGAAGCTCAAGGTCTGTTCGTTGATGGAGGTGGCGGCCTGGAAGATGGCGACCACCAACCCCACCATCAGGCTCGGCAGGATCACGGCGCACACCATGATGGTCACCAGCCAAAGCGCCTCGCGAAAGACGTCGACGAAGGTTTCAGGACTCATTGCTCGCTCCTTTTGATGGGTTTGCCCAGGGCCGCATCCTCCTGGCCTCCTCCTTCGAGAGAAAGAGAGGCCTCGCGCCCTCCCCGAGTGAAGGGGAGAGCCGGGGGGAGGGTCTGCCCTCCCCTAACCACCCGAGCCCAGCCCGAAGCTGGTGGCCAGGGAGCCCAGAATGAGGTTCCAGCCATCCACCATGACGAACAGCATCAGCTTGAACGGCAGGGAGACCAGCATGGGGGAGAGCATCATCATCCCCATGGCCATCAGGATACTGGCGACCACCAGATCGATGACCAGGAAGGGCAGAAACAGCATGAAGCCTATCTGGAAAGCGGTCTTGAGCTCGCTGGTGACAAAGGCCGGGATCAGCACCCGCAGCGGCACGTCAGCAGGCTCGGCCACCTGCACGTTCGCTATCTCCATGAAAGTATTGAGATCCTTGACCCGGGTCTGGGCCAGCATGAACTGGTGAATGGGCAGCTCCGCCTTCTCCAGGGCCTCCTTGGCCCCGATGGTCTCGGCCAGATAGGGCTGCAGCGCCTCGTTGTTGATGCGATCCAGCACCGGCGACATGATGAAAAACGACATGAAGAGGGCGATGCCGATCAGCACCTGGTTGGAGGGGCTCTGCTGCAGACCGATGGCCTGGCGCAGGATGCCGAGCACCACGATGATCCGGGTGAAGGAGGTCATCATGATCACCATGGCCGGCAGGAAGGAGAGCGCGGTCATCAGCGCCAGCACCTGCAGGGTCAGGCTGTACTCCTGACTGCCATCCGCCATGGTCTTGACGGTGAGTGCAGACATGCCGTCCTGGGCCATCGCCAGGGGCGAGAGCACCAGGGAGAGCAGTGCCAGCCACCCTGTCCAGTTAACGTTTTTCATGCTTGCCCATCAGTTTGCCCAGTTGCTCGGAGAACGCCTGGGGCTGGCTCTCGTCCAGCGGCTCCTCCAGGCGATAGAGGAAGTTGACCTGCTGCGGCGTCACCCCGACCAGCAGCTGCTGGCCGCCCACCTTGACCACCATCAGCTTCTCCTTGTAGCCGAGCGGCAGGGTGGCGATGACCTTCATCTGGCCGCCCCCCATCACCTGGGTGAGCTTGCTCTTCTTGAGCAGGAAGCCGAGCACCAGGATGAGGCCGATCACCATCAGGCTGGAGAGCAGCCAGGAGGTGAGGCTGGGGGGATTGGCCCCTACCCCCGGGTTGGCCAGGGCTGGCAGGGAAAACAGCCACAACGGGAGCACACGGATCATTTGAGCTTCTTGATCCTTTCAATCTGGCTGATGACGTCGGTGAGGCGGATACCGAACTTGTCGTTCACCACCACCACCTCGCCGTGGGCGATCAGGGTGCCGTTGACCAGCACATCCAGGGGCTCACCCGCCACCCGATCCAGCTCCACCACCGAGCCCTGGTTCAGTTGCAGCAGGTTGCGAATGCTGATCTGGCTGCGGCCCACTTCCATGGCGATGGTCACCGGGATGTCCAGAATGGTGTCCAGCTTGCGCCGCTCTTCAGCGCTGATGGGGGCTTCGTCCTTCAACTCCTCCAGGGGGGCAGGCTTGGCTTCGGCCGTGACCTGCTCCTCCAGTGCGGCCGCCCAGGCGTCAGCCATCAAATCCTGCTCGTCATCGGTTCCGCTCATCTTCAATTCCTCAGTGTTGCAACACCTCCCCCGGGGGGAGGATCAATCAGGGTGTTTGTCAGAGATGCTTCGCTCGAGCTCTTCCAGCTCGGCTTCGCCATCAATGCGCACGCCCCCGCGGGTCACCAGATGCATCTCTGTCTTGACCCCGTCAGGGCGCTTGATTTTGTCGGTGATCTTGAGCGCCACGTTCTCCTTGGTGCGCCCCATCTTGGCGTGGAAGGTGGGCAAGTCCTCCACAAAGACCAGCAGGTTCTCCGGCATCTCCACCGGGATGATGTCCCCGGGTCTGAGCTCCATCAACTCACGCAAGGAGAGCTCGGTCTCCAGCAGCTTGGCCTTGAGCTCCACCTTGACGTCCATGATCTCGTCGCGCAGGGCCTTGCTCCAGCGCACGTCGGTATCCCCCTTGTCGCTCTGCACCCCCGCATCCAGCAGTTCGCGGATGGGTTCCAGCATGGAGTAGGGCATGGCCACGTGGAAGTCGCCGCCACCGCCGTCCAGCTCGATGTGGAAGGAGCTCACCACGATCACCTCGGTGGGGCTGACGATGTTCGCCATGGCCGGGTTCACTTCGGAGTCGAGGTATTCAAAGCCCACGTCCATCACCGGCGCCCAGGCATCCTTGTAGTCCTCGAACACCAGCTTGAGCAGCATCTGGATGATGCGCCGCTCGGTGGGGGTGAACTCGCGTCCCTCGATCTTGGCGTGGTAGCGGCCATCACCGCCAAAGAAGTTCTCCACCAGGATGAAGACGAGCCGCGCCTCCATGGTGATGAGCGCCGTCCCCTTGAGGGGGCGGAAACGCACCATGTTCAGGCTGGTGGGCACGAACAGGGTGTGGACATATTCGCCGAACTTGAGCATCTGCACGCCGTTGATGGAGACCTCGGCGGTGCGCCGCATCATGTTGAACAGGCTGATGCGCATGTGGCGGGCAAACCGTTCGTTCACCAGCTCCAGGGTCGGCATGCGGCCGCGGACGATGCGGTCCTGGGAGGAGAAGTCGAACTGGGCGATACCGGGATCTCCGGCAGCTCCCAGCTCCTCCTCCTCGACATCGTCGACGCCGTGCAGCAGGGCATCAATCTCGTCCTGACTTAACAGATCGCTCACGCTTCACCTTTCATTGCATGACAAAGCCGGTAAACAGCACTTGTTCGATTACGGGAGAAGAGACCAGGTCGTTCAGCACCCGGCGGCACTCTTCCAGCGAATCCTGACGCAGCTTCTCCTTGCCCTCGAAGGTCATCAGCTGTTCGGCGGTCGCCGAGCTGAAGACCCGCAGCAAGGTGCCTTCGATCAGGGGAATGTTCTGTTTGGCCAGGGTTTCGTCGGCGGTGCCGCGCACCATCAGCTGGATCTTGATCTGCACCAGCCGATCCCGCTGGCCTCCCGCCACGTTGAACACGAAGGGACGGGGCATGCCCACATAGAGCGAGGGCTGGGGCGTGTTCGCCTCCGGCTTGGCCTCGCTTTTTTCGGCAGCGGGCTCATCCCCACCGGCGAGCATGAACCAGGCGCCGGCGCCACCCCCACCAAGGAGCACGACGGCCAGGGCGACTATCATGATCAGCTTCTTTTTCTTGCCTGCCGCCGGATCCTTCAGCGTCAGTTCGTTATCGTCTGCCATCCCTTGTCCACCCTAGTCTCAAACTTGTTCGGTATCATAAACTTACTTAAGAATGCATCAAGCATAGAAATCGATTCCGGCATCGTTTGCCGATTCCACCAGCAGCGTGAGGTTGCGAGCGCTCCCCTCGGCCTCTCTGCCATCGCTGCCGCCGCCATTTCCCCCCTGTCGCCCCTGGTCACCGAAACCGGACTGACCCTGGGAGGATGACTGCCCCTGCTGCTGGAAGGCTTGCTGCTGCGCCTGTTGCTGCACCACGGTCTGGCCGAGCTGGATCCCCTGCCCTGCCAGCATGTCGCGCAGGCGCGGCATGGCCTGCTCCAGCATCTCACGGGTCTGGCCATGCTGCACCACGAAGTGCACGCTGGCCTGGCTGGAGGCATCCATCTGGATTTGGATCTTCATCTTGCCAAGCCCCAGGGGGTCTAGCTGGATCTCCGCCTGTTGCAGCTTGTCCGCCAGCATCAGGTTCACCTTGTGGTGCAACTGCTCGGGGGCCTCAGGGGTCGCCAGCTTGAGGTGGGGCAGGCTCTGGGGCTCCCGTCTGACGGTCGCCTCGGCCAGCGGTCTGTTCTCGCCGACCTGGCTCTGTGCCTGATGCAAAGGCTGGCTCCCCTCGGCGGGTTCACTGCCCTTGACCTCCATCCCCGACTGTTTGCCCAGCTCATCGAGCCGGGACTTGTCCACCGCGGACTTCACCGACACGGCCGCGCCGGCGGCCACCACGGGGGCGTTCTCCATCTGGTCCAGGCCCCCCGAGAGGGCCGTCAGGGGGGCCTGTGCCACCTGGGATTCATGACGAGCCAGGATCTGCGGCGCCACCTGCACAGGGGCCGGGTCCTCCGTCGTCACGGGCTGGCTGCTCCCTGCATTCACCGCAGGCTCGGCCCCTGCACGGGCTCCCTGCCCGCTCGCGGCCTCAGCCTGTCTGGCCTCACCGGCGACAGGGGCCTCCTTCTCTGCCCCTGCCGCCGTCGCGGGCGGAGCGGACTCCGGTGTGGCCGCAGGGGCCGGCCCCTGCGCCACCGTCCGGATCACGCCATCGCCATAGGCGCTGGTGGCACGGGAAGCGGTTGTCCCCTGTCCGGCCGACGCCAGGGGATCGGTCACCTGTGCCTCTTGCGATGAGTCAGCCCGGGTGACAGTGGGAGCCTGGGCGTTTTCTCCGGCCACCACTTTGGCGAGCAGGGCGGCACGCTCCTGACCCGAGAGAGGGGGCTCGACCCCCTTGGCATCCGGCTCCGCTCCCTTGCCTGCCATGGGCTGGCGGGTCACCCCGCCCTGGTCGGCCACGGCGGTGTCATCGGCCAAGGGGTGCTCTTCTGCCCCCAGCGGCAGAGCCCCCTGACCGCTCGGCACGGCGCTGGCGCCTTGGGCCGCACCGGGGATGGCTTTCGTTCTGTTTCCTTCATGCTGACGCTCTGGCGCCATCTGCGGCAGGGAGGCGCTCCCCTCTGCCGCCTCCACGCCCTCTGCCATCCCCACATCCTCTGCCATTCCGACCCCCTCTGCCATCCCAGGCGCAGCGGCGCCAGGCGGCAAGGGGTTGCCGTCCACAGGCACCGCCGCCTCACCGGCCATGGCGGGCGATGTAGGGGGCACCACCAGGCTCACATCCTGGCGCAGGGAGGCTTGCAACTGTTGCAGGAAGTCGTCGGGAGGCAGCTCGCCCTCGTCGTCCGCTTCCTTCAAGGAAGACGCAGACTCGGTGGCGGGCTCGTCAGACGCCAAAGATTTGGCAGCCGGGGCAAGCCCCTCCCGGGCGCCCTCGGCGGGGCCCTGGAGCGCTGGATTTCCCTGACTGGCTGGCGCCTTGCTCATCAGCTGGGCCATGGCTTGCGAGAAGGCGGCCTTGCCCTCGCCTGACGGCTGCACGCCCCCTTCGCCCCCGACGGTGGGAGCCAGCAGGGTGGCGCTGCCATCGGCAGAAGGCGCCTGGGGGAGAGTGCTAATCAAGGGGGTCTGTATCATGCTGGGATCCCTGACGACGATTCGGTGACGGCCGCACGTGCGGTCATGGCTTGGCCCATCGGCCTCGCATGACCGGAAGAAAGCAAATTACAGGCCAGTTTGGTGATAACGACGCAGGATGGCGTAGTCATCCAGCATCTTCTGCTCCTGGCGCTGGGCCTTCTGGCGCACCTTGTCCGCCTTCTTCTCCAGCAGCAGCTCGACCGCCTTGCGCCGCTGCTGGGCTTCGAGCCACTGGGTGCGGCACTCGGCCAGTGCCTCGCGCACCTGCAACACCCCTTGGTACTGCTGGGTCGCCGCGTTTTCGAGCTTGTTGATGAAGGCGTGATACTGGCTGTTCTGCTGGGGACTGATCCCCTGCAGACCGCGCTCCGTCCACTGCTGGTGGTAAATCTGGCGATACTGGTTGAGGGCGTTTTGCTGATCCATGAACAGCTTGAGATCCTGCTGGGCCTTGGCCAGCGCCATGGCGGCCTGCTGTTCGGCCTCCTCCAGCCGACTCGCCAGCAACGTCAATCCTTTACTCATAAGGGCTCTCCACCGGTCAACGCATCAGGGGCATGGCCACCAGTTGCAGGGATTGCAGGCCTTCATCGTAGTGAATGACCTCGCGCATTTTCTGCTGCAAGAACTGATCCAGATAGGGTTTCTGGATGATGGCCCGGTCGATGCGCGGATCCGATCCCTGGCTGTAGGCGCCGATGGTGATGAGATCCCGGTTCTGCTGGTAGAGGGAGTAGAACTGCTTGAAGGTGCGCGCCAGCTCCATGTGCTCCGGTGAGGTCACCATGGGCATGACCCGGCTGATGGATTTTTCGATGTCGATGGCCGGATAGTGGCCCGCATCCGCCAGCTCCCGCGCCAGCACGATGTGGCCGTCAAGGATGGCCCGGGCCGCGTCGGCGATGGGATCCTGCAGATCGTCCCCCTCCGTCAGCACGGTGAAAAAGGCGGTGATGGAGCCCTGGCCGTCGCTGCCGTTGCCGGCCCGCTCCACCAGCGCCGGCAATTTGGCAAACACCGAGGGGGGATAGCCCTTGGTGGCCGGCGGCTCCCCCACCGCCAGCGCAATTTCCCGCTGGGCCTGGGCGTAGCGGGTGAGGGAGTCCATCAGCAGCAGCACGTTGAGCCCCTGCTCGCGGAAATACTCGGCGATGGCGAGCGCCGTCTCGCACCCCTTGAGGCGCATCAGCGGCGAGGCATCGGCAGGGGCGGCCACCACCACGGCGCGCTCGCGCCCCTCGGCGCCGAGGATCTCCTCGATGAACTCCTTCACCTCCCGGCCCCGCTCGCCGATGAGGCCCACCACAACCACATCCGCCACCGAGCCCCGGGTCATCATGCCAAGCAGCACGGATTTGCCGACACCGGAGCCGGCGAACAGCCCCATGCGCTGACCCCGGCCCACGGTGAGCACGGCATTGATGGCCCGTACCCCCACGTCCATGGGTTGATGGATGGGGCGACGGGCCAGGGGATTGATGCGGTGCTGGGCGAACTGCACCGTCTGGGACGATAGGATGGGGCCGAGCCCGTCCAGGGGCTGGCCGATGCCGTCGATGACCCGGCCAAGCAGACTCATGCCCACCGGAATGCCGTGATCTTCGGTGACGGGCACCACCCGGGCGCCGGGAATGACCCCCTTGAGCTGCTCGCTCGGCATCAAGAACAGGCGATCCCCGGCAAACCCCACCACCTCGGCCTCCAGGGCCCCATCCTGGGTATCGATGCGGCACAGGGAGCCGATGGCAGCGCGGCAGCCAATGGCTTCCAGGGTCAACCCCACCACACGGGTGAGCTTGCCTGCCACCGGTGGTATGGGGGCCTGCTCGCGAACCCGGTAGCCTTTAAGCCGATCAAGAAGGGGTGCCGTCATGTCGCCTCCGACGATGAGTGCCTGATGATGCCGTCAGCAGGACGCTGCACGACGGGTTCGAACCGGGCCATGGCTCAGCTCGCGTTGTCACGCAGGAAATTGCGCAGCAGTTGATCGATGCGCCCGGAGAGGGTGAGATCGATGCTGGAAAGCTCGGTGGCCAGTTGCAGATCACCGGGGGAGAAGGTGGGCTCGCTTTGCAGCCGCCAGTGGCGCCTCGCGCACTCCTCGGCGCCAAAGGCGGCCTCTACCCGGATCACATCCTCCGGGTGCAGCATCAGGGTGACCCCCTGCTCGGCGGCAGGGAGCAGGGCCAACCCCTGCTTGAGGGCCTCCAGCAGCAGCGTGGGGGAGGTTTGCGCCTCATGGCGGATGAGGGCGCGGGCGAGCTGTTGCACCAGGGCGATGAGCTGCTGCTCCACCGCCTCGTCCATCTCGCCAAGGGGAGTGGCCAGGCGTGAGACCAGGGCTTGCCAGCGGGCTATCTCCAGCTCCACCTGCTCCCGCCCCATGGCGAGTCCCTCTTCCCTGCCCTGCTCCAGCCCGGCCTGGTGGCCCTGCTGCAAGCCTTCGAGCTTGCCCTCTTCCAGCCCCTTGGCAAAACCGGCCTCGCGCCCATCGCGCATCCCCTCTTCCCAGGCGGCCTGACGAATCGCCTCCACCTCTTCGGCGGTGATGCTGGGGGCGGGTTCTTCGGGTTGTTCTTCCGGCAGGGCCGCATCGGCCTGCTCCTGACGATACCAGTCAGGAGCCAGCCCCAGGGCATTGGTCTCGACCTCGGCTTCGGTCTCCATCTCTGGCCAGCCCCAGGTCTCAATCTGCGCCGTGTCGGACTCGGGCCTCAGATAGCCGCGCAGTTTGCTGTTCTTGTCATTCATGTGCCGAAGAGACTCCTATCGAGGGCCGGGTACAGGGGCCGACATCATCGCACATTCCATGGCCCATGGCTTAGAGGAACTCTTCGCCACCACCCGCCCCCAGCATGATCTCGCCCGCATCCGCCAGGCGGCGCGCCGTGGAGAGGATCTCCTTCTGGGCGGCCTCCACCTCGGAGACCCGGATCGGCCCCATGGCCTCGAGGTCGTCCGCCAGCATCTCGGCAGCCCGCTTGGACATGTTCTTGAATACTTTTTCCCGCATCTGGTCGTCCGACCCCTTGAGGGCCCGTTGCAGCAGATCCCCGGGCACTTCTCGCAGCAGGGTCTGGATGCCCCGATCGTCCACGTCGATGAGGTTTTCGAACACGAACATCAGATCCTGGATCTGCTGGCTCATCTCCTCGTCCGACTCGCGGATGGAGTCCATCAGCTGCCCTTCGATGTTGGTGTCCAGGTAGTTCATGATGTTGGCCGCCGCCTTCAGGCCGCCCATCTTGGCCGCCTGGGCACCGGCCGCACCGGCGAACTGTTTCTCCATGATGTCGTTGAGCTCCTGCAGCGCCGCCGGTTGCACCTCTTCGAGGTTGGCAATGCGCATCACCAGATCCAGGCGCACCTGCTCCGGGAACTGGCTCAGGATCTCGGCGGACTGTTCCGGCTCCAGATAGGAGAGGACGATGGTCTGGATCTGCGGGTGCTCGTTCTGGATGATGCTGGCCACCTGGCGGGCATCCATCCACTTGAGGGAGTCGAGGCCGCGGGCGCCTGATCCCAGGATGATCTGATCCACCAGGTTGCTGGCCTTGTCCTCCCCGAGCGCCGCCACCAGGGCCTTGCGCACGAAGTCTTCACTGCCGATGCCGATATTGGTGTACTTCTGGATGTCGTCGATAAATTGACGATGCACCGCCGCCACCCGATCGTGGCTGAAATCCGACATGGAGGCCATGGACATGCCGAGCCGCTGCACCTGCTTGGGCTCGAGGTGGCGGAAGATCTGGGCCGCGTCCTCCTCGTTGAGGCTCAGCATCAGCACCGCAGCCATCTCCATGCCGCCCATCTGATCCAGGATCAGGCGCTGGCTTTCGGTGATGTCGTTGCCGGTGACCTGGCTTTTATTCTCTTCAGGCATCTTTGGTTACCCATTCTTTGATGACCTGGGCGGCCAGGTCAGGTTCGTTCGCTACCAGGGCGCGCACGGCCTTGAGCAGATCCTCGTCACGGTGCAGGTCAGGCAGCTTGAGCTGACCATCCCGCAGACCGAATACCGGTTCGGCCTCGGCCTGGGCGGCCAGCAGGCTCAGTTCGTCGTCGCCACCCAGCACGGTGTGGTTGTCGAAGTCCAGCTCCCCTTCCGGCTTGGCGTCCGGGTAGAGCAGGCGCTTGAGCATGGGCCGCACCACGGTGACGATGAGCACTATGATGACCAGCACGGAGGCGGCGATGCGCACCGCGCGCCAGAACCAGGGCTGCTCGTAGAGGGGGATGTCGGCCACGGTCTCGAGTTCCGGGCGGTTGAACGGAATGGCGACCACCTCCAGGGTATCCCCCCGGGTCACATCAAAGCCCAGACCGCCGCTCAGCAGACGGCGCAGGGTATCGAGCTCGGCCTGGCTGCGGGCTTCCCGGGTCACGGCACCGTCGGCGCCGGGGATGGCCTTGTAATCCACCGCCACCGACACCGTCATGCGGCGAATGCCGCCCTGCTGGCGCCGGATGTGGCTGACGGTGGTGTCCAGTTCGAAGTTGCGGGTCGCTTCCTTGCGGGAACGGCCGGAAGAGGCGGTTCCTTCCCCGCCGGCAGCCTGCTCGGGAATGTTGGACGCGGCGGGCGGCTGGTTGGAGAGGGCGCCGGGCACCCCGCCGTTGCTGCCGCTAGCGCTGTTCTCTTCCATGGTCATTTCGGAGCGCACCGCCGGCAGGTCCGGGTTGTAGGTCTTGCGGGTCTGTTCCTGCTGGGAGAAGTCGAGGGAGAGATCCACCTCCGCCGTATAGTTGTCGGCCCCCAGCACCGGGATCAGGATGGCGTCAATTTTTTGTTTGTATTCGAGCTCCTGCTTCTGCTGCATCGCAAACTCCTTGCGGGTCTGGGCAGAGAGGGGATCCTGGGAGCCGGAGTTGAGCAGGCGACCGTTCTGGTCGGTCACGGTGACGCGGGTCGGCTCCAGACCGTGAACGGCGGAGGCGACCATGTCGACGATGGAGTCCACCTCACCCTGGCCCAGGGCGTTACCCTTGAGGCTCAGGACCACGGTGGCGCTGGGCTTGCGTTCGTTGCGGGCGAACACGTTGTCTTTCGGGATGGCCAGCAGCACCTGGGCCTTGGCGACGTTCTGGAACTGCTCGATGGCGCTCGCCAGCTGGCGCTCGCGGCTCAGCTTCAGGCGCTCGCTCTCCATGCGCTGGCTGACGCCGAAGCTGGAGTCCTTGAGCAGGATGGCTTCGCCGTCGTTGCTGGCGTCGCTGTTGTTGGCCAGACCGGCGCGGGTCAGGCGCAACCGGATGTCCGCATAGTTTTCGGCACTGACCAGCACGCTCTTGCCATCCACCTGATAGGGGATCTTCTGCTGATCTAGGTAATCCAGAGTGGAGACCAGCTCCTGGGTGGTGAAGGTGCCGAGGGGACGCATCTCCGGCTCCTTGCCCCACAAGAGGATGAAGACAGCGATGGCCAGACAGATGGTCAGCCCCAGGATCAGGGTGATCTGGCGCAACACATCGGTGTTGGACAGGAAGCCCAGCGCCGAGCTCTTCTGCTCGTGCTCGTCAAGGGCGGCCGCCCCCTCGTTGTTGATCAGCAGATCGCCGTTTTGATCAGTTGCCACGGTTTATGTCCTTGTTGCTGACATCTTCATGATGATCGGTCGCCATGGGCCCGAGTTACACCGGCATGTTCATGATGGTCTTGTAGGCATCGACCATCTTGTTGCGCACCTGCACCGTCGCCTCGAAAGCGATGGAGGATTTCTGGCCGGCGATCATCACCTGGGAGAGATCCACCGACTTGTCGCCGAGATCGAAGCGGGTACGCAGATCGTTGGCGGTGCCCTGCAACTCGTTGACGTTGTCCAGGGCCTGTTGCAGCATCTGGCCGAAATCCGAGCTGACCGGACGACCGGGCTGGGTCAACGGCGTGGCACCGGCTTCCACCTTGAGGGCCTGCATCTCTTGCATCAGGCTGCTTGCGCTAATTTCCATCTTCCCTTCCCAGACAAATCATTGACACTGACTGGTTTGAAGCAATAAAGGTGCCAACCAGAGCGAGATTTCGAGATCAGGGATAAAAGCGGGGCGCGATCAGGCCGGCGGGCACCGGCCATCCGGGGATCAGGTCGCAGATCCGGGGGGATCGCCCAGCCGCCGCCGCAGGTAGATGCTCTGCTTGTCCCACTCCCGGCGCTGGGCAACCATCCGATCCTGCTCGGCCTCATGGGTCATCTTGCTCTCCTTGTCGCTGGACTCTGTGCGGCGCCCATGAAAAAGAGGGCCCAAGGCCCTCTTTTTACTGCAAGTCCCGACAATTAAACAGAGTGCACCTCGATCTCCTCCAAGAAAAAACGAGTCAGATCGGCAGGGATCACTTGTTCAGGTCATCATCCAGCCAGTACTTGGAGCCCGAGATGTTGGCGTCCAGCAACAGCCCCTTCTCGCCAATCTGGTAGATGGCCATGCCCCCATTGTACTTAGCGGTGAGCTCGGCGCTCTCCTTGCCCGCCACGGCGCCCACCTCGGAGGTGGCTTCCCACCCCTTGCTGACGAAGGCATCGAACCTCGCCTTGTCCTCGAACAGGATCACCTGCTGGTAGAACTTGCCGCCGATCCCGGCCGCGAGACCGGCACCGAACATCTTCATGTAGGTGTGCTTGCCACTGGTGCGATTGACGGCGACCCCGGCCCCCTGATTGGTGTGGATCATCAGGGAGAACTTGCGCGAGTCGAACACCGCATAGCCATAAGCCTTGTCAAACAGCAACTTGGCCGAAGGCTGCTCGTTGAACAGCCGCACCAGGGCGGTATCGGCCATGGTATCGAGGGCGGTTCTCGCCTCCTCCGGGGTCTTGGGCTCGAGCATGGTGTCGAGCTTCTTGTCGGCGGCGGTCAGCCACTCCTTGCCGGTGGCCGCGCTCTCTGCCGTCCAGGCCCCCGCCTTGTTGTAGGCCTCGGCCCCCCAGCTGGACACCGACTCCCAGGTCTCCTTGGAAAAATCGGTGATCCCCTTCCACGCCTCCTTGCTGGTATCGCTCACCGCGGTACCGAGTTCGGAGGCGGCCTCCTTCAGCTTTGCCCAGTCGGCCAGACCGGGGGTTGAGGCCAGCGCCAGTGCCGTGGCTATCACCAGGAATCGAATCTTCATTGTTTCCACCCTCTGTGATGAGTCGAAGGTCACAGTAGCAGATCTGGCGCCTGCCCGTTAAGGGCATCCCCCCGGCGCGGGTCAGACGCTGACGCGCAGGGGCTCAACGAAGCCGTTTGCCCTGGCCGTCCACCACCTGCTCGCCATCCTCCTTGGCAAAGGCCCCTTGCTGCGGGTCGGGCAGGATATCGAGCACCACCTCCGACGGGCGGCACAGCCGGGTGCCGAGGGGGGTGACCACGATGGGCCGGTTGATGAGGATGGGGTGGGCCAGCATGGCATCGATCAGTTCGTCATCGCTGAAGCGATCTTCTGCCAGCCCCAGCGCCTCGTAGGGGGGCACGTTCTTGCGCAGCAGATCGCGCACCGGCATGCCCATGGCGGCGATCAGGGCCACCAGCTCGTCGCGGGAGGGGGGCGTCTCCAGATAGTGAATGATGGTGGGCTCCACACCGCTGTTGCGAATCAGCGCGAGGGTGTTGCGGGAGGTGCCGCACTCTGGATTGTGATAGATAGTGATTGCACTCATTTACCTGTCTCTCATGACTCAAGTGAATAGAAATGGGTTAGTGGCCATCCGTTAGCGCTTTAGTCCCGCCTCGTACCAGGGTTTGCTGGCGTTGACCACGCGCACCACCAGCAGCATGACCGGCACCTCGATGAGCACCCCGACCACGGTAGCGAGCGCCGCGCCCGAATGAAAGCCGAACAGGCTGATGGCGGCGGCCACCGCCAGCTCGAAGAAGTTGGAGGCTCCGATCAGAGCGGAAGGGCAGGCCACCGAGTGCTTCTCCCCCACCTTGCGGTTGAGCCAGTAGGCGAGCCCGGAGTTGAACAACACCTGGATCAGGATGGGCACCGCCAGGAGGGCGATGACCAGCGGCTGCTCGATGATGGCGTTGCCCTGAAAGGCGAACAGCAGCACCAGGGTGAGCAGCAGGGCCGCCACCGACCAGGGCTGGATGCGGGTCATGACGCCGTCAAAATGGGCCTGCCCCTTTCTCAGCAAGACCTTGCGCAGCAGCTGGGCGAGGATGACAGGGATGACGATGTAGAGCACCACCGAGGTGAGCAGGGTATCCCAGGGCACGACTATGCTGGAGACCCCGAGCAGCAGCGCCACCAGCGGGGCAAAGGCAAACACCATGATGAGGTCGTTCACCGCCACCTGCGACAGGGTGAAGTAGGGATCGCCGTTGGTGAGGCGACTCCAGACAAACACCATGGCGGTGCAGGGGGCCGCTGCCAGCAGGATCAGCCCAGCCACGTAGCTGTCCAGCTGATCCGCTGGCAGCCAGTCGGCAAACAGCACGCGGATGAAGAGCCAGCCGAGGAAGGCCATGGAGAAGGGCTTGACCAGCCAGTTGATGAAGAGGGTGACCCCGATTCCCTTGAGGTGCCCCTTCACCTGGTGCAGGGCGCCAAAGTCGATCTTGAGCAGCATGGGGATGATCATCACCCAGATAAGCAGCCCCACCGGCAGGTTGACCCTGGCCACCTCCATGGCGCCGATGGCCTTGAAGAGGCTCGGTAACCCCTGCCCCAGACCAATGCCCACCAGGATGCAGAGGGCGACCCAGGCGGTCAGATAACGTTCAAAAAAGCCGATGGCAGGGGCTGCCTTGGCCTCACAGCTTGCAGACATGATGACTCCCGGTGCGATCCACGCTCGCACCCCAGGTTGGATAGATGAATGACACGGCGCATGGGCATCGACAGCCCGCCCTGGCCCGTTACGACTCGCCGCAGCAGGGCGACGACCCCTCGGCGCGGGAAGCGCTGCCGGGCCCGGCGGGCAGCAGGCCGCACGCCTCGGGATGACCAGCGCAACACTCCTCGGTGAGGTAGGCGATCACCCCCAGCATCAGGGGGATGTTGGCGCGGTAGCGCAGAAAGCGCCCCTCCTGCTCCACCGACAGCAACCCGGCGTTGAGCATCCCCTTGAGGTGAAACGAGAGGGTATTGGGGGCGATGTCGAGCTCGCCGGCCAGCTCCCCCGCGACCCGCCCCTCCAGCCCGGCCTTGACCAGCAGTCGCCACACCTCGAGCCGGATCCCGGAAGCCAGCGATTCAAAGACCTTGGTGGCCGTCTCTTTGTTCATGGGTCTCCCCCCTTGAATGCTTCATTTCAACTATACAAGAATTATTGAAATGATCAAAGCGTCACCACCGAGTCGGCATCGCGGCGGAACAGGCCGCCAGAGGCGCCGCCCCGGCCATGTCGTGCCCACTAGCGGCCTCATGCCAGTCATATGGCTAATATCTGGCCTCTTTTTATAAGGCACTCTTATGACCTTACCCCGGACAATCCTCCCGTTGGCCGCCCCGCTCACCGCGGCGCCCTGCCTCGCCGCAAAGCCGCAATGCCGCAATGCCGCAGAACAACCCCGGCGCCGGATGCACCTAAAGGCGATGAAACGAGAGAGGGCCCCAGGGCCCCGCCGTCAGATGACGGGGCCTGGGGAATCCGGGAGAAACCGGGGAGGAGAGAGGGGCGCAATCAGGTGATCACGGGATCCCGATATTGCCGATGGATGGCACAAAACGCCTCCCGGCTTTGCAGCGCCGCCGCGACGCAGACAGGGTCGAACTGACTGCCGGCATGGGTCTTGAGGTATTCAAAGGCCGTTTCGAGGGGCCAGGCCTGCTTGTAGGGTCGCTCGCTGGTGAGGGCGTCAAACACATCCGCCACCGCGACGATGCGGGCTTCCAGGGGGATCGCCTCCCCCGCCAGTCCTTCCGGGTAACCCTGACCGTCGAAACGCTCGTGGTGGTAGGCGATGATGTTCTTCAGCATGTCGGTGTGATGGATGCCGTCGAGGCCGAACTCGCGGATCATCAGGGCGATCATCTCCCGTCCCTTGAAGGGGTGGGTCTTCATCACCCCGTACTCCTCGGCCGTGAGCTTGCCCGGCTTGAGCAGGATGGCGTCGGGCACCGCAATCTTGCCGATATCGTGCAGCTCGGAGAAGAGGTGAATGAACTCCACCTCCTCGTCACTCAAGGGGTAATGGGCTGCCACCTCCCGGGCGATGAACCGCGAATAGGCCGACATCCGGTGCAGGTGATTGGCGGTCTCCTCGTCCCGGTAGCGGCTGAACTCCCGCACCGTGGTCAGGGCCCCGTTCAGGGTCTGGATGGAAAAGAACTCCACCGCGATGATGGCCGCCAGGATCTGGGCATAGGCCGCCAGCTCACCGCAAATGGCGCCATCGAAGTAACCGAGCTCTTTGGCATCGCAAAACAGAAAGCCGAACAAGCGACTGTTGAGCAGCAGCGGCTCGGTATAGCTCGACGCGTACCCGGCCGCCAGCACTTTGCGGCTGTGCTCGGAGGGGGAGCCCAGCAGGGAATCCAGGGTATCGAGCACCCTGGGCTGCTGGTGCTCGGCCAGGTAGCGCAGGGAAGGCACCTCGCTCAGCCTGACCTCGTACTGCAACAGCGGCGAGCCCCCGTCCGTGCTGTGGGCAAAGGTCTTGAGCTGGTCCGTCTGCGGGTCGTAGATGGCGATCGCCACCCGGCTCAACTTGTCAAACCGCTGCCTGAGGGTGGCGTGCACATTCTGCACTTTCTCACCAAATGAACTCTCCATCCCGCACATCCTTCTGTAGGCCTGTTGGGAGTATAGTGACACCCGTTTTGCCCCTCCTGCCAAATGGTGACGGCGCACAGGGATCGTGATCCCGCCCGCACTGGCGACGGCTCCCTCCCTGCCCGTGGTCATGTCACGCCCGCCCCACACCGCGTCCCCGGGCAAAGAGATTGTTCGCTTCCGACGTGTCGGCTGTATAGTTTTTGGTTAGCCATTCCGGTAAAATCCGCGCCCTTGAATAAGAGCCACCTAAGAGTGATTGAGCGATGTCCAACACAAAACAGGCCCCCAAAGTAGGATTCGTCTCCTTGGGTTGCCCCAAAAACCTGGTCGATTCCGAACGCATCCTGACCCAGCTGCGTACCGAAGGGTACGACGTGGTGCCCAGCTATGACGATGCGGAGCTGGTGGTGGTCAACACCTGCGGCTTCATCGACAGCGCGGTGCAGGAGTCCCTGGAAGCCATCGGTGAAGCCCTGGCCGAGAACGGCAAGGTGATCGTCACCGGCTGCCTGGGTGCCAAAGAGAACCAGATCCGCGAGATCCACCCCAAGGTGCTCGAGATCACAGGTCCCCACGCCTATGAAGAGGTGCTGGGCCACGTCCACAAATACGTGGAAAAACCCACCCACAACCCCTTCACCAGCCTGGTGCCGGCCCACGGCGTCAAGCTGACCCCGCGCCACTACGCCTATCTCAAGATTTCCGAAGGCTGCAACCACCGCTGCACCTTCTGCATCATCCCCTCCATGCGCGGGGATCTGGTGAGCCGTCCCATCGGCGAAGTGCTGGCCGAGGCCAAGCGCCTGAAAGAGGCTGGCGTGAAGGAGATCCTGGTGATCTCCCAGGACACCTCCGCCTACGGCGTGGACGTCAAGCACCGCACCGGTTTCTACGACGGCATGCCGGTCAAGACCAGCATGGTGGCCCTGTGCGAAGAGCTGGCCAAGCTCGGCATGTGGGTGCGCCTGCACTACGTCTACCCGTACCCGCACGTGGATGACGTCATCCCCCTGATGCGCGACGGCAAGATCCTCCCCTACCTCGACATCCCGCTGCAGCACGCCAGCCCGCGCATCCTCAAATTGATGAAGCGCCCCGGCTCCGTCGAGCGCACCCTGGAGCGGATCCAGAAGTGGCGCGAGATCTGCCCCGAGATCACCCTGCGCTCCACCTTCATCGTCGGCTTCCCCGGCGAGACCGAGGAAGAGTTCCAGATGCTGCTGGACTTCATCGACAAGGCGGAACTGGACAGAGTTGGCTGCTTCAAATACAGCCCGGTCGAGGGTGCCAAGGCCAACGAGCTGCCGGATCCGGTGCCGGCCGAGGTGCAGGAAGAACGCTTCCAGCGCTTCATGGAGCTGCAACAGCAGGTCTCCATCCGCAAGCTGGCCCGTAAAGTGGGCAAAGAGATGCTGGTGCTGATCGACGAGGTGGACGAAGAGGGCGCCACCGGCCGCTCCGCCGCCGATGCCCCCGAGATCGACGGCCTGGTCTACCTGAACGGTGAAACCGGCCTCAAGCCCGGCGACATGGTCAAGGTCCGCATCGACGAAGCGGACGAGTACGACCTCTGGGCCAGCCTGGTGGAATAATCACGCCACTCCCCCTCAAAGCCAGTCGGTCTCACCGACTGGCTTTTTTAATGTCCGCCGCCCGTCAGGCTCTTGCATGCCCCCCTGTCATCCCCTGTCCCGCCCCTCATCACCGATCTCCCTCCCCTCCCTCTTTTCGCACGCGCCCGTGAACCAGCGCACACTTCTCTCCTGCCACATGAGCCGCTTGTTTCCTGCGCAAAAATAAGCCGTGTCAACGGGGAAAAAACGAGCACGATCCAGCTCACATTATCGTTGTAACAGGGAGTGGCAATGTGACTTTTTACTTTGTGAGAATTAATGCAACTTTATAATTTAAAAGGATTTAAAATGCATTTTGACGATAATGACGTGCGCCGTGCAATTTTTACGATATCGACGAAATGAAGAGTTGTTGTTTTCCTGTTAATTCTGCTTTTCTAAGGGCGTTGGACGACACAACTACAAGGGTGCAAAACCTGACCAACAGCGAGGGCCGGTATCCAAGCATGCGATGTCGGTGCTCCATTCCAAAACCATGGAAGACCAATAAGAAAGGAAAAAATATGCTTGCCAAAGTATCCAAAATCGCAACCTCAGTCATGCTGGGAACTCTGCTTGCCGGTGCCACCGGTACAGCCATGGCCGCCGACAACAAGACGGTGCTGACCCTGGTTGCCCAGCAGGAAACCGCATGGGTCAAGAACTTCAACCCCTTCCTGCAAGCGGGTCTGCTCCACACCACCCGTCACTTCATCTATGAGCCGCTGGTGATCTTCAACGATATGCAGGGTGGCAAACCCGTCTATCGTCTGGCCACCCACTACGCCTTCAGCGATGATCTGAAATCCGTCACCTTCGACCTGCGCGAAGGGGTCAAGTGGTCCGATGGTGAAGCCTTCACCGCCGACGACATCCTCTTCTCCTTCAACCTGGTCAAGGCCAACAAGGCGCTGGACGAGCGCTCCATCTGGACCCAGATCAAGGGTGTCGAGAAGCTGGGTGACCACAAGGTCAAATTCGACCTGGCCGAGATCAACACCAACGTGGTGAACGACCTGGTGCTGGTGCCCATCGTGCCGGAGCATCAGTGGAAGTCGGTGAAAGACCCGGTGGCCTTCACCAACGACAAGCCGGTCGGGACCGGTCCCTTCACCGAAGTGGACAACTTCTCCGCCCAGCTTTACACCCAGTGCCGCAACCCGCACTACTGGGACAACGCCAGCCTCTCCATCGACTGCCTGCGCATGCCGCAAATGGCCACCAACGACCAGGTACTGGCCGCCGTGATGAAGGGTGACGTGGATTGGTTCGGCTCCTTCGTGCCGGACATCGAGCGCCTCTACGTCGGCAACGATCCCAAGAACAACAAGTACTGGTTCCCCGCCTCCGGCACAGTGGCGTTCAACGTCAACTTCCAGAGCAAGAACCCGGGCAACCACGAAGCCTTCAACGACATCAACTTCCGCCGCGCCTTCTCCATGGCCATGGACCGCCAGTCCATGGTGGACATCGCGGGCTACGGCTACCCCACCGTCAACGAGTACCCGTCAGGGCTTGGCAAGGCATTCGCCTCCTGGGACAACCCGGACGTCGAGAAGAAGTACGGCAAGTACAACAAGTTCGACCTGGAAGGGGCCAAGGCCCTGCTGAAACAGGCGGGCTACAAGGACTGTGACGGCGACAAGTTCCTCGACACCCCGAGCTGCAAGAAGATCGAGTTCAAGGTGCTGGTACCGAACGGCTGGACCGACTGGGTCAACACCGTCCAGATCGGGGTCGAAGGCCTGCAGGCCCTGGGCCTGAACGCCAAGACCGCCACCCCGGAAGCCACCGTCTGGACCGAGTCCCTGATCACCGGTGACTTCGACGTCGCCCTGCAGGGTTACTTTGCCGGTGCCAACCCGCACAAGTACTTCGAGACCGCTTTCCACTCCCGCAACATGGGTGAGCGCGGCAACCGCTTCGCGGCGCCCCGCTACAAGGATCCCGAGCTCGACAAGCTGATTGACGACTTCACCCAGACCGCCGATGCGGCCAAGCAGAAGGAGATCATGTTCGCCATCCAGGAGCGTGTCGGGGCCAACCAGACCATCATCCCGGTGTTCAACAACCCGACCTGGTACGAATACAGCACCAAGCGCTTCAATGGCTGGTTCAGTGCCGACAACCCGGTCGCCAAGCCGCAGGTTCACCCGGACACTCCGGAGCGTCTGCTGCACGTGCTGTCACTCAAGCCAAACAGCTAATCACCCCGGCCCCCTGCGGGGGGCCCTCTTCCCCGCCATGTCTTCCATCCCCCGCACCTGCCGGGGTTGGGGGAGCTTTGCCCGGCGCGGGGCAGGCTTGCAGTAAAAGGTATCACCATGGGATTTATACTTAGACGCTTCTCCTTCTATCTGGTCGCCTTCCTGGTGGCCGCCACCATCAACTTCCTGCTACCCAGAGCCATGCCGGGGGACCCCGTCTCCGTCATGTTTGCCCGGGCCGGCGCCATGATGGAACCCGCCGCGCTGGAAGCCCTCAAAGCCACCTTCGGTTTCGTGGACGGCCCCATCGGCACCCAGTTTCTCACCTATGTGAAGAGCGTCTTCACCTGGGATCTCGGCACCTCGGTGCGCTACTACCCCCAACCGGTTGCCGACGTCCTCGGCCGCGCCATCGGCTGGACCCTGTTCCTGGTGGGCACCTCCACCATTCTGAGCTTCTCCATCGGCTCCATCGTCGGCATCTTCGCCGCCTGGTACCGGGGCGGACGCATGGACAGCATCCTCTCCCCGCTCACCCTGGTGATGCAGGCCATCCCCCCCGTGGTGGTCTCTCTGCTCGCCCTCTTCCTGTTCGGAGTGAGCCTCGGCTGGCTGCCCATCGGCTACGCCTACAGCCCCGAGATCCCCGCCGATTTTGGCTGGGAACACATCAAGAGCATCCTGCTGCACGCCATCATGCCGGTGGGCACCCTGGCCGCGGTGCAGGTAGGGGGCTTTCTCATCACCATGCGCAACAACATGATCAACCTCCTGGGCGAGGACTACATCACCATGGCCAAGGCCAAGGGGCTCTCCAGCAACCGGGTGATCTTCAACTACGGCGCCCGCAACGCCGTGCTGCCGAGCGTTACAGCCCTCTCCATGGCACTCGGTTTCGTCATCGGCGGATCCCTCATCACCGAGGTGATCTTCAACTACCCCGGCCTGGGACTGACCCTCTATCAGGGCATCCTGGCCCGTGACTACCCCCTCATCCAGGGGCAACTGCTCATCATGACCATCACCATGCTCAGCTTCAATTTCCTGGCGGACGTGCTCTACGTCTTCCTGGATCCCCGTCTGCGTACAGGAGGCAAATAAGATGCGTATGCCGACTATCTTGAAAATCCTGCTGGGTAACAAGAAGGCCGCCTTCGGCCTCGCCATCGTGGTCACCTTCGTGCTGATGGCCCTGTTCGCCCCGCTGCTCGCCAGCAACGAACCCACCAAGCGGGTCGCCCGCCCCCACCAGCCCCCCAGCATGGAGCTGGTGATGGGTTCCAACCGCATGGGCCACGATCTCTGGGCCCAGTTCACCAACGGCGCCCGCATCTCCCTGATGGTGGGCTTCGGGGCAGGCCTGCTGGTGTGCGCCCTGGCCATCACGGTGGGCATCACCGCCGGCTACTTCGGCGGCGTGGTGGACGAGTGCCTCACCTTCCTGATGAACGTGGTGCTGGTGATCCCGAACCTCCCCCTGTTGCTGGTGCTGGCAAGCTTTATCGGGGAGGCGTCACCGACGGTGATCGCCCTCATCATCGGCTTTACCTCCTGGGCCTATGGCGCCCGGGTGATCCGCGCCCAGACCCTGGCCCTGCGGGAGAAAGAGTTCGTCATCGCCGCCGAGGTGCTGGGTGAACCGGCCTGGCGCATCATCCTGGTGGAGATACTGCCGAACCTCATCTCCATCATCGGGGTGAGCTTCATCGGATCCATCATCTACGCCATTGTCACCGAGGCGACCCTGGAGTTCCTGGGCCTTGGCGACCCCACCGTCGTGAGCTGGGGCATCATGCTCTACAACGCCCAGACCTCGAGCGCCATCCTGGTGGGCGCCTGGTGGGAGATCCTGGCCCCCTGCTTCGCCATCGCCACCCTGGGGGCGGGCCTCGCCATGCTCAACTTCGCCATCGACGAAATCGCCAACCCGCAGCTTCGTTCCCACAAGGGCCTGCGTCGCTGGAAGCAGCTTGCCACTCCCATCACAGCTCAGGAGAAGACAGCATGACCATGCAACAACCCCTGCTGTCGGTGCGCCTGCTCTGCGTCGACTACATCACCGAGAGCGGCGACGTGCGCGCCGTCAATTCGGTCAGTTTTGACATCATGCCGGGTGAGGTGTTCGGCCTCGCCGGCGAGTCCGGCTGCGGCAAGTCCACGGTCGCCTTCTCGGTGGCTAGGCTGCACAAGCCGCCCGCCTACATCAGCGGCGGCGAGATCCTGTTCAAGGGAGAGAACATCCTCGGCTTCGATGACGAGCGACTGCGCAGCTACCGCTGGCGCCAGGCGAGCGTGGTGTTCCAGTCCGCCATGAATGCGCTCAACCCCGTGCTGCGCATGGAGGAGCAGTTCTGCGACGTGCTCTTGGCCCACAACCCCGGCATGACCCGCTATGAAGCGATCAAGCGCGCCCAGGAGCTGCTGGAGATCGTCGACATTCACCCGAGCCGGCTCAAGGACTACCCGCACCAGTTCTCCGGCGGCATGCGCCAGCGGCTGGTGATCGCCATCGCCATGGCCCTCAACCCCGAGCTGCTCATCATGGACGAGCCCACCACGGCGCTCGATGTGGTGGTGCAGCGGGAGATTTTGCAGAAGGTCTATGCCCTGAAAGAGAAGTTCAACTTCTCCATCCTCTTCATCACCCACGACCTCTCACTCATGGTCGAGTTCTGCGATCGCATCGGCATCATGTACGCGGGGGAACTGGTGGAAGTGGCGCCGGCCAAGGCGATCCTGACCGCGCCTCTGCACCCCTACACTCGGGGCCTTGGCAACTCCTTCCCCCCCCTGCACGGGCCCAAGACCGTGCTGGAGGGGATCCCTGGCAGCCCACTCAATCTGCTGGAGGTGCCAGTGGGCTGCCGCTTCCAGGCACGCTGCGCCAAGGTGCACGCGCGCTGCCGCCAGGAATACACCCGGCTGGCCGAGATCCGGCCCGGCCAACAGGCTGCCTGCCACCTTCATGAGGCAGCAGAGGAACAACCGGATCTTCCGATCCATCTGGACAAGGCCGCTGGCTGTTAAGGATGTCTGTCATGCAAATCGCCCAAACCGACGCGCCCATCATCGAGGTCCAGCACCTCTACAAGGACTTCGCCGTCAACTCCAACGCCATCAAGAGCGGCAAGATGCGGGCGCTGTCCGACATCACCTTCAACCTGCACCGGGGCCGCGCCCTGGCAGTGGTGGGGGAATCCGGCTCCGGCAAGAGCACCATCGCCAAGATCATCGCCAAGATGTACAAGCTCTCCAACGGCCGCATCCTCTACCGTGGCCGCGACCTGGAGGAGTTCAACAAGGGCACCGCCCTGCTGGACTATCGCCAGAGCGTGCAGATGGTGTGGCAGGATCCGTTCGGCTCACTTAATCCGACCCATACCATCTACCACCACATCGCCCGTCCCCTGCTGCTGCACAGCAAGGTGAGCGACAAGCGGGATCTGCCCGACATGGTCTATGGCCTCCTTGAAAAGGTGGGGCTGACCCCCGCCAAGGCGACCGCGGCCAAGTACCCGCACCAGCTCTCCGGCGGCCAGCGCCAGCGGGTCAACATCGCCCGCAACCTGGCGGTGGAGGCGGAAGTGGTGCTGGCGGACGAACCCACCTCCATGCTCGACGTCTCCATTCGCATCGGCATCCTCAACCTGATGGAGCAGATGAAGAACGAGCTCGGCGTCTCCATGCTCTACATCACCCACGACATCGCCACCGCCCGCTACGTGGCGGAAGATCTGGCGGTGATGTACGTGGGTCACATGGTGGAGTGGGGAGAGGTGGACGAGATCCTGCACCACCCCCAGCACCCCTACACCCAGTTGCTCATCTCGGCGGTGCCGGACCCCGAGAAGAGCATCCACGCCGAGCTGGAGGGAGGCCGCAAGGGGGAGATCCCGCTCTGGACCCCGGAATCCCGTGGTTGTCCCTTTGCCGGGCGCTGCCATCAGGCCATGCCCCGCTGCAAGGAGAGCCTGCCGCCGGTGACCCGTCTCGCCGACAACCACTTCGTGCGCTGCTACCTCCACGAACAGGGGTAAGCAGGCCCGCGGCCGGGCGCCGTCGCCCGGCCATGCCTCGCGTCGGGGCCGCAAGGCCCCGCAATGAGCCTCGCCCGCCAGGGGCGAGCCTTCGGAGTAAGACCTTGATGGAACTTTTGATCAACCAGGTGGGTTACGAATGTCACGGGGAGAAGAGCGCCCTGCTGCAGTGCGGCGCCGACCTCGATATCCGCGGCCACGTCAGGTTGCTGCGCCAGCAGGACGACCACCTTTTGCTGGAGACGCCGCTGGTGGCAGCGGGATGCGTCCCCGGCTGGCAGGGGCGCCACTACTGGCGGGCCGATTTCTCCGCCTTCACCGAGCCCGGCCACTACCGGCTGGAGGCCGTCGTGACCACGGGAGCGCAGGAGCGTCTGGTGCGATCCCCCCCCTTTGCCATCGACCGAGGGCTGCTGGCGCGCCGCTGCCTCTCCGATGTCATCCACTACTTCAAGGGACAACGCGCCAGCGGCACCTTCGACCGGGCGGACCGCAGGGCACGCCTCTTTGGCACCGATCAGCGCCGGGACGTACATGGCGGCTGGTTCGACGCCAGCGGCGACATGAGCAAGTACCTGAGTCACCTCTCCTACGCCAACTACCTCAATCCCCAGCAGACCCCCATGGTGGTCTGGTCCCTGCTCAAGTGCCGGGAACTCCTGGCGACACGTCGTGACATCGACGGGATGAACCTGTGCAAACGGCTCAGTGACGAGGGGCTGCACGGGGCGGATTTTCTCTGCCGGATGCAGGACGAGAGCGGCTTTTTCTACATGACCCTGTTCGACAAGTGGAGCAAGGATCCCGAGCAGCGAGAGCTGTGCGCCTATGCGACCCAGCAGGGGATCAAGTCCGCCCGCTGGCAGGCGGGTTTTCGCCAGGGGGGCGGCATGGCCATCGCCGCCCTGGCCCGCGCCGCCCGGGAACCGATTGGCGGCGACCTTGACACAAGCCAGTATGCCGACGCGGCCAGACGCGGCTACCTGCACCTGCGCGAGCACAACCTCGCCTACCTGGACGACGGGGTCGAGAACATCATCGACGACTATTGCGCCCTGCTGGCGGCGGTCGAGCTCACCAGAACGCTGGGCGCCGAGTGGCTCGCCGAGGCGCGGGATCGGGCCGGCCGGCTGTGCGCCCGCCAGCGCGCCCACCCCGATCTCGGCCACCATTGGGCCGCCAACGACGATGGCTCTCGCCCCTACTACCACGCCGCCGAAGCGGGCCTGCCGGTGCTGGCGCTGCTGGAGTATCTCGCCATCGAGCCGGATCCGGCGCGCCAGTGGGCGGCCAGGACCGTTGCCGAGCAGGCCCTGGCGGCCGAGCTGGCCCTCGCGGCCCGGGCAGGCAATCCCTTCGCCCTCGCCCGCCAGTATGTGAAAGGGGTCGATGAGGCGCCCCGGGTGAGCTTTTTCATGCCCCACCACAACGAATCCGGTTACTGGTGGCAGGGGGAGAACGCCCGGCTGGCATCGCTCGCCACCATGGCGTTTGCTGCCGCACAGCACCTGCCCGGGCAGAGCGCACTGCTGCGCACCTTCGGCCAGCAGCAGCTCGACTGGATCCTGGGGAGAAACCCCTTCAACGCCTGCATGCTGGCGGGTCAGGGCATCAACAACCCGGAATACACCGCCGGCTACCCCAATGCGCAGGGGGGGATCTGCAACGGCATCACCGCCGGCTTCGATGACGAAAATGACGTGGCCTTTATTCCAGAGGCGTACAAGGATCGACTGGATCAGAACTGGCGCTGGGGGGAGCAATGGATCCCGCACGCCGCCTGGTTCGCCCTGGCCATCACCTGGCAGAGCGCACAAGGAGGCCACCATGATTGAGAGCGGTTCACACATCACTGGCACCGGGGAGAGCCCTGGATCCTCCATACCGCCAGCCAGGTTTACCCTGGCCATCACCTGGCAAAGCGCGCAGGGAGGCCCCCATGATTGAGTTCTGGGTCGGGGTGGACGGCGGCGGCACCCACACCCGGGCCCGCATTCGCAACAACGCAGGCAAGCTGCTCGGCGAGGGGCGCGCCGCCGGCTCCAATCTGGAGCTGGGCATAGCCCTCGCCCACGGCCATGTGCTGGCTGCCATCGATCAGGCCCGCATCGACGCGGGTCTGCCCAGAGAGAGCGAACAGCGGATGGGAGTCGGGCTCGCACTCGCCTCCGCCGAGCTCGCCGACTGCTACCACGCCATGCTGACCATGCCCTTCCCGTTTGCGCGGGTGAAGCTCACCTCCGATGCCTTTGGTGCCTGCCTCGGCGCCTTCGACGGCCAGGAGGGGGCCATCCTCATCGCGGGCACCGGCTCGGCGGGGCTCATCTACCGGGAGGGACGCCTTCGCACCTGCTCGGGTCGCGGCTTCCCCGTCTCGGATCTCGGCAGCGGCGCCTGGCTCGGGCTGCGCGCCATCCAGCAGTCCCTGCTCTGCCACGACGGCATCCTGCCCCCCAGCACCCTGGCGGTGCGTCTGATGGATCACTTCAAGCGGGATCAGGCCGAGGTGGTGCGCTGGGCTGCGCGCGCCATCCCGGCCGACTATGGCCGCTTCGCCCCCTGGGTATTCGATGCCGCAAGCGACGGGGACGAGCTCGCCACCGCCCTGCTGGATGAGACCTGTGCCCAGCTCGGCATGCTGCTGGAGGGCATGACCCAGCTCGGGGCAGACCGGATCGCCCTGCTGGGCGGCATCGGCACGCGCCTCGCCCCCCGTCTGGGCCACTTCCATCTGATCGCCCCCAAGCGCGACGCGCTGGAGGGGGCCATCCTGTTTGCCAGGACGGAGACGCTGCCATGTCTGCATCCCTGAGCCTGGTCGGGCCGACAACACCTGCGGGACAGGTTCCCGTTTCCTTCACCCCATCAGAGGAATTCCCATGTCCGCACCCCTGATCCACACCCGGGTCGATCACCGTGACGGTGACGATGTCTGGTTTCGCTTCACCCTGAGCCAACTGCCAGCAGCCCCCTGGAAACTCCACTTCTGCCTCGCCCGCCAGATCGATCCCCACTCGATCGAAGGGGGCGCTCTGGAGCGCCAGAGCGGCAGTTACAAGGTCATGGTGCCCCACGAGGGGGTGAGCGAGCTGCGCTTCTGCTGTCGCAACACCCCGCTCAAGCATGACTCCGATATGCCCAAGGGTTTCTTCCTGAGCCTGGAGAGCAAGGGACAGCTGCAACCCCTGGTGCTGGAGGGGGAAGACCTTGGCCTGACCAACCCGCCCTCCCCGGGCCCCGACCTGCCACAGGTGGAGGCCGTCAACGGCCTCGTGCCCCAGCCCGCCCACCTGATTTATACAGAAGGCAACTTCCGGCTGGCCGAGCGGGCCCACGTCGACGGCCCCGTTCCCCTCGCCTCCCTGCTCGCCCATTTCAACGAGCTGACAGGCCTGGCCCTGACCCAGGATCACGATGCGGAGATCCACCTCGTCGAGGCGACACTTCCCCCCGAGGGGTATGAGCTCACCATCACCCCTGAGGAGATCGTCATCCGGGCCGCCGGCGAGGCGGGCTGGCGACACGGGCTGGTGAGCTTGGCCCAGTGGGCGCTGCAACACGGAGAGAGCCTGCCCTGCTTGACGGTGCGGGATGCACCGCGCTTCGGTTTTCGCGGCATCTTCCTCGACTGTGCCCGCCACTTCCACTCCATCGCCACCCTCAAGCGCCTGCTCAAGCAGATGAGCCTCTACAAGTTCAACCGCTTCCACTGGCACCTCACCGATGACGAGGGGTGGCGCCTTGAGATCAAGACCTTCCCCCAGCTGACCGCCGTGGGAGCCTGGCGCGGCCATGGCCTGGCGGTGGGGCCCCAGCTGAGCGGCGGCCCCGACCCTTATGGCGGTTACTACACCCAGAGCGAGGTGCGCGAGCTGGTCGCCTACGCCGCCGGGCTTGGCATCACCATCATTCCGGAAATAGACATCCCGGGGCACTGTCACGCCGCCATCAAGGCGCTGCCCGAGCTGCTGGTGGAAGAGGCAGACCGCTCCCGCTACCTCTCGGTGCAATATTTCGACGACAACGTGCTTAACCCGGCCCTGCCCGGCACCTACCGGTTCCTGGACGCCGTGATGGACGAGGTGTGCGATCTCTTCCCAGGGAGTCAGGTTCACATGGGGGGGGACGAAGTGCCCACCGGCGTCTGGACCGACAGTCCCGCCTGCCAGCAGCTCATGGCCGAGCAGGGGTATCAGGATTGCCGCGAGCTGCAGGGGCACCTGCTGCGCCACTGCCAGCAGTACCTGGCCCGCAAGGGCAAGCAGATGCTGGGGTGGGAGGAGATACTGCACGGTGACAAGGTGAGCCGGGAGGCCACCGTCTTCGCCTGGACCAGCTTCCAGGCCGGCCTGGATGCCGCCGCATCCGGTTACCCCGTGGTGATGGCGCCTGCCCAGCACCTCTATCTGGATCTCGCCTGGAGTCAGGACATCCACGAACCGGGACTCTACTGGGCGGGTACCCTCAACCTGGCGCAGGTGCATGCATGCGATCCTGCCCCGGCCGATTTCCATGCCAACGATAACATCCTGGGGGTGCTGAGCCCCTTGTGGTCGGAACTGATCACCTCTCGCGATCGTCTCGACTACATGTTGTTCCCGCGCATGCTGGCCACGGCAGAGGTGGCCTGGAGCACTCCCGCCCGCAAGGTGTGGGAGCACTTCGTCGCCCGTCTGCCCGGCCAGCTGCACATCCTCGACCAGTTGCAAGTGCGTTACCGGGTGCCACAGAGGTAGTGTTATCTTTTTCTTTTCGGCGACCTTTTGGTCGCCGTTTTTTTACCCATCAACAACAAAAACCCAACCTAGCCCCTACTTTTCATCTGCCTTTGTTGGCAAAATAAGGCCCCCGATGAAACCAGACAGGGGATGCATCTCCCTGCGGTTCCGCCACAATAACAATCAGCAAACAGATCGGAGCTTACCCTTATGGCCCGTAAACACGCCCAGGTCGTGGACAGTGAAGTGGAATTTCCCGCCGACGTGCAACTCGTCTCCACCACGGATCTGCGCGGCGTCATTACCTACGCCAACCCCGCCTTCTGCCGCATCGCCGGTTATCAGGTCGATGAACTGGTCGGCCACAACCACAACCTGGTTCGCCACCCCGACATGCCCAAGGCCGCCTTCGCCGACCTCTGGGATCGCCTCAAGGAGGGCAACCCCTGGCGGGGAGTGGTGAAAAACCGCTGCAAGGATGGCCGCTATTACTGGGTCGACGCCTACGTCACCCCCATCTACGAGCACGGCAAGATAAGCGGCTACCAGTCGGTGCGCTGCAAGCCCGACCCCCAGCTCAAGCAGGCAGCCGCCCAGGCCTATCGGGCCCTGCTTTCGGCCGAGCAACGGGGCACCCCGGCTCGCCCCTCGCTGCGCCGTTTCAGGCCGCTGATGCTCGGCCTGCCGCTGCTGGCGCTGCTGGTCTGGGCCGCCCTCACCCAGGGCCCCCTCACCGCGCTGCTGATGCTGCTTCCCCCCCTCGTCATTGCGGGCGCCTACTGGCGCGAGCTCATCGCCTTGCCCCGCTATCTCAGGCAGCTCGGTCAGCAATATGACAGCCTGACCCGGCTGGTCTATTCGGGGGATGCCCCGGGTGCCATCGCCGATTTTCACCTGAAGATGCTGCAGGCCCGGATCCGCACCGTGCTGGGGCGGGTCGACGATGCCACCCATCCGCTTCAGGCCCTGGCAACCGATCTGCAGGACTCCTCACACCGCGCCTTCCTCGACATCAACGAGCAGGATGCCCAGACCCAGCAGATGGCGGCCGCCATGACCCAGATGGCCAGCACCGCACACGAGATTGCCCGCAATATCCAGGACACCAACGGCCAGGTGACCGAGGCACGCAGCAGTTGCCAGAGCACGGTGGAACAGCTGGACCAGACCCAGCAGCAGATGACCAGGCTGGCCAGCCAGGCGGAGCAGGCCTTCCACTCCGCGGTGGAGCTCGCCAGCGAGTCGGAGCGCATTGGCAGCGTGATGGGTGAAATCCAGGGCATCGCCGAGCAGACCAACCTGCTGGCCCTCAACGCCGCCATCGAGGCCGCCCGTGCCGGCGAGCAGGGGCGCGGCTTTGCGGTGGTGGCGGACGAGGTGCGCACTCTGTCGACCCGTACCCACAAGGCGACCGAGCAGATCCAGGGCAGCATCAGCCAGATCCAGCACACCCTGGAACGCTGGCAGGGCATGATGCAGGACAACCTGGCCCAGACCCGGGAATGTGTCGAGATGACCCGCCAGGGATCAGGCAACCTGCACCTGGTGCTGGGGGAAATCGATCAGGTGACCGAATTCTCCACCCAGATCGCCGCCGCCGCGGAGCAGCAGCAGGTGGTGGTGGAGGAGATCAGCCGCAACATCCACCAGATCTCCGAATACTCCCGCGCCAACAGCCAGAAGATCCAGGCGGTGGACGACTCCAGCCAAGAGCTGCTCAGGCGGGCCCGCGAGCTCAGGGGACTGAGCCAGACCTTCGGCTGACAGATTGCAAGCCCCATGACAGAAGCGCCACAATGGCGCTTCTGCTGTTTTTGACGAGCCATCATCATGAGAACGAACGCGCCCCCTCTGGACAAGACGGCCCGCATCGAGGCGATCCTCGCCCTGATCCCCCCCGGCCGCGTGGTGAGCTACGGCCAGGTGGCGGACCTCGCGGGCCTGCCCGGACGGGCACGACTGGTGGGAAAAGTCTTGCGGGAGACCGACAAGGTGCTGCCCTGGCACCGGGTGCTGGGGGCGGCAGGCACCATTTCGCTGCCAAAAGGATCCGCAGGCTTTGACAGGCAAGCGGGGCTGCTGCAGGAGGAGGGGGTGCCCGTGATTGGCGGGCGGGTCAGGATGCGGGAGTGGCAGTGGCAGCCCGACCTGGCCGAGCTGCTCTTTCTGGTTCCCTTCTGACGAGGCTGGCACGTCCCGAAGGGATAGGGGCTCTTGCAACAAAGGGAGGGCCTCTGTGATCGCCCTCCGTCACGTTCTCTTCCCTAGTCGCTGGCAATGGGTCCCAGAATGTCATCGCTGCGCACCTGTACCGGGATGGTCTCATCCTCCCGTTGCAAGAGCACCAGCAGACTCTGTCTGTCCACCTCCAGCACATAGGCTGTCCCTTCACGGGTCAGGCAGGTCATGCCCGGCCGTATTTCATGTATCTCCATGACAACTCCCTGTCTTGCGCTGCCATCCATGCAGCCATTCCAGTATATCGCCATCCACCAACAAAGAAGCCCCTCGCAAGGGGCCTCTTTCATCATGCTGTGAGCGGCGTCGCCATCAGGCTTTCTTCGCCTTGGGCAGGCTCTCCTGCCATTTTCCGTTGTCGTAATGGGCTGTCCAGCCGGTCGCCTTGCCGTTGACCTCGGTCATCACGTACTGCTCCTTGGTCTTGCGGCTGAAGCGCACCACGGAGGCGTTTCCGTCAGGATCTGACGCCGGGGCGTCCGCCAGGTACTGGTGCTTGGGGGAGAGGCGATCGCGGAAGCGCTTGAGCTCCTCCACCAGGGGCGCACGGGTCTCGCGGGATTTGGGGAAGTTGCTGGCGGCCAAGAAGAGGCCGGCGGCGCCGTCCCGCAGCACGAAGTGGGCGTCGGACTGGGTACATTTCAGCTCGGGCAGGGGTACCGGATCCTCTTTCGGCGGCGCAATGTCGCCATTTTTCAGGATCTTGCGGGTGTTCTTGCAGCTCTCGTTGGTACAACCCATGTATTTGCCGAAACGGCCGTTCTTGAGCTGCATCTCGGAGCCGCAGCGATCGCACTCGATGCTCGGCCCTTCGTAGCCCTTGAGCTTGAACTGCCCCTGTTCCACCTCGTAGCCATCGCAATCCGGGTTGCGACCGCAGACGTGCAACTTGCGGCTATCGTCGATGATGTAGGCGTCCATCGCGGTGCCGCAGATCCCGCAGCGATGCTTGGCACGCAGGGCATCGGTTTCCGCCTCGTCCCCGTCGGTGGCGGAGACGAACTCGTCCGCACTGACCAGGTTGATGGTCTTCTTGCAGCGCTCCTTGGGCGGCAGGGCATAGCCGGAGCAGCCGAGGAAGACGCCGGTGGTGGCGGTACGGATACCCATCTTGCGGCCACAATCCGGGCAGTCGATGTCGGTCAGCACCATCTGGTTGGCACGCATGCCCCCCTCTTCATGGGGCTTGTCGGCCTGCTCCAGCTCCTGGGTGAACTCGGCGTAGAAGGCGTCGAGCACCTTCTTCCACTCCAGGCTCCCCTCGGCGATGCCGTCGAGCTTGTCTTCCATCTTGGCGGTGAACTCGTAGTTCATCAGCTCGACGAAGTTTTCCACCAGGCGGTCGGTGACGATCTCCCCCATCTTCTCGGCGAAGAAGCGGCGGCTCTCGACCCGCACATACCCACGGTCGACGATGGTGGAGATGATGGAGGCGTAAGTGGACGGACGGCCGATGCCGCGCTTTTCCAGCTCGCGTACCAGGGCCGCTTCGGTGAAGCGGGCGGGCGGCTTGGTGAAGTGCTGGCGCGGATCCAGCTTGACCAGTTTCAGCACCTCGCCGACGGTCACCGCCGGCAGCTGGCTGTCTTCACCCTTGCGGCCCATGGGCGGCAGGGCCTTGGTCCAGCCGGCGAAGCGCAGGGTGCGACCGCGCGCCTTGAGCTCGAACTCCCCTGCCTTGACGGTCAGGGTGGAGGAGTCGTACTGGGCCGGGGTCATCTGGCAGGCGACAAACTGGCGCCAGATGAGGTCATAGAGCCGCATGGCATCGGGCTCCATCCCTTCCAGCATCTCGGCAGTCACCTGGACGCTGGAGGGGCGGATCGCCTCGTGGGCCTCCTGGGCATTGGCCTTGGCGCCGTAGAGGTTCGGCTCGCTCGGCAGGTAGGCGGCACCATACTGCTCGCCGATGTATTCCCGCACCGCGTCCACCGCCTCTTTGCTGAGGTTGGTGGAGTCGGTACGCATATAAGTGATGTAACCCGCTTCATAGAGACGCTGGGCCATCATCATGGTCTTCTTGACCCCGAAGCTCAGACGGGTAGAAGCCGCCTGCTGCAGGGTGGACGTGATAAAGGGAGCGGACGGCTTGGAGCCGGTCGGCTTGTCTTCCCGGTTCACCACCTTGTAGTCGACCCCTTCCAGGGCCGCCACGGCGGCGAAGGTCTCGGCCTGGGTCACCGGCTTGAAGTCGGCTCCGTTGCGGCTGACCACCTCCATGCGCAGCTCGCTCTTCTCGGCGGTCAGCAGGTCGGCGTTGAGATCCCAGAACTCCACCGGCACGAACGCCTTGATCTCGCGCTCCTTGTCGACGATGAGGCGCACCGCGACGGATTGCACCCGACCGGCGGAGAGGCCGCGGGCCAGCTTCTTCCACAAGAGCGGGGAGACCATGTAACCCACCACCCGGTCGAGGAAACGACGGGCCTGCTGGGCGTTGACGCGATGAATGTTCAACTCGGACGGCTGGGCGAACGCCTCCTGGATGGCGCTCTTGGTGATCTCGTTGAACACCACGCGCTTGTAGCGGCTGTCGTCGCCACCGATGATCTCGCGCAGGTGCCAGGCGATCGCTTCCCCCTCTCTATCCAAGTCGGTTGCGAGATAGATGGTGTCAGCCTTGGCGGCCAGACTTTGCAACTCGCTGACCACTTTTTCCTTGCCGGGCAAAATCTGGTAGTTGGCCTGCCAGCCTGCGGTCGGGTTGATGCCCATCCTTGAGAACAGGGCGTTGCGATCCTTGGCCGCCTTCTCGGATTCGCTGAGCTTGATGCCGCGAATGACAGGTTTTTTGGGCTCGGTGCTGGCGCTGCCGCTGGTCGGCAGATCGCGCACGTGGCCTACGCTGGATTTCACCACGTAGTCCTTGCCCAAATATTTGTTGATGGTCTTGGCCTTGGCCGGAGACTCCACGATGACCAGTGATTTGCCCATGCTGTAACTATTATCCTCATTGCACCCGACGGGGTTGGCGTGCGGTTTTGTGGGGCTGTATAAGAGATTTGACGGGAAAAAGCAATCTTGCGGGTCAATTTGCCCGACAGCCCGAACCGCCCTGCTTCTTTATTTATTAATGCGAAGCCGGGGCGCGGGAAGCAACCGCTTTTTTGTTTTTATGCTATATCCCCCCCTTTTTTAGATTGGAAATGACATATCCAGCCACCCTTGTGACATAAAAACCCATTCTGGTTATCAGCTTGTTACAAAGGATGAAATCTCTTTATAATGGCCGCACACCGCAGCTTTGTGCGCGGAAGGAACCGCTCCCCATATAAAAATCGAAAGGATGTGATCATGAAGCACTTCGAGGTCAACTTCGACGGCCTGGTCGGCCCCACCCACAACTATGCCGGCCTCTCCTATGGCAACGTCGCCTCCCAGAGCAACGCCAAAGAGGCCTCCAACCCCAAGGAAGCGGCCAAGCAGGGGCTGCGCAAGATGAAGGCGCTGACCGACCTCGGCATGGTGCAGGGCGTGCTGGCTCCTCAGGAGAGACCGGATCTCGCGACCCTGCGCCGCCTGGGCTTCACCGGCAACGACGCCAGCGTCCTGGCCCAGGCCGCCAGACAGGCCCCCGCCGTGCTGGCCGCCTGCTATTCGGCCTCCAGCATGTGGACCGCCAACGCCGCCACCGTCTCCCCGAGCGCCGACACCCAGGATGGCCGCATTCACTTCACCCCCGCCAACCTGACCAACAAGTTCCACCGCTCCCTGGAGCCCGAGGTGACCGGGCGCATCCTGCGGGCCGTGTTCAACAACGATCGCCACTTCTATCACCACCAACATCTGCCGGAGAACGACCACTTCGGTGACGAAGGCGCCGCCAACCACACCCGGCTGTGCCGCGCCTATGGCGAAGCGGGGGTCGAGCTGTTCGTCTATGGCCGCAGCGCCTTCGACGTCTCCCAGCCCGCGCCCAAACGCTATCCGGCCCGCCAGACCCTGGAGGCGAGCCAGGCCATCGCCCGCCTGCATGGCCTGGGGGATGAGAGTGCGGTCTTCATTCAACAGAACCCGGACGTGATCGATCAGGGGGTGTTCCACAACGATGTCATCGCGGTGGGCAACCAGAACGTGCTCTTCTTCCACCAGCAGGCGTTCCTCCATACCGAGGCTGCTCTGGCCGAGGTGCGTACCAAGTTCGGCGAGGGGGACCTGCACTTCATCGAAGTGCCGACCAGCGAAGTGTCGGTGCAGGATGCGGTGAAGTCCTACCTGTTCAACACCCAGATCCTCACCCTGCCATCCGGCGAGATGGCGATCATCGCCCCCACCGAATGCCGCGACAACCCGGCGGTGTCCGCCTATCTGGCCAGGCTGGTGACCCTGGGCACCCCCATCAAGGACGTCCACTACATGGACGTGAAGCAGAGCATGAGAAACGGCGGCGGCCCCGCCTGTCTGCGCCTGCGGGTTGCCATGAACGACACCGAGCTCGCCGCGGTCAACCCGGCCTGCCTCATCACCGACAACCAGTTTGCCCGCCTGGATCAGTGGGTCGAGAAGCACTATCGCGACAGCCTGGCGCTGGACGATCTGCGGGACCCCTCCCTGGTGCTGGAGACCCGCACCGCCCTGGACGAGCTGACCCAGATCCTGAAACTGGGTTCCGTCTACCCCTTCCAGCGCTGAGGTGCGCCATCGGCCTGCAGAGCCGACGCAATAAAAAAAGAGAGCCGGGCAATGCCCGGCTCTCTTTTTAGTCCTTTGCACTGAGCTATAAAACCTGTTCATGAGCTGTAGCGAGAGATCGTCAGCAAGGTGAAGAGCAGCGCAGGAACCGGAGTGTGTAGATACACATGAGGATTCCGAGCAGCACATGAGCCTTGATCACGACCTCGCAGTAAGCTCGAAACAGGTTCTCAGCGCCAGGGGCTCTGCTGCCACAGGCGGCCGAGGGCCCCCTCCAGCCCCAGTGCCGCCTGCTTGCCAAGCTTCTGGGTCAGGCTCCTTGGTTTGCTGTAGCGGATGCCGACCACCTTGTGATGGCTGGCCTGGGCCAGCAGGTAGTCATCGCTGGTGCAAAGCGCATCCACCAGACCGAGCTGCTTGGCCTGGCTCGCCAGCCAATGCTCGCCGGTGGTCACCTTGTCGATGTCGAGACCGGGTCTGTGCTCGGCCACGAAGGCCTTGAACTGCTCGTGGATGGCCCCCAGCTCCTCGCGAAACTTCTCCCGCCCCAGATCGTCGTTCTCGCCGAACATGGTGATGGTGCGCTTGTACTGGCCTGCGGTGTGCATCTCGAATTCGATGTCGTGCTTCTTGAGCAGCTTGTTGAAGTTCGGCATCTGGGCAATGACACCGATGGATCCGACGATGGCGAACGGCGCCGCCAGGATCTTGTCCGCGACGCAGGCCATCATGTAGCCACCGCTCGCCGCCACCTTGTCGATGGCCACGGTCAGCGTGATGTCCTTGTCCCGCAGCCGCTGCAACTGGGAGGCGGCCAGGCCGTAGCCGTGCACCACGCCGCCGCCGGATTCGAGGCGCAGCAGCACCTCGTCCCCGGGGCGGGCCACGCCTATCACGGCGCTCACCTCTTCCCGCAGGGAGGCCACCTCCTTGGCATCCATACTGCCGTTGAAGTCGATGACGAACAGCCGGCTGCGCTCATCCTCCCCCTTGGCTTTGGCCTTGTGCTCCGCCTTGCGGGTCTTCTCCATCTGCTTGCGCTCGGCCTTGCCCGCCAGGGCTGCCTGCAGTTGATGGCGCCCCTGCTCCAGCTCGCCGGAGAGATCGGTCACCACCAGCTCCCCCTTGCGGGATTTGGGCTGGCGGCTGCTCGCCACCATCAGGATGACGGCGCCGATGGCCAGCAAGAAGGTGAGGGTCTTGGCCAGAAACAGGCCGTATTCGGTCAAAAATGCCACTTGATGCTCCGCTCAATGTCCGGTTTTTTCACATAGTAAGGAGTTTGCCCCCCTCGCGCAAAAACTCTGCCATCTCCCGTGCCAAGGACGGAGGGATCGATGCTATCGCCCTGTTTTATTCACATTTTTGCCGTCTCATACTGGTCAACTGCCGGGCCGGATCAGTACACTTGCCCACTCGATTCGTTGCGCCAAGCCGCCAGGCATTGTTAACAGGAGTCCACATGCTCGACTATCAGGCCCCCCGTGATCTGCTCAAGGACAAGGTCATTCTGGTGACGGGTGCCGGTGACGGCATCGGCCGCGAAGCGGCCCTCACCTATGCGGCCCACGGCGCCACCGTGATCCTGCTCGGGCGCACCAGTGCCAAGCTGGAGGCGGTCTACGACCAGATTGAAGCGGCCGGTCACCCCCTGCCCGCCATCGTGCCGGTGGACTTGAAAGGGGCTACTGCCACCCACTACCGCGGCATGGCGGAGACCTTCGCCCAGCAGTTCGGCCGCCTCGACGGCGTGCTGTTCAACGCCGGGCTGCTCGGCACCCTGTCGCCGTTCGAACACATTCAGGAGCAGGAGTGGGACGAGGTGATGCAGGTCAACGTCAAATCCGAATTCCTGCTGACCCAGGCGCTGCTGCCCCTCATTCGCCAGACCGCCAAGGAGCACGGCGAGGCGTCCATCGTCTACACCTCCTCCAGCGTGGGCCGCAAGGGACGCGCCTACTGGGGCACTTATGCCATCTCCAAGTTCGCCGTCGAAGGCATGATGGAGGTGCTGGCGGACGAGCTGGAGAACACCAGGGTGCGGGTCAACACCCTGAACCCGGGCGGCACCCGCACCAGGATGCGGGCCAGCGCCTTCCCGGCGGAAGATCCGCAAACCCTCAAGACCCCGGCCGATCTGATGCCCCTCTATCTCTACCTGATGGGGCGTGACAGTCAGGGCCAGAGCGGCAAGACCTTCGTGGCCCAGCCCAAATAAATCAACAAATCAACCGGATGGGATTACAGTGAAGAGGGGGTGCCAAGGCGCGCCCTGTTGAATCCCATCGGCCCCAGACAGGTTGCACTATGTTTCGTCCCAAGAGCACGTTTGAGCAATGGCGGATCTTTCAGGCCGTGGTGGACTGCGGCGGTTATGCCCAGGCTGCCGAGGCGCTGAACAAGAGCCAATCCTCCCTCAATCATGCGGTTGCCAAGCTGCAACAGAGTCTGGGGGTGGCCCTGCTGGAGGTGCGGGGACGCAAGGCGGTGCTGACGCCGGCGGGGGAGATCTTCCTCAAGCGGGCGCGCCAACTCAGCCAGCAGGTGGAAGAGCTGGAGAACCTGGCCAACAACCTGGAGCGGCAGTGGGAGCCGCAGATCAACCTCTATGTGTCCGTGGTGCAGCCGCGGGAGCGCCTCTACCGGGCGCTGGCCCACTTCTACCCCCGCAGCCGCGGTTGCCGCATCAACCTGCACGAGCGGATCCACTGCCACTTCAATGCGCTGCAGGCGGGAGATCTGATGCTCTCCGAGCACCTGCCCCAGGATCGCACCGGCCTGCCGCTGGACGAAGTCTGTCTGCTTCCTCTGTGCGCAGCGGGCCACCCCCTTGCGGAGCAGGGAGAGCCCATCACCGCCGAGGTGCTGGCCAGCCACAACCAGATAAGCCTGCATCCCCCCATCCACCGCTCGGTGGACTGGAACGATGCGGACGACACCGGCTGGAAGGCGACCCACTATCATGAGGTGCTCAACATGGTGCGCCTTGGCATGGGTTACGCCTGGGTGCCCCGCCACCTGGTGCAGGAGGAGCTCGCCGAGGGCTCGCTGGTGCAGCTCGACCTCACCGGCGGCAACGAGCGCTATCTCTACACCTACCTGCTCACCCCCTCGGTGGAGGCGCTGGGGCCGGCGGCCGAGCTGCTGCTGCGCTGCCTGCGCATCGAATACCAGGGAGACAACCCCAGGTAAGGCCGCTTCTTCCCCGCACGACCGGGGCACTGGTGCCGGCACAGCCGGACATCGGCTCCCCTTTGCATCCCCTATACGTTGGGGACCCGCCAGCAGGCGGCCAGTGCCATCAGCGCCAGGGCCGCCGCCACCATGAAGACCCCGTGGAAGCTCCAGAGCTCCGCCACCGTCCCCGCGATGGCCCCCGCCATGATGGAGCCGGTGCGGATGCTGTTGGAAAAGAGCGTGGTCGCCACCCCGGCGCGCCCCGGCATCAGGTCCTGGAAATAGGACATGCCGATGCCGGCCACGATGCCGATGAAGATGGCATTGAGCAGTTGCAGCGCAATGAGGGCATGCTGGCTCGACAGGGTCACGAGACCGCCATAGAAACCGACCCCGGCCAGCACCGCCAGCAGCATCATGGGCCGCTTGCCGAAGCGCCGGGTGTAGTAGCCCGCCAGCAGCATGAAGGGGATCTCCAGGGCCGCCGCCGTGCCCATCAGCAAACCGGCCAGCTTCTCCTCCAGCCCCAGCTCGCGGGTGATGTAGAGGGGCATGTTGATGAGGTACATACTGTTGCAGGTCCACATCAGGGTGGAGGCGATGAAGAGCGCCCGCACCGACGGATCCCGCCAGCTGCTCACCCGCTCCACCTCGCTGTCCATCACCGGCAGCGGCAGGGAGGGAAGCCAGCGCCACACCACGAAGGCGCAGATGACATAGGCCAGCGCCGAGGCCAGATACATCACCTCAAAGCCGTAGCCGATGGCGAGCGCGAAGGCGATGGGCGGCCCGATTACCCAGGCCAGGGAGAACTGGGCCCGCAGCACTGAGCTGAACATGTCGGCCTGTTTGTTGCGGCTGTCGGCGTATTCCCGCGCCAGGGCGAACAGCTGCGGGCTGGCGGTGGCGGTCAGGCTCGCCAGCAGCACCCCCAGGCTCACCAGCAACCAGTACTGCCGGTTCCAGGCAAACAGCAGGGAGAGCACGATGCCGGCGAAGCAGCAGCGCAGGATCAGCTGCTTGCGATCCCCCTTGTTGTCGGAGCGGTGGCCGAGCCACTGGCTGATGAGGATGCCGATCACCGCGTTCACCGTGTAGAAGAGCCCCACCAGGAAGGGACGCACCTGCACCTCCTCGGCCAGAAACAGGCTCAAGGTCGGCACCTGCAGCGCCACCGCCACCCCGGTCATAAAGGTCACGGCGAGAAACGAAAGAGAGACGGGATCCGGCCTCTTGCGGGCAGCAGACAGCAAACTCATAGAGATACCATTGATATGGAAGAAAAAAAGGAGCCAGATGCGGGCGGGCTTGGCGTATGGCGGCGGCTATTTTATGTCATTATCAACAGCCACCTCAAGGGTTGCGGGGGGGCGTCCAAGTCCGTACATTGGAAGCCCATCCAGCGCCAGTACAAGGATTTAACATGTTTGATTTTGACCGGGAAATAGATCGCAGCGGTACCATGAGCCTGAAATGGGACAAATACAAGGGTCAGGATGTCCTGCCCATGTGGGTCGCAGACACCGACTTCGTCTCTCCCCCCGCCGTACTGGAGGCCCTCACCCAGCGTGTCGCCCACGGCATCTTCGGCTATTCGCGCCCCTCTCCCCGGCTCATCGAACTCATCGTATCGCGTCTGGCCAGCCGCTATGGCTGGACCATCCAGCCCGAATGGCTCGTCTTCCTGCCCGGGGTGGTGCCGGGCCTCAACCTCGCCTGCAAGGCCTGGAGCCAGCACGGGCGCGGCATCATCACCCCCAAGCCGGTCTACTACCCCTTCCTGCAGGCGCCGGGCTTCAATGACCGCCCCCTGCTCACCGTCCCCGTGGTGGAGGAAGAAGGTCGCTGGGTGCTGGATCTCGAAGAGCTTGAGCGTCAGGCCCCCTCGGCGGATCTGCTGCTGCTGTGCAACCCCCACAACCCGGGCGGCACCGTCTTCACCCGGGAAGAGCTGCTGGCCATCGACGCCATCGCCGAGCGCCACAACCTGGTGATCTGCTCCGACGAAATCCACTGCGACCTGCTGCTGGACAAGGATGCCCGCCACATCCCCTATGGTGCCCTGAGCCCGGAGGCGGCCGAGCGCTCCGCCGTCATGATGGCGCCGAGCAAGACCTTCAACATCGCAGGGCTGTGCTGCTCCTTCGCCGTGATCCCCAATGCCCGCCTGCGGCTCAAGCTGCAACAGGCGATGCGCGGCATCAGCGCCGACGTCAATCTGCTGGGGTTCGTGGCGGCCGAGGCGGCCTATGAGGGGGGCGAGCAGTGGCTGAATGAACAGCTCGACTACCTGACCGGCAATCTGGCCCTGATCGAGCAGGCCGTGGCCCGCTGGCCCGGCGTCAAGCTGGCCCGCAACCAGGCCACCTACCTCGCCTGGATCGACATGAGCGCCCTGGGGCTGGACGATCCCGTCGCCTTCTTCGAACAGGCGGGCGTGGGTCTCTCCCCCGGAGCCCAGTTCGGCAACGGCCAGTTCGTGCGGCTCAACTTTGGTTGCACCCGGGCCCGTCTCACCGAGGCCCTGGCCCGCATGGAGAAAGCCATTCTCCAGACCCGCTAGCGAACCGTCCCGGGCGGCGGCCCCAGGCCGCCCGGTGCGCGCAAAAGCGGTAAAATCCGTTCAGCTTCCCGTCTGATACGGATAAGATGAGGCTCATCACCGGATGAGCCCGCCTCCTCCTTATGTTCAGCCACGGTTTCGGTCCACTATGCGCCCATTCGCCTTCTCTGCCCTGTTGCGTCTGCCACGTACCGCCCTGCCCTGGCTTGCGGCCGTGCTGGCGCCCTCCCTCTTCGCCTCCCCCGCCTATGTCACCATCGGTACGGGAGCCCTCAACGGCGTCTACTACCCCACAGGGGGGGCCATCTGCCGCCTGCTCAACGAGGAGAGTGCCCGCCACGGCCTGCACTGCACGGTGCAGAGTACCTCGGGCTCCATCGCCAATCTGGCGGCGCTCGCCAAGGGAGAGGTACAGCTCGCCCTGATGCAGTCGGATGTGCTCTACCATGCGGTGCACGGCAGCGGCCCCTTCGCGGGCCAGGCCCCGGACGATCAGCTGCGCAGCCTCTTGCGGCTCCACAAGGAGTCCCTGACCCTGATTGCCAGCGCCACCAGCAACATCACCGCCCTGGCCGACATCAAGGGCAAGCGGGTCGATGTCGGCGCCCCCAACTCCGGGGACAGGGTCACCAGCCGGGCCCTGCTCGATGCCATGGGGTGGCGGATCGCCGACTTCAGCCGCCCGCCCGTGATCTCCCCGGGCAACCGGCTGGAGGGGCTCTGTGACGGCACCCTGGATGCCGCCTTCGTGGTCGCCGGTCACCCCAATCAGGCCATCGGCGATCTCACCGGCCGCTGTCAGGCCCGCCTCATTCCCATCGAGGGGGAACAGGTGGACAAGCTGCTCAAGCAGCACCCCTACTACGATCGCAGCCGCATCGGCGCCAACCTCTATCCGGGGCAGACAAGCGGCGTCAATACCTTCGCCGTCACCGCCGAACTGGTGGCCCTGGCCAGCCTGCCCGAAAGCGAGGTGCGCACCCTGCGGGACGTGCTGAACGAGCGGCTCAAGCAGTTCACCCGGCTGCATCCGGCACTGACCCCCCTCACCTGGGAAGGCATGCAGGCGGGCAGCATCGCCCTGCTCCATCCCGGCATGCTGGATGCCGTGCCCACCCTCCCGGCGGACACCCTCACGGCATCCGGTGCCGTGGCGACCTCGGGTGCCCTGCCAACCTTGCCCCCGGCGAGCAGCGCGGCCACACCGACCGATGGGGCAGGCCCCCAGGAAGGCACCGCGCCACTGGAGGGGTCCGACACCTTGCCGGAGCAGCCGGCCGCCGCGACCCTCTCAACCAGTTCGGGGGCGGCCTCCACCAACCAGGCCCCGGCCCTGACCGAGCCGCCCACACCGGGCAGTGCAACCCTGGCACCAGGCCATCCCCTGACCCCGCCTGAGGCGCCCGCCTCGTCGGCAACGCCGCTGGAGGCGCCATCACCGCAGGCCATGCCGGCCAGCCCGCCCAGCCACGCGGTGGGGACCACAACTCCCGCCGGGCAATGAACACCAACCAAGAGGCCACCCCAGGGGTGGCCTCTTGGTTATGGGGAACGGGCGCCTGGCCTGTCACGGCGCCAGCAGCAGCGCCGGATTCTGGATCTCCTCCTCCACCCAGTGCAGCAGTTGCTTGATGGCCCGCGACAGCACCTGGTTCTGGCGCACCACGTACCCCAGGCTGGTACCGGGAAAATCGGTGAGCCGGGTCACCGGGGCGGTCAGCTTGAGCCTGGGGTGAAGGGAGAAATCCGGCACGATGGCGACGCCAAAGCCCGCCTCGGCCCAGTCGAGCTGGGCATCCACGCTCCCCACCTCCATGATGCGGCAGCTCGGCAGGCCGAGCAGGGGCAGGGAGGGATCGATCAATGCCCGGGTCCGGGTGTCGTGCCCCAGCAGGATCAGGGTCGGCTCGTCCAGAGGATCGCTCTCCCCCGAGCTGGCCCGCGCCTGCCAGCGGGCCAGGCCGTGCCCCAGGGCACACCAGGTCACCTGCTGCAACTCGGTGTAGAAGAGCGGCTCGCTGCGCTTTTGTGCCATCACGAAGCCCAGATCCGCCTTGCCCGCCCGCACCAGATCCGCCGCCTGATCCGAGGTGGTGTTGAACAGGGTGAGGTCGATGCCGGGGAAGGCCTGCTTGAAGCGCTGGAACGGCTGGATCAGCAGCAGGCGCGAGATGATGTCGCTGGCGGCGATGGCGAGCGTCCCCTGGCTCAACTGGCTCAGGGCATTGAGATCGGACTGGCAGAGTTGCAGCTCGTTGATGGCGCGCTCGGCGCTTTGCAGCAGCCGCTCCCCCGCCTGGGTCAGGCGAAACGGGCTGCGCTCTACCAGCTTGACCCGGGTCGCCTGCTCCAGGTTCTTGAGGTGCAGGCTCACATTGGGTTGCGTCATGTGCAGTTCGGTGGCCGTCTGGCCGAAGTGCTGCAACCGGGCCAGGGTGACGAAGGTGTGCAGCCAGTGAATGTCCAGCATGGGGTTCCTCTTCTCCCGGGTCGATGGCAGGGCCAGCGCCGCCAGGGCACGGGCACCACGAAAGGGAGCGCGGTGTCGATAATTGCACCGGAATTATATGGCTTTCTTATCGGAATTATAAAGATAATTAATTTTTCTAATCCTCACGGGGCTCCTAGGATGGACGCCTAACGTCTTAGGAGAAAGAGTCATGTCGTCTATCGTAGTCGTAGGTGCTAACTGGGGTGATGAAGGCAAAGGCCGCATCGTCGATTATCTGGCAGGCCAGGCTGGCGCCAGTATTCGTTTCCAGGGCGGCAACAACGCCGGCCACACCGTGGTCAACGATCTGGGCACCTTCAAGCTGCACCAGGTGCCGAGCGGCGTCTTCAACCCGGATTGCCTGGTCGTGCTGGGCCCCGGCATGGTGATCAGCCCCGAGAAGCTCACCGTCGAGCTGGAAGAGGTCAAGGCCTCCGGCGTCATTCCCAAGCTCGCCATCTCTGACCGTGCCACCCTCTGCCTGCCGCTGCACGCGCTGGAAGACACCCTGGAAGAGCAACGCCTGGGTGACGGCGCCTACGGCTCCACCCGTCAGGGCATCGCCCCGGCTTACGGTGATCGGGTCATGAAAAAGGCGATCCTGGTGGGCTGGCTGAAACAGCCGGACGTGCTGGTCGAGCGCATCCAGTTCATGCTGGACTGGAAACTGCCGCAGATGAAGGCTCTCTATCCGGACTTCGAATTCACCCAGACCGCCCAGGAAATGGCCGACTGGCTGCTGGAAGTGTCCGCTCCCTGGCTGGACGCCGTCTGCAACGTCAGCATGCCCCTCAAGGCACTGCAAGCCGAAGGCAAGACCCTGCTGTTCGAAGCCCAGCTGGGCGCCGGCCGTGATCTCATCTACGGCGAATACCCCTGGGTCACCTCCTCCCACGTTTCCGGCGCCTACGCCGGCATCGGTGGCGGTCTGCCGGGCCTGCGCCCGGAGCGCGTCATCGCCGTGGCCAAGGCATTCAGCTCCTCCGTCGGTACCGGCACCCTGCTGACCGCCATGGAGAACCAGGACGAGTTCCGCAAGATCACCAACGAGTTCGGCGCCACCACCGGCCGTCCCCGTGACGTGGGTTACTTCGATGCCGTCGCCACCAAGAACGGCGTCGAGCTGCAGGCTGCCACCGAAGTGGCCCTGACCAAGCTGGACTGCCTGACCGGTCTGCCGGATCTGAAGATCTGCGTGGCCTACGAAGGTGCCCACACCGAGAACCCGATCTGGCCGCAGACCGCCGCCCTCACCCCCGTCTACGAGAAGATGGAGAGCTGGAGCGAAGACATCAGCGCCTGCCGCACCTTCGCCGAGCTGCCCAAAGCTGCCCAGGACTATGTGCTGCGCATCGAAGCCCTGCTGGGCGTGCCAGTGCCCATGGTCTCCGTCGGCCCGGGTCGTGACGAGATGATCCTGCGCTAAGGCCCCTCGCCTCTCCCAAAAACCGGCATCCCAGGATGCCGGTTTTTTTATGCCCCTCAAAAGCCCCGAACAGCTCACAAAAGCCACCTCCATGGCATAATTTGAGCCATACGGGCACTCTGTTTTGAGCCAGCCCCCTTAGAGTGAATGCCATATTCACACAAAGGAGTGCCCATCATGAGATCCCCCATTATCCCGCTGCTGCCCCTGTTCTGCCTCGCGGCCCTGCCCGCCGGTGCCATGACCCTCAAGAGTACCGACATCCGCGAGGGTGACCCCATGGACAAGGTCTTCAGCTTCAACGGCTTTGGTTGCAGCGGCGAGAACCGCTCCCCCCAGTTGAGCTGGCAGAGCCTGCCCGCCGGCACCCAGAGCGTCGCCATCACTGCCTATGACCCGGACGCCCCCACCGGCAGCGGCTGGTGGCACTGGCTGGTGGTGAACCTGCCGGCCAGCCAGAGCGAGCTGCCGAGCAATGCCTCCGGCAAGATCAAGCAGGGGCTGGAGCTTGGCACCGACTACGGTACCCAGGGTTATGGCGGCCCCTGCCCGCCCGCCGGTCACGGCATGCACCGCTACCAGTTCACCGTCTGGGCCCTGCCCAAGGCGCTGGAGGTGAAGGCCAACACCCCGCCCGCCATGGTAGGCTACATGCTCAACAGCCTGGCCCTTGGCAAGGCCACCCTGACCGCCACCTTCACCACCCCCTAGGAGCCCGCCCGATGAGCACGCCCCTGCTGCAACTGAATCATTACTTCGGGATCCGCCAGCAGCCCCTGCGCCGGGTGCTCATCTACGCGCCGACCCTCATCTGGGTGCAGCAGGGCCGCAAGCAGCTGTGGTGGCGGGAGCAGCGCCTCTCCTTTGACAAGGAGAGCTGGCTGCTGATCCCGGCGGGTCACCGGCTCACCTTCGTCAACCAGCCGGAGCAGGGCTCGTTTCGCTCCCAGGCGCTCACCCTGCTGGCCCCGCCACCGGCCGAGTGGCTGGCAGAGAGCACCCTCGATCTCCTCAAGCCACCGGCCATCAGGGTGACGTCGGCCCTCGCCTTCTGCTTCGATCTCGTCACCACCATGGCGCAGCGGCAGCTCTGCGAGACGGCCCAGACCCAGCTGCTGCAAGGGTTTTATGGCGAGCTCAGGGAAGCGGGGGGCCTTGGCCTGCTCTTTCCTGCCACCACCATGACTCTGGGGGAACGGCTGGCCCGTTACTTCAGCGTGGAGCCTGGTCTCGATCACCGGCTGGAGACGGTAGCAACCCACTTCGCCATGAGCCGCGCCTCTCTGGTCCGCAAGCTGGCCGCCGAGGGGCGCAGCTTTCGCCAGGTGCTGACCCAGGTACGCCTGGGGCACGCCCTCACCTTGCTGCAACAGGGGCTCACTCCGCTTCAGACCGCCCTCGCCTGTGGCTACGACTCCCCCGGCCGCTTTGCCGCGCGCTTCAAGGAGGAGTTCGGCCTGACCCCCCACCAATACCTGCGTACCTGCCCCTCCTCTCTCTCACTGACTGCCACCACAAAAGTAAATAATTACTAAAACACAAAGCTATGTAACCTCGTGTAACCGGGTGATCCGGCTCACACTCGCCCCTCCTGCACTGTGACACAGCGCCAATAATCCCGTCAGAATCGCCCTATAATGGCTCTCGAAAACGCTTTCACTAAAATAATCACTAAAAAACACCTTCCTTAACCTACAAAAACTGTCATTGGAGCGAGAAATGTTTCGTAAAAATTTACTTTCCATCACCCTGAGCGTCGCCCTGTTCGGCCTCACTGCCTGCAACGGCAATGACTCCAGCAGCCCGGCCGCCCCCAGCGCCACCCTGGCGAACCAGTATCAGAACGTGATCGACCGCAGCGGCACCCCGCTCCAGTTCCGTGACTTTGACAGCTACGCCAACCTCAAATACAACCCGCTGCTCGATCTCGGCGCCTGGCACGGCTTCCTGCTGCCCGCCAGCGACAGCGAGTGGGGCGGCTTTACCGGCCCCATGGTCATCGCCGAGGAGTACAGCCTGTTCTTCGCAAGGGAATTGGACAAGCTGACCCTGAGCGACGAGAGCGGCCGCGCCTTTCCCCTCACCAGCGCCAGCAAACAGGCGCTGTACGCCATCCCGGGGGCGCTGGTGCAACGCTTCGAATTCGACCCCTTCACCTTGGAGCTGGAGCTGCGCTACGGCGATGCCCGCACTGCGCTGGTTCGCACCCGCCTCATCAACCACACTGACGCCCCCCTCACCCTCAAGCTCAACTGGCAGGGGGAGCTGCTCAACCAGTGGGATGCCAACAAGACGGTAGCCGAGCAGTACCCCGCCTGGACCCGCACCATCAGCCAGACCGAGCGCGGCGTGGCATTCCAGTTCGGCAAACTGCGCAGCACCTGGAACATCATGCAAAGCGGCAGCGCCAGCTACCGCATCGATCGCACCCTGCCGAGTAGCACCACCCTCGACGAGCAGGGGCTCGGCTACGTGAGCGAGGCCAGCCTCACCCTGGCCGCCAAGGGCCAGCAGGATATCTACACCCTGCAGAGCTACGTCCACAGCAGTGCTGAAGCGAGTCGTTTCGAGCAGAGCCGCCAGGACCTGCTGGCCGACCCCGCCAGCCATTTCGACGACTCCATCCGCCGCTGGGAGGATTACTTGGCGCGCGGCCTCTCCAATCAGGGGATCCCGGAATCGGAGCGGCGCATCGCGGTCAAGGCGATGGAGACCCTCAATGGCAACTGGCGCTCACCGGCCGGCGCCATCCTGCACGACGGGGTGACCCCCTCCAACACCGCCCGCTGGTTCGACGGGGTCTGGGCCTGGGACAGCTGGAAGCACGCTTACGCAATGGCCCACTTCAACCCCGAGGTAGCCAAGAACAACGTGCGCGCCATGTATGACTACCAGATCCAGGCCGATGACCCGGTTCGGCCGCAGGATGCCGGCATGGTGATCGACGCCGTCTTCTACAACAAGCTCGCCGATCGCGGTGGCGACGGCGGCAACTGGAACGAGCGCGACACCAAGCCGCCCCTCTCCGCCTGGGCCATCTGGGAGATCTACAGCGCCACCCAGGACAAGGCCTTCATCGCCGAGATGTACCCGAAGATCCAGGCCTATCACGACTGGTGGTATCGGGCGCGGGACAACAACCGCAACGGCATCATCGAATATGGCGCCACCCGCCACGTCGAGCACAACGACGAGTTCGGCAACATCACCTTCAAGGTGCAGTACCCGACGGGGGCACCGGTCGGGCTGGATCTGTCGAGCTGTACCAATGAGGGAGATGGCTGGTATGGCTGCGCCGGCATGGCGCTCTATCAGCAGGTATTGAGCGTTGGCGGCTACGCCGACATGGATATCGGCGCCCAGCACGGGGCCGGCTGGGAGTCCGGCATGGACAACGCCGCCCGCTTCGGCTTTATAGAGCCGGATCAGCTCAAGCGCTATGCCGACAAGACCTATGGCGGCGACATGGCCAGGGCGCGCCAGGACTGGAACGTCTTCTTCTTTGAAAACCATGAGGACGACGGCAACCTCATCGGCTTCTCCATCGATCAGGAGTCGGTGGAGCTCAACGCCTTCCTCGCCAAGGAGAAGCGCATCCTGGCCGACATGGCCGAGCTGCTCGGCAAGCCGGACGAGGCGAGCCGCTATCGCGAAGGGGCGACCCAGCTGGCCGATTACATCAACAGCTGCCTGTTCGATGAGGCCTCCGGCTTCTATTACGACCGCCAGATAGCCCAGGGGGATCTGCCCGACGCCAACGGCTGCGTCGGCAAGCTGTTGACCGCCCGCGGCCGTGGCCCGGAAGGGTGGAGCCCGCTCTGGGCCGAGGTGGCGGACAAGGAGAAGGCGGCGCGGGTGCGCGAGGTGATGCTCAATGCCCAGGAGTTCAACACCAGGGTGCCGCTCGGCACGGCGGCACTGACCAACCCGGCCTATGACCCCGACATCTACTGGCGCGGTCGGGTCTGGCTGGATCAGTTCTACTTCGGGGTGAAGGGGCTGGAGAACTACGGCTATCGCAGCGATGCCCAACAGCTCGTCAACAAGCTGTTTAGCAATGCCGAGGGGCTGGCGGGCAGCGGCCCCATCCGCGAGAACTACAACCCGGAGACCGGCGCCATGCAGGGGGCCAGCAACTTCAGCTGGAGCTCGGCCCACCTCTACATGCTCTATCGCAACTTCCTGAAAACCGAGGGTTGATCCCAACCGACCCGGTCAATGACCCAACAAAAAGGCCTCCGCAAGGGAGGCCTTTCTTATGGCAGCGCCGCAGGTGGCGACTTACTTCACGGTCACCCGGGCAAACTTGCGCTTGCCGACCTGGTAGACGGCGGTACCGGCACCGATGAGGGCCTTGCCATCGTCCAGCTTCTCGCCATCAACCTTGACCGCGCCCTGCTTGATCATGCGCAGCGCTTCGGAGGTGGTGGCCACCAGATCGGCGTCTTTGAGCAGGTTGGCGATGGCCAGCCCTTCCCCTTCCAGTGCCAGCTCGACTTCCGGCATGTCGTCCGGAATGGCGTTCTTGGAGAAGCGCTGGGTGAAGTCTTCGTGGGCCGCTTCGGCCGCCGCTTCATCGTGATAACGGGCGATGATCTCCTTGGCCAGCCAGATCTTCACGTCGCGCGGGTTGAGGGTGCCGGCAGCGATACCTGCCTTGAACTCTTCGATTTCAGCCAGCGGACGGAAAGAGAGCAGCTCGTAGTAGTTCCACATCAGATCGTCGGTGATGGACATGATCTTGCCGAACATCTCCCCCGGGGCGTCGTGTACGCCGATGTAGTTGGCAGCGGACTTGGACATCTTCTTGACGCCGTCCAGGCCGACCAGCAGCGGCATCATCAACACGCACTGGGTCGCCATGCCCGCATCTTTTTGCAGCTCGCGGCCCATCAGCAGGTTGAACTTCTGATCGGTACCGCCGAGCTCGACGTCCGCCTTGAGCGCGACCGAGTCATAGCCTTGCAGCAGCGGATAGAGGAATTCGTGAATGGCGATGGACTGGCCGTTGCTGTAGCGCTTCTTGAAGTCGTCGCGCTCCATCATGCGGGCCACGGTCTGCTTGGCCGCCAGCTTGATCATGCCGGTCGCGCCCAGCTCACTCAGCCAGGTGGAGTTGTACTCGATGCGGGTCTTGGCCGGGTCGAGGATCTTGAACGCCTGCTCGGCATAGGTGAGGGCGTTGTGCTTGATGGCCTCTTCGGAGAGCGGCGGACGGGTGGCGTTCTTGCCGGAGGGGTCACCCACCATGGCGGTGAAGTCACCGATCAGCAGGATCACTTCATGGCCCAGATCCTGGAAGGTCTTCAGCTTGTTGAGGATCACGGTATGACCCAGGTGGATGTCCGGCGCGGTCGGGTCCATCCCCAGCTTGATGCGCAGGGGGCGCCCTTCCTTCAACTTGGCGATCAGTTCTTCTTCAACCAGAATTTCTTCCGCTCCGCGCTTGATCTCGGCTAGCGCCACCTCGAGCTGGGACATTTTTTGACTCTCCAATCACGATTCCACAGGGCCAGACATATTACTGGAATGGCGGGCCAATTGGAAAGGCGGTAAACTCCGACCTTCTTCCGGGTTCAACTTTGTCTGCTTCTCATGGTCCTTTGGCACGCCTTCAACTCTCTCCCTCACTGGCACCGCAAGATGGTGCTTATCCTGAGCATCATGGTGATGATGCTGGCGGCCTGGCCGAGCGAACAGGCAGTCGCCACCCGGGTCGATGACAACGACAACGAACTGGCCGTCGAGCAGCAGGTCGAGGAGGAGGCCCAGCTGGCACGGGCCGAGCCCGTCACCCCGCCCAAACCGCGCTATGTCACCAGACAGGTGAAGGTGCGCAGCGGCGACAACATGGGAGTCATCTTCCAGCGCCTGGGCCTCAGTACCACGGATCTGCACCTCATCGACCAGCTCGAGGGCACGGATACCCTGCGCCTGCTCAAGCCCGGTCAGGAGCTCACCTTCAAGCTCACCAAGGGCGGCGAGCTGCACAGCCTCTATTACCCCCACAGCCTGGAGCAGGCGCTCAAGGTGAACCGCCGGGATGACGGCTTCGTGGCCAGGCCGGTGAAGATCGAGCTCGACACCCGCGAACAGGTGGCCCAGGGGGAAATCCGCTCCAGCTTCTGGGGCGCCGCCGTCGAAGCGGGCATGACGGAAGACCAGATCATGGATCTCGCCGCCATCTTCGGCTGGGACATCGACTTTGCCCAGGACCTGCAACCGGGGGACAGCTTCCGGGTGGTCTACCAGGACAAATACCAGGATGACGAGCGGGTTGCCTCCGGCGACATCCTGGCCGCCGAGTTCGTCAACCAGGGGGCCATCTACCGCGCCGTGCTGAACACGGATGGCAACTACTACACCCCGGACGGCAAGGCGATGCGCAAGAGCTTCCTGCGCGCGCCGGTCAACTTCAAATACATCAGCTCCAACTTCAATCCGCGCCGCCTTCATCCGGTCACCGGCAAGGTGCGCCCCCACAACGGCATCGACTACGTGGCGCCGGTGGGCACCCCCATCATGGCGGCGGGCGGCGGCAGCGTGGTGGCCGCCGGCTACAACCAGTTCAACGGCAACTACGTCTTCATCAAGCACGCGGGCAACTACGTGACCAAGTACCTACACCTCTCCAAGCGCACCGTCAACAAGGGGCAGCGAGTGAAGCAGGGCCAGACCATCGGCCTGCTCGGCGGCACCGGCCGGGTCACAGGCCCGCACCTGCACTATGAGTTCGTGGTGGGCGGCGTGCACAAGAACCCGCGCACCCTCAACCTGCCCCAGGCGGAGTCTCTCAGCGGACGGGCGCTGGCCAGCTTCAAGGCCCAGGCCATGCCCCAGCTGGCCAAGCTGGACAGCCCCGAGCTGCAACTGGCCAGAAACAAGGGCAACGGCGACGACAGCTGACCGCTGTCGACCAAGGTGGAACACGGTATCAGACCGTTCCTCTGCATCATTGAAAGAGGGTTGTCATGACGGAACGCTATATAGGCTTGATGTCCGGTACCAGCATGGATGGTATCGACGCCGTGCTGGTGACGATGGATAGGGAAGCGCTTCGAGTAGAGGCGGCGCTGTGCCACCCCTGGCCAGCGGAGACCGCCCACGAGCTGCACGCCCTCTGCACCCCGGGCGACAACGAAATCGACCGCATGGGGGTCGCCGACAACCTGGTGGCCCGCGAATTTGCCGCCGCCACCCAGGCCCTGCTCGCCAAGGCGGCGCTGACTCCCAAGGAGATTCGCGCCATCGGCAGTCACGGCCAGACCATACGCCACCGCCCTGCCCTCGGCTTTACCCTGCAAATTGGCAACGCGGCCCTGCTGGCGGCCCTGACCGGCATCGACGTGGTGGCCGATTTTCGCACCATGGACATGGCCCTCGGCGGTCAAGGGGCCCCCCTGGTGCCCGCCTTCCATCAGGCGCTCTTTGCCCGCCCCGGCGCCCTTCGGGTGGTGCTGAACCTCGGCGGCATTGCCAATATCTCGGTGCTGCCCGGCCAGGCCGACGGGGGGGCGGGTTCAGGGGTATATGGCTTCGATACCGGCCCCGCCAATACCCTGCTCGACGGCTGGTATCGCCGCCACCATCCGCACGGTGACAGCTATGATGCCGGTGGCCAGTGGGCCGCCAGCGGCAGGCTTATCCCTGCGCTGCTGGAGCAGTTGCTGGCTCACCCCTACTTCGCCGCCCCCGCCCCCAAGAGCACGGGGCGTGAGATGTTCACCCTCGACTGGCTCGACGGCGAGCTGGACGGCTGCGCATACGCCCCCGCTGATGTGCAGCGTACCCTGCAATCCCTCACCTGCCACAGCATCGCCCGCCAGTTGCCCACCCACCGTGATGCGCCAACCCGGCCCGAGCTGTTTGTCTGCGGCGGCGGCGCCCACAACGCCCCGCTGCTGGCGGAGCTTGCCACCCTGCTGCCCGACTGGTATCTGACCAGCACCGCCCAGCTCGGCCTGGCACCGGACTGGGTGGAAGGGGCCGCCTTTGCCTGGCTGGCACAGCGCTTTATCCAGCGAAAGCCGGGCAACCTGCCTGCGGTGACCGGCGCGAGCCGCCCGGCGGTGCTGGGCGCCCTCTATCCCGCCTGAGCCGCTTCCCGAGCGCCCTCCCCCCTAATGGAACAAGCCCGAACAGGTGCACCTGTTCGGGCTTGTTGTTATGCCTGGCGCCAGATGGCGCAGACCCGTCACTCTGTGCTCCCTACCCGAGCCGCTCTTTCAACCTGGCCGCCTGCGCCTTGAAGGTCTCATAATCGGCGACATGCCGACTCCTGGCGGCGGTGATCCACTGCACGCCCGTCTCGTCGGCGTGGGAAAATTCGATGCAAAACTCATATTTCGCGCTGGAGAGCAGCCCCATCAGGGCGCCAGACAGAAACCCCACCAGGGGCAGGAAGAGCACGATGAGCCAGTTGCCCGCCTGCTCGTAGGAAGGGGTGAAGTAAAAGAGCACACTGGAGGTGACCACTCCCAGCAACAAGCTCTTCTTGAGCCTATCTATCCAGCCGAGTGCTTTTACCTGCACGCCGACGATGCGGCCCAGATCGTAGCGATCCTTGTTCACCCTCAGTGTGTTGTCCGACTGCTCAATGGCAATGGCCATCCTGATACTCCGTCCTGTTGGCTATGGCGATAAGGGGTTGCCGTGGCGGCCCCGGGTTGTGCATCCCGAGGGCATGACGGGACCAGCGGCCAGCCACGGGGCGATGGGCGGCACCTCCCCCAACAGGAACACACGCTGCGCATGGTATCGTATGGCGCCAAACATCAAAAGACGTTCACATCAAAAGGCGAGGTGGATCACCTTCTACCCGCCCCTTGTCCCCCGTGCAGCCGTTGGCTTTTCTGGCCATCCCCTCTTGGGCAAGGTAGCCGGGGGATCAGGGGTCAGTGAGATAACAGCCCCGTGATGACCCTCAGGAGGGGCGGGCCGATGGGATGGCACCATGGGCCCGCACCTCGAGAGCACTCCCATGGCCCTAGAAGGCCCACTTCAGGAAGCGGTTTACCTGGCGCTTGACCGGTGCACAGAGCGGCGCTTTGGGAGGCTCCAGGTTGATCTGTCTGCGGCCCACCCTGGCTTCGCCCCGCAGCAGGATCTGGAGATAGTGGGGATGCTGGCGCTGGATGAATCGAGAGATCTCATGGGCCCAGGGTTTGGGGACTCCCCACAGGGTCGAGGCCAGGGCGCCGACGATACAGAAGAAGGCGGGCTCGTGCATGCCCATCCTGACGCCATTCTCCAGCGCCTCCTTGAAGGAGCCCGAATGGGCGATGCAGGTCATCACATTGACCATGAAGGCGGCATAGTCATCTTCCCCGCCGTGGCCCACCCTGGCCACCAACCCGGCCTGTGGCCTGTAGCCGAACTGGTGGTCGATGTGCTCAAGCACCGCATTGCGCTGGCGAATGACCTTGGCATAGAACATCAGCATGGCGGTACAGTCGAGCGCCTGGCTCAAGGCCGCCTGATGGGGATGGGTCTGGGTGGGACGGGGCGTGGTCAGCAGCGCGATCTCCTCCGAGATGGCGAGCAGACCGATGGGCACCGCCGTGCTGATAAAGGCGAGATCAATGGCGATCGCCAGGTCCTGGCCCTCCTCCATCCGGCCGATGACCACCTGCTCGGCAAAGAGGCGACGCTGGCGCTCGATAAAGGCGCCATAGATCAGGGCCCTGAACTTCTTCTGGGGATAGGGGGTATCGAGCAGGGTCTCCATGGTCAGGATGGCGGCACCGGTGCGACCGCGCAGTTGATAGTCGGGGGCGAGGGGGAAGTGCTTGCCTAGGCGGGGGGGTGGCCGAAACCCGCTGGTGCGGCTGTACATGTCACCCAGAATGAATCCAAGCATAAAACCTCCGAAGTCAGATGACGGGGATCGCGATGCGATCGCATGTGCCACTCCGGGGCAGATGAGTGCCGATCCGTGCTGCTCGTCGGCAGGGTCCCTGATTTCATTATTAATCATACAGTTAATAATCCACCCAAACCCCGACCCAGGTCGCAATAACGGCAGTTGATGACAAAGAACACAAATAAGGGTGGTGCGGGGAAGATGAGCCGGCTGCATCGCAAGGAGTGTGGGATACGCCAGGGCGGCAAAGCAGGGCGGACTCCGAGGCCCCCTCACAGGGAGGGTCATGACAGGAGTGATATGCATCGGGGGGCGGCAAGTCGGGGCAGGCAAGGGGAAGGCCCCCTCCCCTTGCTTCTGCGCCCTGCTGGCGGGCTGTGTTCGCGCCGCTGAAAAGATATGGCATAGGCGGTGTGGCGACCCGCCCATGTCAGCCTCCGCCGCAGGGGCTAAAAAGCGCCCTCTCTTTCTCCCGTATTTATGTCATGACCTGTTGCCATGCAAAGAGGATGAATGTTATTTCAGTGTGCTCGCCGCAGCATATTTTGGCGGCGCTGAACAGGGCGTCGAGAGAGCGATAAATAGATAGCTATGCAAAACCGGGAGAATAAGCTGCAATTTCGCCAAAAGTATTAACGGAGGATTCACAGGCTGTAACCCTGATGCGCGACAATATGGCGCTATCTGGTTCCACTTTCATGGTAAAGCGGGATCATCATCACCTTTATTTGCCATGCCCGTCATGAATTGAATCGCAAAATGAATATATTTCACTCTGTTGAGCCACTTCATAGAAACAGGATCCCGGTTTGCATCCCCGGATAACCGCCCCCTAGAATTCTCCCGTCTGAATCACCAGGCCAACTTCTCTCCCTTGTCTGTTGCACGCGCTGTCTGCATCGAAACAGGGCTCGACACTGTGATGATCGTTCTCCTTTTCTCCGTCGCCCTGCGGCGGGAACGGGCAACTGTTGCCGCAATATCACGAGTCATCAGCGTGCCGTATTCGGTCAGGGAAGAACAATGCGGCCCGGACCCTACATCAAAAACGAAAAAGGAGTATCGCCATGAGTGGTACCATCATCAAATCCGCCAGAAATACCCCCAATGCGCCTCAGGATCTGGGGCCCTATACCCAGAGCGTGGCCTTCTCCCACTACAACAATATTGCCGCCCAGCTCCCGGTCGACCCGATAACGGGCTCGCTGGTCGCAGGGGATATCCAGGCCCAGGCCAGACAGTGTCTCACCAATATCCAGGCCATCGTCCAGAGCATTGGCCACGGCATGGAGGACATGGTGAAGGTGACTCTGTTCCTCGCGGACATAGCCGACCTCGATGCCGTCAACGCCGTCTATCGGGAATTCTTCCCCCACTCGCTGCCGACCCGCACAGTTCTCGCCGTCGCCAGTCTGCCGCTCGGCGCCAGGGTGCAGATGGACGCCCTGCTCTCCAACGGGGAAGGCACCTTCCCCCAAGCCCCCTGCCCGCTGCTCAAGATCTCCCGCAATAGCGGCCAGGCGCCGCAGGATCCGCTCTCCAGCAAGAGCGTCGCCTTCTCCCATTACAACAATATCGGTGCCCAGCTGCCGGTCGATACGGCCTCAGGCCAACTGGTCGCCGGTGGCATCCGCGAGCAGGCGGCCCAGTGCCTGCGCAATATCAAAACCGTGCTGGAGAGCATCGACGTGCCCTTCGACGACATCGTCAAGGTGACTGTCTATCTGACCAATCTGGCGGATCTCGATGCCGTCAACGAGGTCTACACCACCTTCTTCCCGGACTCCGCCATTGCCCGTGCCGTTGCCTATCTGCCCGCCCGCTCTGTGGTCAGTGCCGCCGCCCTGCCCATGGGGGCACGGGTGCAGATGGATGCGGTCATCTCCCACGGTGACGGCACCCCGCCCCAGCTGGTGGAAGACAGACACAATCTGGTGATCCGTGCCCGCAATACCGACAAGGCACCGAGAAGCCCGCTCCATAGCCAGACCGTCGCCTTCTCCCACTACAACCATATCGCCGGCCAGTTGCCGCTCGACATGACCACCGGCAAAGTGCTGACCGGCTGTATCCGTGAGCAGACCGCCCAGTGCCTCGGCCATATCAAGACCATCGTCGAGAGCATCGGCCACGTGATGGACGATATCGTCAAGGTCAATATCCAGCTTGCCAACATCGCGGATCTGGCGGACGTGGATGCCATCTACACCCAATACTTCCCGGCCTACCTGCCCGCCCGCACCGTGATTGGCGTGAGCGAGCTGCCCGCTGGCGCCCTGGTGCAGATTGATGCGGTGATGTCCAATGCGGAAAGCACCCCGCCGCAGGCGTAAGGGTCGCGATAAATAAAATGAGACCGGCTGATAGCCGGTCTCATTTTATGTAACATGTGGGGGATTATTTTTATGGCATCGTCTTAAAGAACGCGAACGTCCGATTACGCTTCGCTAATCGAACCTACAAGCTCATGCATATAATTGATATCACTACAGATACTTGGGGATGGTTAGTGATGAGTAAAATTTCAGAAAGAGTAAGACATGTAAAAATCAGAGATGGATATTGTTTGATTTGTGGAGAATTTGGCACACTCTCGATAGATCATGTTCCTCCACAGGGTTCAATTACTGTAACCAAGGTTGAACAACGTCATATTATGGAAATGATGGGAGTAGGTGCAAAATCAATAAAAGGCGTACCATCAACCAATGGAAGCAAATTCAGAACGATCTGCAGCGACTGTAACAGTAATATCTTAGGAGGCAATGATGGCGAGGTTGCGGATGCAAATAAAAAGCTGACAAGTAAAATTCGTAATTATTTTCAGAATCCAACCTCCCCATATAATACCATATCTATTGACATAAACCCTATCAAATATGCCAGAGCGATGATAGGCCATATTCTATCTGCAACATCAGTTACCGAGTGTAAAGAGCCACCACAAATATCTCCGTACTTTGACCCACTAAAGAAATTTGTACTAGGGGATGACCATGCCATTACAAAAACCCATGATATATATTATTGGTTTTATCCTTACGATCGTCACTTGAGCGCAAAGTGTGTGAGCTTTTTCAATCAAGGGCATTCTACAGTACTAAGTTTATTGTCATTTTTCCCAATCGCATTTCTCGTAACCCCAAAAGATGAAGGTATATACCCAACGCATGCCACGCGATTTGATTTCAGTTCTAGTAAATTAGTTCTAGATTTGTCCAGTTACAACATTCATTTTTCTGACTTTCCTTTTTCAGAACTAAAAGGAAATCAGATGTGTTTACTAAACGATTGCCAGGCAATAATAAGTTATCCAATTAAGAACCAAGATATATAGTATATTTAACTATTTTTATTACAATAAAAAAGCGCCTCCCGAGGGAGGCGCTTTTCAATTCAGTATCAAGCAATCAGCGATTACAGGGACTCAGCGGTCGCAACCACGTTTTCCACGGTAAAGCCGAATTCCTTGAACAGCAGTTCGGCCGGGGCGGACTCACCGAAGGTGCGCATGCCGATGATCTTGCCGCCGAAACCGACGTACTTGTACCAGTAGTCGGCGATGCCCGCTTCGATGGCCACACGCTTGGTGACGGCGGCCGGCAGGACGGACTCCTTGTACTCGGCGGACTGGGCATCGAACACGTCGGTAGACGGGATGGAGACCACGCGCACGGCACGGCCCTTGGCAGTCAGCTGCTCATAGGCGGCAACGGCCAGTTCCACTTCGGAACCGGTGGCGATCAGGATCAGCTCCGGGGTACCGGCGCAATCCTTCAGCACGTAACCACCCTTGGCGGCATCGGCCAGTTGCTGGGCGGTGCGGTCCATCTGGGCCAGGTTCTGACGGGAGAAGATCAGGGAGGTCGGGCCGTCGGTACGCTCGATGGCGTGTTTCCAGGCGATGGCGGACTCTACCTGGTCACACGGGCGCCAGGTGCTCATGTTCGGGGTCAGACGCAGGGAGGCGATCTGCTCGACCGGCTGGTGAGTCGGACCATCTTCACCCAGACCGATGGAGTCGTGGGTGTAGACGAAGATGGCGCGCTGCTTCATCAGGGCGGCCATGCGCAGGGCGTTGCGGGCGTACTCCATGAACATCAGGAAGGTGGCGCCGTAGGGGATGAAACCACCGTGCAGGGCGATGCCGTTCATGATGGCGGACATGCCGAACTCGCGCACGCCGTAGTGGATGTAGTTGCCTGCGGCGCTCTCGGGAGTCAGGGACTTGGAGCCGGACCACATGGTCAGGTTGGACGGCGCGAGATCCGCGGAGCCGCCCATGAATTCCGGCAGCAGCTTGCCGAAGGCTTCCAGGGAGTTCTGGGACGCTTTACGGGTCGCGATCTTGGCCGGGTTGGCCTGCAGGGTTTCGATGATCTTGGCGGATTCAGCAGCCCAGTTGGCCGGCAAGTCGCCTGCGGTGCGGCGCTTGAATTCGGCAGCCAGGGCCGGGTGAGCGGCTTCATAGGCGGCGAACTTGGCAGCCCAGTCGGATTCGAGCTTGGCGCCCTTTTCCTGACCGTTCCACTCGGCGGCGATGTCGGACGGGATGACGAACGGCGCGTGGTCCCACTTCAGGAAGGCACGGGCGGCGGCGATCTCGTCGTTGCCCAGCGGTGCGCCGTGGCAGTCGTGAGAACCGGATTTGTTCGGGGAGCCGTAACCGATGATGGTGCGGCAGCAAATCAGAGTCGGCTTGCCGGTCTCGGCCTTGGCGGCTTCGATGGCGGCATTGATGGCTTCCGGGCTGTGACCGTCAACAGCCGGGATTACGTGCCAGCCGTAGGCTTCGAAACGCTTGACGGTGTCGTCGGTGAACCAGCCTTCTACGTGACCGTCGATGGAGATACCGTTGTCATCCCAGAACGCGATCAGTTTGCCCAGTTGCAGGGTACCTGCCAGGGAGCACGCTTCGTGGGAGATACCTTCCATCAGGCAGCCGTCGCCCATAAAGGCATAGGTGTAGTGGTCAACGATGTCGTGGCCCGGCTGGTTGAACTGCTCAGCCATGGCTTTCTCGGCGATCGCCATACCCACGGCGTTGGTGATGCCCTGACCCAGCGGGCCGGTGGTGGTTTCAACGCCCGGCGCATAGCCGTACTCCGGGTGACCCGGGGTGCGAGAGTGCAGTTGGCGGAAGTTTTTCAGATCGTCGATGGAGAGGTCATAACCGGAGAGGTGCAGCAGGGAGTACAGCAGCATGGAGCCGTGGCCGTTGGAGAGGATGAAACGGTCGCGGTCGGCCCACTTGGGGTTGTTCGGGTTGTGTTTGAGGTGGCTGCGCCACAGCACTTCAGCGATATCCGCCATTCCCATGGGGGCGCCCGGGTGACCGGAGTTGGCTTTTTGAACGGCATCCATACTCAATGCACGAATGGCATTGGCAAGCTCTTTACGAGAAGGCATCTGTATCTCCTGCGATTGCTTCATTTGATGGCCAAGATTAAGGCGCGTTATTGTCCCAGCAGGGGGCGCGGCGTGCAAATATTATCTGGGCGAATAAAGTGGCTTTGGGAGCACAATCGCTTTTCTGGGCGGGGAAAACGATTCAATCCGCCCCCTGCCTTACCTCCATGGAGGTGGATCCCTTCCCCGTCCCGCCCCGGGCGGCTCCCCCCCAAATAGTGCTGGCAATCACCGGATGACCTATTTAAAATAGACGTCCAGATGTAGATACCTCTACAGTCATCCTGTCATTATCCGGTTATGGCCAAGGCGATAACCCTTACGAATCGAGAACCAAACATGGCAAAGCTGTTTACTTCCGAGTCGGTCTCCGAAGGCCATCCCGATAAAATCGCCGACCAGATCTCCGATGCGGTGCTGGACGCCATCCTGCAGCAGGACACCAAGGCGCGCGTCGCCTGCGAAACCCTGGTCAAGACCGGCATGGTGATGGTAGCCGGCGAAGTGACCACCTCTGCCTGGGTCGACATCGAACAGATCGTGCGCGACACCGTGCGCGAGATTGGTTACACCCACTCCGACATGGGCTTCGACGCCGACTCCTGCGCCGTGCTGAACGCCATCGGCAAACAGTCTCCGGACATCAACCAGGGCGTCGACCGTACCGACCCGCTGGAGCAAGGTGCCGGTGACCAGGGCCTGATGTTCGGCTACGCCACCAACGAAACCGACGTGCTGATGCCCGCGCCCATCACCTACTCCCACCTGCTGGTGAAGCGTCAGGCAGAAGTGCGCAAGAACGGCACCCTGCCGTGGCTGCGTCCGGACGCCAAGAGCCAGCTGACCTTCGCCTACGACGACGCAGGCAAGATCCTGGGTGTCGATGCCGTGGTGCTCTCCACCCAGCATTGCGACTCCATCAGCCACAGCGATCTGGTGGAAGCGGTGCGCGAAGAGATCATCAAGCCGGTGCTGCCGGCCGAGTGGATCAACAAGGACACCAAGTACTTCATCAACCCGACCGGTCGTTTCGTCATCGGCGGCCCCATGGGTGACTGCGGTCTGACCGGTCGCAAGATCATCGTCGACACCTACGGCGGCATGGCCCGTCACGGTGGTGGCGCCTTCTCCGGCAAGGATCCGTCCAAGGTGGACCGCTCCGCCGCCTACGCCGCCCGCTACGTGGCCAAGAACATCGTGGCCGCAGGCCTCGCGGATCGCTGTGAAGTGCAAGTCTCCTACGCCATCGGCGTGGCCGAGCCCACCTCCATCAGCGTCGAAACCTTCGGCACCGGCAAGGTGGCCGAAGCCCTGCTGGTCAAGCTGGTGCGCGAGTTCTTCGAGCTGCGCCCCTATGGTCTCATCGAGATGCTGGATCTGAAGCGCCCGATCTACCAGGCAACCGCCGCTTACGGCCACTTCGGCCGCGACGAGTTCCCCTGGGAGAAGACCGACAAGGCCGAGCTGCTGCGCGCTGCCGCTGGCCTGTAAGGCTCGAGGTTGTGATAAAAGGGGAGCCTGGCTCCCCTTTTGCTTTTGTGTCCGTCCCGAGGATCCCATGCCTGCCACTGCCACCCGGCTTGACCCCGCCCTCATCGAGACGCTGCTCGCGCGCGTCGAAGCCTGCTTTGTGCAGGCCGAAACGCACCTTGGCCGCACCTTTCCCCGCCCGCAAGTCCATTGCAACATGCGGGGCCGGGCGGCAGGGTCTGCTCGGCTGCAAACCTGGGAGCTGCGTTTCAATCCGGCGCTCTATCAGGCCAATCAGCAGGCGTTTCTCAGGGAAGTGGTGCCCCACGAGGTGGCGCACCTGCTGGTCTATGCGCTCTGGGGAGAGGGGCGCGGCAAGAGCCGGGTACTGCCCCACGGTCCCCAGTGGCAGTCGGTGATGCGGGAGCTGTTCGGTCTCGAACCCAGCACCACCCACAGCTTCGATCTGGGGGTGCTGGCCCAGCGCACCTTCGTGTATGCCTGCGCCTGCCAGCAGCATCCCCTCTCGGTGCGCCGCCACAACAAGGTGATGCGCGGCGAGGCCCGCTATCACTGCCGCCGCTGTCGCCAGCCCCTGGTGTGGCAGCGCGACACGACGGCGGATTGAGTCACCCCGTGTCGCGCTCCTGTGATAGGGTGCGCGCTTACTTCATTCAACTGTCTCATTGCCAAGGATATTCATGTTTCGCCCTCTGCTCTCCCTCTGCCTGGCCCTGCTGGTCAGCGCCCCGGCTCATGCCGACAACATCCAGACCTTTCGCGCCGCCAAGCAGGATCTGAACAAGCTCTACCAGAGCCACCCCGTCACCTTCTACTGCGGCTGCAACATCAAGTTCAGCGGCAAGAAGATGGCCCCCGACTGGGAGAGCTGCGGCTACCTGCCGCGCAAGCAGGCCGAGCGGGCCTCCCGCATCGAATGGGAGCACGTGGTGCCCGCCTGGGAGTTCGGCCACCAGCTCCAGTGCTGGCAGGACGGAGGTCGCAAGAATTGCGGCAAGAGCGACGAGTTCAACAGGATGGAGGGAGACATGCACAACCTCTTCCCCGCCATCGGCGAGGTGAACGGCGATCGGGCGAACTTCCGCTTCAGCGACTGGAACGGCAAACCGAACCAGTACGGCAAGTGCCAGATGCTGGTGGACTTCAAGGAGCGCCAGGTGCAGCCACCCAAGGGGCCGGTGCGTGGCCAGATCGCCCGCGCCTACCTCTACATGAGCCAGCAGTACGGACTGCGTCTGGCGGCCCAGCAGCGCAAGCTTTACGAAGCCTGGGACAGGCAGTATCCGGCTGATCGCTGGGAGTGCGAGCGCAACCGCCGTATCGGCAAGCTGCAGGGCAATACCAATCCCTTCATTGAAAAGCAGTGCCAATAACCCCATTTGACCAGGGAGGGGGAGCGTCCCCCTCATCCTGAATCCCTTCACTCTCTGTCTCGCGAGCCTTGCTCGCCGCCGTGCAGTAGGGTATTGAAGGGTTTCCAAGCAAGAGACTGACTATCAGCCATGCGCATTCCACGTATCTATGAACCGGCCAGCCTGCAGGTTGGCCAGACCCTCGTCCTGTCGGAAGACGGTGCCAATCACATCGGCCGCGTGCTGCGCATGCAGCCGGGCCAGCAGCTCGAGCTGTTCAACGGCGACGGCAACCAGTACCCCGCCACCATAGCCAACGTCGGCAAGAAGTCGGTGGAAGTGACCATCGACAGTTGCGAGACCCGCTCGGTGGAGTCCCCCCTTGCCATCCACCTGGGTCAGGTGATCAGCCGCGGCGACAAGATGGACTTCACCATCCAGAAATCCGTGGAGCTCGGCGTCACCTGCATCACGCCCCTCTTCTCCGAGCGCTGCGGCGTCAAGCTGCCCGCCGATCGGCTGGAGAAAAAGCGCGAGCAGTGGCAAAAAGTGGTGATCAGCGCCTGCGAGCAGTGCGGCCGCAATACCGTGCCCGAGGTGCGCATGCCGATGGAGCTGGACGCCTGGCTGGCGGAAGAGACTCAGGAGCTCAAGCTCAACCTGCACCCGCGCGCCCCTTACAGCATCAACACCCTGCCCATCCCCGAGCACGGCGTGCGCCTGCTGATCGGCCCGGAAGGGGGCTTGTCCAGCGACGAGATCGCCCGTACCGTGCAGGAAGATTTCAAGGAGATGCTGCTGGGGCCGCGGGTGCTGCGCACCGAAACCGCCGCCCTGACGGCGATTACTGCGCTTCAGTGCCGCTTTGGCGATCTGGCCTGACAGCCGACCCCACCCCGGCCCTCCCCTTCGCAGGGGAGGGAGCAACAGGCCCCTCCCCCTTGTGAAGGGGGAGGCAGGGAGGGGGTCATCACATCCAATCGAGCCATTAGGAAGGAAACTCGGATGACCATTAAACTCGGCATCGTGATGGACCCCATCTCGGCCATCAACATCAAGAAGGACTCCAGCTTCGCCATGCTCGAAGAGGCGCAAAAGCGCGGCTACGAGCTGTTCTATCTGGAGATGAAGGATCTCTACATGGAGGCCGGTCGCGCCTTCGGTACCATGCGCCCGCTCACCGTCAAATATGACTATGCCGACTGGTACACGCTGGGCGAGGTGGTGGATCAGCCGCTCTCCAGCCTGGACGTGATCCTGATGCGCAAGGATCCCCCCTTCGACACCGAGTTCATCTACGCCACCTACATGCTGGAGCGGGCCGAGGATGAGGGCTGCCTCATCGTCAACAAGCCCCAGAGCCTGCGCGACGCCAACGAGAAGCTCTACACCGCCTGGTTTGCCGAACACACCCCGACCACGCTCGTCACTCGCAGAGCCGACAAGCTGCGTGCCTTCCACGCCAAGCACAAGGACGTCATCCTCAAGCCGCTCGACGGCATGGGCGGCGCCTCCATCTTCCGCATGAAGGAGGATGACGCCAACGTCGGCGTCATCATCGAGACATTAACCTCTCACGGCAGCCAGTACTGCATGGCGCAGACCTATCTGCCCGCCATCAAGGATGGCGACAAGCGGGTGCTGGTGGTGGACGGTGAACCGGTTCCCTACTGCCTGGCCCGGATCCCGGCCCAAGGGGAGACCCGTGGCAACCTGGCGGCCGGCGGCCGTGGTGAGGCGCGCCCTTTGAGTGACGCGGACTGGGCCATCGCCCGCGCGGTAGGCCCGACCCTGAAAGAGAAGGGGCTCATCTTCGTCGGCCTCGACATCATCGGCGATCGCCTGACCGAGATTAACGTCACCAGCCCGACCTGCATCCGCGAGATTGAGGCGGCCTTCGACGTCTCCATTACCGGCATGCTGATGGACGCCATCGAGCGCCGACTGGGCCGCTGACCCCTTCCCCAGCGACCCGTTGCCGCGGCGAGAAAACACACACAAGGGGCCGTGAGGGCCCCTTTGACTGCCGCCCTCCTGCCGGCAAAAAGCGGTTTTGCCCGCCGCCATCAACTGCCATAATCACCCCAAATACCTTTGCACGCTTAGAGATACATACGCTCCATGCAAACACTGCAAAATCACTTTCTGCTCGCCATGCCGAGCCTCACGGACGCCTATTTCCAGCGCTCCCTGGTCTATCTGTGCGAACACAGCAGCGAAGGCGCCATGGGACTGGTGGTCAACATTCCGGTCGACATGTCCCTGGACGCCATGCTGACCAAGCTCAACCTCAATCCCCCCGCCACCGCCGAGATGAAACAGCCGGTGTTGCAGGGGGGCCCGGTGCACGGGGATCGCGGCTTCGTGCTGCACAGCTTCCGCCCGGGCTTCAACTCCACCCTGCAGGTGAGCGACGAGATGATGGTCACCACCTCCAAGGACATTCTGGAGACCCTGGGCACCGACGAGGCGCCGGACCACTGGCTGGTGGCGCTCGGTTACGCCGGCTGGAGTGCAGGTCAGCTCGAGCAGGAGCTGGTGGATGGCGCCTGGCTGGTGATCCCCCCCAATCCCAAGCTGGTCTTCGATACCCCCATCCACCTGCGCTGGCAGCAAGCCGCCGCGAGCATTGGGGTCAACCCCCTGCACCTCTCCAGCCAGGTGGGCCATAGCTGACACCCCGGACCTCCCCTCCGGGGGAGGCTGGGAGGGGTCTTCCCCCTTCATTTATCCATCCATTTCGAGGAGACCCCATGTCATCACGCAGCATCATGGGCTTTGACTACGGCACCAAGAGCATCGGTGTCGCCATCGGCCAGGAGCTCACGGGCAGCGCCCGCCCCCTTCGCTCCCTCAAGGCCAACGACGGCATCCCCAACTGGGACGAGATAGAGAAGCTGATCAAGGAGTGGCAACCGGATCTGCTGATCGTCGGTCTGCCCCTCAACATGGATGGCACGGACCAGGAGATCACGGTGCGGGCCCGCAAGTTCGGCAATCGCCTGCACGGTCGCTTCGGCAAGCCGGTGGAGTTCAAGGACGAGCGGCTCACCACCACGGATGCCCGCGCCCGCCTGTTTGAACGTGGCGGCTACAAGGCGCTGGACAAGGGGAGCGTGGACGGCGTCTCCGCCCAGCTCATCGTCGAAGCCTGGATGGAAGAGCAGTACGACTAAACCGGGGGGCCTCCTCCCCCTTGCTTCTCTTTCGCCGCCCCGCTCTCCATGGGCCCGCCCCAGGCAAAACGCGTCCTCCCCGCTGCGGCCAGGCCATAGAGCCGCCGGATCTCCCCCCGCAACCACATCACCTTGGCATCCTGATTGTGGCGCTTGTGCCACAGCAGGATGAAGGCGATCTCCAGCTGGGCATAGAGAGACTCTTCCAGCGGCAACGGCATGGGGATGAGGTCGGGGTGATGTCTGGCGGCATAGTCCGCGCAATATGAAGGCACCACGGCGATCAGCTCGTGGCTCTTTTGGGCGGCGATGTGCAGCGCCTGCTCGAAGCTCGCCACCATGATGGGCACCTGCCGCCTGTGGCCTTCGTCCTCCAGCAGATCATCCAGTGCCCAGCTGTCGCTGGCCTCCCACACCACGCTCACCTGGGGGCAGGCCAGAAAGCGGGTCAGCGACCACGTCTGCCCGAGCAAGGGGTGATCCTTGCGCAGGAACACCACGGGACGATCGCAGAACAGCACCTCATGATCGATGTAATAGGGCAGCCGGTTGACCCTGGCATGGGAGCGGCCGTGGGTCTCCCGGGCACAGAAGCCGAGATCCGCCTCCCCGTTGACGATGTCGTTGAGAGAGTGGTGATCCCAGCCCAGCATCCTGACCACGGAGTGGGGGTACTTCTGGTAGATGGTCGTGGGCAGCTCGCTCAGGAAGCTGATGCCGAAGGGGGACTTCATCACCAGACTGAAGCGGGCCCCCTCGGGGATCGCCTCGCTGTTGAGGGTGCTGATACTCTCGGTGAGCTGGAACCAGGTCTTGAGCTCCTCCGCCAGGGTCAGGGAGAGATTGGTCGGCTGCAAACCCTGGCGCACGCGCACGAAGAGGGGATCCCCGAACCAGTCCCGCAGCTTGCCAAGCGCCTTGCTCACCGCCGACGGGGTGACACACAGCTTCTTGGCCGCCCCCGCCACGCTGCGCTCCTGCATCAGGTGCCTGAAGACCACCAGCAGGTTCAAATCGAGTTCACCCAGATTGCGCATCGCGTCTCTCCTATCCCCGAGCCCGGACTCGCCGTACCGCACGCCATGGTAGCAGCACCTTGACCACCAGGTAACCGAGCAGCGCCAGCAGGAGTGCCAGGATCAGCATCCAGAGCGCAGGCATCCCCAGATGGCCCATCCCCCAGATGAAGAGCCCGGACAACCTTATCTGCATGATGCAGAGCAGGGCACTGGCCGATGCCACCTGATCCCCGCACACATCCAGCGCCTCCCCCATCGCCACCCCGAACCCGCAGGAAAACCCGATGCAGACCAGGGCACATCCCGCCATCAGCCAGGACAGGCCGCCTTCGGGCCCGCTGCTGCACAGCAGGGCGAGCAAAGCCAGCAGGTAGGCGAGATGGGAGAGCGCCAGCACCCTTGCCTTGCCGAACCAGCGCAGCAGCAAGGGGGTCAGGAAGGAAGCGGACATGCTCACCCCGGCCATCGCCATCATCAGCCGGGTGTACTGCTCGGGAGGCAGGCCGAACGTGGTCATCAGGACGAGGGGCGAGACGCTCACATAGACCAGGATGGCGGTCACGCTGGCGCTGGTCAGCAAGGCGCGCAGCATGAAGGGGGCCATGCCCAGCAGGGCCAGCGGCGATGCCCCCGCAGGCAGGCGGGCGGGGCGGGTCTCCTTGAGCAGTCGCAGGTTGACCAGGGCACTGATGGCGGCCACCAGCGCCATGCCCACGAAGATGCCGCGCCACTCGAAGTGCGACAGGATGAGATAACCGAGTACGGGAGCCAGCACCGGAATAACGCAGATCACGCCGTTGATGAGGGAGAGGGCCATCGCGAGGCGCGCCTGGCTCAGCACATCCCGCAGCACGGTGAAGGTCATGATGTAGAGCGCTCCAGCGCCCACCCCTTGCCAGAAACGCCCCAGATAAAACTGGGCGATGCCGGTCGCCTCCGCCGCCACCAGGGAGGCGACCACGAAGATGAGGGCGCCCCCCAGCACCACGGGGCGCCTGCCATGGCGATCCGCCAGCATGCCCCCCGGCAGCACGGTAGCCGCCATACCCAGCAGATAGATGGAAAAAGCGGTGTGGATCTGCGCCTCGCTCCCCTGCAAGGTTTGCGCAATGCGGGGGACGGCCACCAGATAGAGATCGATCCCGAGGGGATAGAGGATGATCATCAGAAAAGTACACAGCAGAAACATACCCATGAAGGCTCCATAGCAGCAGGTTTCACCATCACAGGTGCGCTGTCAGCGAGATTGACAACTCAATCCTGCAAAAGCAGAGGAAGATGCCGGGCACTATAGAGCGGGCGGCCAGCCGGGGCCTAGTGACGAGATGGCACTCGGTGGATGCCAATCCGGACATCTCCCGCAGGAGAGGTCCGGACTAGCATGCTCATCGACCCGCCCCCTGCCGGTCGCCCTTGAGGGGTCGGGTCCGAGGTAACGGGCACGCCGCGATGCGACGTGCCCTCAAGGCTCAGCGAAGGCGCACCATTACCTGGCCAGTTGCGTCAGGATGGCGTGGGCCGCCTTGATGCGCGCCTCGTTGGGGTAGTTGCGATTGGCCAGCATGACGACGCCGATCCCTTTGGCCGGCACGAAGGCCACATAGGCCCCGAAGCCATTGGTCGAGCCGGTCTTGTTGAAGAGCACAGGGTGCCCTGTTGCAGCGGGCGCGGGCGCCGCCGGGTTGGCATTGTAAATCATCGCCGGGGAGTTGCCCGCCAGCAGCGTCTGCTCGCTGACGGGATAGGCGTAACGCTCCCAGCCCAGTCCCTGGGTCATCTCCCCCACCGCATACTGGCCCTGGTGAGTCAGGTCGATGGCCTGCTGCATGGCCGCATTATCCACCCCGCTGATGTTCGCCTTCACAAAGCGCAGCAGATCCGCCGAGCTGGTCTTGATGCCGTAGGCCTCGTCCGCCAGCATGCCGGGAGTGACGCGGATGGGCTTGTCCTCCTTCGAGTAGCCGTAGGCGTAGTGCCCCATGGCCTGCTCGGGCACAGTGAGGTAGGTATGGTACAGGCCAAGCCCCGGCAGGATCGTCTGCTCCATCAGGCGATCGAACGGCTGCTTCATGCTGCTCGCCGCCAGATAGCCAAAGAGCCCGATGCTGGGGTTGGCGTACTGGCGATGGGAACCCGGCGAGTAGGCTGGGGTCCACTGGCGGTAGTAGGCCTGCATCTTCTCGAGCGAATCCACCTCCTCGGGGAATTGCAGCGGCAAGCCGCCCGCGCTGTAGGTAGCCAGCTCCCCCATGGTGATGTTGTCAAAGGCGGATCCCTTGAGCCAGGGGGCGAACAGACTCGCCTTGTCATCGAGCTCGAAGCCCCCCTGCACCACGGCGTAGGCCCCCAGCGTCGCGGTCAGGGTCTTGCTCACGGAGCCTATCTCGAACAGGGTCTGCTCGCTGACACCGACCGCGCGCTCCCGATCGGCCACACCGTAGTTGAAATAGTGGGCCTTGCCATCCTTGAGCACGGCCACCGCCATGCCCGGGATCCTGTGCTCCTTGAGCAGCGGCCGGATGCTGGCATCCACCACGGGGCGCAGGGGATCGGTCGCCGCCTTGTCACCGGCATGAGCCAGACCGGCCCACATCAGGGTGGCCAGAGCGCCCCACAGGATGGATTGTCGTTGTTGCATTGCATGTCTCCTGACTGTCATTAGCAAGGTATCGCCATGGCGGCGAGTGATGAGCCCAGCATAGTCCCGCGAGGTGTGCTGCCGATGAGGCTCTGTGAAGTCTGTGTGAAGCCACCCCCTCTTTTTACCCATGAAAAAGGGGAGCCATGGCTCCCCTTCAATCACCTTGCAACGCGGGCTTATTTCTTGCCCGGGTTGTCCCAGATCCCCTCTTCCAGCTGGCTGCGCAGCTCGGGGTATTTGTTGGCATCGAAGGTCGGCACGCGGCCCACCTTGAGCTGGTCGTTGTAGTCCTTGGCCAGCTTGATGGCGACGCCGGAGAGCAGCAGGATGGCCACCAGGTTGACGATGGCCATCAGCCCCATGGAGACATCCGCCAGGGCCCACACGGTCGGCAGTTCGCCCACGGATCCGAACATCACCATGCCCAGCACGAACATCCGGAACAGCATCAGGCCACCCTTGTGGTTGTGCTCGAGGAACACCAGGTTGGTCTCCGCATAGGAGTAGTTCGCCACGATGGAGGTGAAGGCGAAGAAGAAGATGGCCGCTGCGATGAAGATGTTGCCACCGCCGCCCACCTGGGAGGAGAGCGCGCGCTGGGTCAGCTCGACACCGGTCACGCCGGAACCCGGCTCGAACTGGCCGGACATCAGGATGATGGCAGCAGTACAGGTACAGATGACGATGGTATCGAGGAAGACACCCAGCATCTGCACATAACCCTGGGAGGCCGGGTGCGGCGGATAGGGGGTGGCAGTGGCGGCAGCGTTGGGGGCAGAGCCCATGCCCGCCTCGTTGGAGAAGAGGCCGCGCTTGATGCCGTTGATCATCGCCTGGGAGATGGCATAGCCCATGGCGCCGGAACCTGCCTGCTCGATGCCGAACGCAGACTTGATGATGAGGGCGAAGATACTCGGCAGCTCGCTGATGTTCATGAACACCACGAACAGCGCCATCAGGATATAGGCGATCGCCATAAAGGGCACCACCAGCTCGGCAAAGCGGGCGATCCCGCGAATGCCGCCGAAGATGATGAGACCGGAGAGCACCACCAGGGCCAGACCGCTCACCCAGTCAGGGATGCCGAAGGCGACGTTCATGGCCAAGCTGATGGAGTTGGCCTGCACCGCGTTGAACACCAGACCGAAGGCCAGCAGCAGGCAGAGGGAGAAGACCACCCCCATCCAGCGCATGCCGAGGCCGCGCTCCATGTAGTAGGCGGGGCCACCCCGGTAGTTGCCATCCTCATCCTTGACCTTGTAGAGCTGGGCCAGGGTGCTCTCCACGAAGGCGGTGGCCATGCCGATGAAGGCGATCAGCCACATCCAGAAGACGGCGCCAGGGCCACCCAGATAGATGGCGACGGCCACACCGGCCAGATTGCCCGTCCCGACACGGGCCGCCAGGCTGGTACACAGAGCCTGGAAGGAGGAGATGCCGGCGCTGTCGGATTTGCGACTGTTGCGCAGGACCGAGAACATGTGGCCGAAGTGGCGGATCTGGATAAAGCCCAGGCGGAAGGTAAAGAAGATACCGACCCCGATCAGCAGGTAAATGAGCACGGCTCCCCACATCAGGTCGTTAATCATTGCAATCAAGGTGTCCATAATTCTCTCGTTGTTATCACATCCATGGCCAGTCTGCGCTGACCGCTCTCTGTCAATTTCCGAACCAGCATTGCGCCGAAGGGGCGGAATCTAGCATAGCGAGGGAATTCAGAATAGTGACAGGGCTCACTGGGGAGACAAAAAACGAGCAATTTGATGCAAAAAAGCTTCATTTAGCACGCAATAAATCAACAAAAATTGATGTGCAACCCAGCCCCTCACAAATTAGAGCCAATAGAGAACCATTTTACAACTCATCCCATGGGGGTAAAAACCGCTGAGTGAAGCAAAACCAGGGAGACAAGCGTTTGCCTCTCATGCCTCATCGGCAAGGGGTTGTAACGCAAAACGTTTTACACGTAATTAAATTTCAAGTAGCTGACAGAACTATTTATGTGACCTCCCGCACAAATTCATGAATCCACCAAAATAATTGCGCTTTTCCATGTCGGAGCCAGCCGCCACACCATGAATAAAACTCGTTTATTATCAAACACTTTCACCCGACAGCCGGTACCGCTTTCACCACCTGGCTGATTCGCATACAAGCCCCCCTATTGCAGGATGCGCCACATCCGTATTAATTAGGCAGGCAATGACGATGGGGCCTGCCCATCGCCCCTTTCTGAGCCTGAGCCGCCGGGATCTTGTAATTTAATTTCAGAACTGCCGTCTCATGCCCGCCACCCTGGGATTGCTCCCTCATAAAGAGATGATATTTGCCATGGCCGATAAATTGACCCAGCTGAAAGCCCTGACCACAGTGGTTGCCGATACCGGCGACATCGAAGCCATCAAGCGCTACCAGCCCATCGATGCCACCACCAACCCCTCTCTGGTACTCAAGGCCTCCGAGATCCCCGAGTACGCAGCCCTGATCCAGGACGCCATTGCCTGGGCCAAATCCCAGAGCCAGGACAAGGCACAGCAAATCATCGACGCAGGCGACAAGCTGGCGGTCAACATCGGCCTCGAAGTGCTGAAAATCGTCCCGGGCCGCATCTCCACCGAAGTGGACGCCCGCCTCTCCTTCGACACCGACGCCAGCATCGCCAAGGCCCGCAAGCTGATCCGCCTCTACAACGAAGCCGGCATCAGCAATGATCGCATCCTGATCAAGCTGGCCTCCACCTGGGAAGGGATCCGTGCCGCCGAGGTGCTGGAGAAAGAGGGTATCCAGTGCAACCTGACCCTGCTGTTCTCCTTCGCCCAGGCTCGTGCCTGTGCCGAAGCCGGCGCCTTCCTCATCTCCCCCTTCGTGGGCCGCATCCTCGACTGGTACAAGGCCAAGAACGGCCGTGACTACACCGCTAGTGAAGATCCGGGCGTGGTCTCCGTCACCGCCATCTACAACTACTACAAGCAGCACGACTACCCGACCGTGGTCATGGGCGCGAGCTTCCGCAACACCGGCGAAATCCTGGAACTGGCCGGCTGCGACCGCCTGACCATTGGCCCCGCTTTGCTGGAAGAGCTGAGCAAGGCCGAAGGCACCGTGGTGCGCAAACTGGACTACACCGGCGAGCGCACAGCCAAACCGGCCCCGATGACTGAAGCCGAATTCCGCTGGGAGCTGAACCAGGACGCCATGGCCGTCGAGAAGCTGGGGGAAGGCATCCGCCTGTTCGCCATCGACCAGGGCAAGCTGGAAACCATGCTGGCAAGCCACCTGTAAGGCCGCTCGCCACACGGCTCTCACAGAGCGAAGTGGCGCTGCAAAAACCGGGCTCCCGAAAGGGCAGCCCGGTTTTTTTGTGCCTGTTTCCGGTTGTCACAACTTCGTCATAAAAACGTTTTATTTTCAAAGGCGTCGTGTTATACGGATGGTGAAAACCATAAAACCAAGGAGGGAGCCATGGACATGTTCAACTTCGATTTTGACGAGGTCGTTGAGCTGGGTTCACGTAGCCGCGGGACAACGGGAAAAAAACGCAAATGGCGTGAGATTGAGGCGCTTAAAGACAAGCACCGCCTGCAAAAGGAGCTGCAGGCCATCGACATCGCCTATGAAGGATCGGACGACCTGGAGCTCTGATACGCCCACGTCGCCCATGTTTCACTCCAGCGAGTGGAGCCATAAAAACAGCGCCCCGGATTGACCGGGGCGCTGTTTTTATGGGTGATCCTGTCAGGCTGCAGGCAGCGAGAGCTGTTTGGCCAGCGCCTGGAAGTGCTGGCTCACCTCCGCCCCGAATAGGGGATCATTGATGGCCCGGTTCTGCCAGAGCTGTTCGAGATGACGCCAGTCATCCTCGGTCAGGGAGTCGCGCAGATGGGGGAAGATGACCCCTTCCTCATAGTTCATGTGCGCCTCCTGCTGCTCGATGAACTGCTCCAGACAGGCCACGAACTGATCCAGCGGGATGACCGCATCCATCAGGATCATCTCCACCATCTCCTTGAGCTCGGTCCCTGCATCCAGCAGACGGGCGTGCTCCTCGTGCAGCCGGTTGGCCACTTCCCCCTCCACCACCCTGTATTTCAGGTAGTAGTCATAAATCATGTCTTCCTTCGGGTGGTGGTACTTGTCAGATACCTCGCGCAGATAATCCACCACATCCCGCAGCAGGAAGTAGCTGACCGGCTGCTCATTGCGAATGGCCGCCAGCTTTTGCTTGAGCAGCGTCAGCAACCGGGTGATGTTGAGGTGGTCCTTATGCAGACTGGATAACATGGGCACTCCTTGCACTGAAATGAGAAAACGTCTGTCTCGAGTATACGGTCATTTATTGCCTGAACTTTGCACTCAATCAAGTCGGATGCAGACAGCGGCTGCACCAGCCTCTCACCACAGGAGGCACAGGGGACACCATTTCCCCTGTGCATGCACGGCGTCAGGCCGCCGGATCGGCGCAGACCGAGAGCCAGTCGATGGGACTGCGTCCTTGCTGGACCAGCAGGCGATTGGCCTCGGAGAAGTGGCCGCAACCGATGAAACCGCGATGGGCAGAGAGCGGGCTGGGATGGGGGGCGCTCAGCACATGGTGGCGCGACCGGTCGATGAAGCGCCCTTTCTTCTGGGCATGAGCGCCCCACAGCAGGAAGACGACTCCCTGGCAATGGGCATTGATCCGCTCGATGACCCGATCGGTAAAGGTCTCCCACCCCAGGTGGGCGTGAGAGTGCGCCATGCCCGCCTGGACCGTCAGCACCGTATTGAGCAGCAGCACTCCCTGTCTGGCCCAGGATTCCAGGAATCCGTGATTGGGTGTGACAAAACCCGGCAGATCCCGCTGCATCTCCTTGTAGATGTTGACGAGGGACGGCGGCGTGCGCACTCCGGGCAAGACGGAGAAACAGAGGCCGTGCGCCTGGTCCGGGCCGTGATAGGGATCCTGCCCCAGAATCACCACCTTGACGTCATCCAGCTCGGTCAGTTTGAAGGCATTGAATACCTCGGTCGCCGGGGGATAGATCACCTTGCCCGCCTCCCGCTCAGCCCTGACGGTGGCCAGGGTGTCCATGAAATACGCCTGCTCTTTCTCCGAACCAATCACATCTTTCCAGGTCAGCACACCCGTCTCCTCTCGTTGCGAATCCACTCCTTCCATCCTGGCTGCCATGCCAGCCTCTCCCTCTCCCCACTCCCCGCCTTCTGTCCAGCTTGGCACCGCTATCTCCTCGGTCAATAGAGCAAGGGGCTCAGGATAGGGTCCTCGCCCCCAAGACGCAACCGCATGGAGGTCAGGCTCAGCCTTGCCAGCCTGGGAAGTGGCGGCGGCGTTCACGGGCAATGACCGGTGCTGCGTCGACACAGGAATAACAGGGCATCCTCGGACAGGCCTCATGGGCAGGCCGGTTTTCGCTGACACCAGAAATAAACCCTAAAGGTGTAGTTAAATTACTAGATATGAATAATAAAAAATGCATAATTCATATATCTTACAAAAACAGAAAAATGATCTGTTTTTGATTCAACTCAATGATTTAATCCCTTTCAATGCACGCAAAATGGGGCTTTATTGATTTGGATCAATTTTCGCAATATTACCGTCGTGGTATATATGGCCCCAACGAAGTAAAGGTGTAAGGCAAGGCCCCGTTAAATCATTCCTTCCAAGAGGTGGTTTAAAAACATCAGGGTAATGTGCTTACCGTTGAATCCGCTTTCCTATGAGGAGTCATACCATGATCAAGGGCATCCAAATCACCCAGTCCGCCAACGCCGCTCTGCTGAACTCTTTCTGGCTGCTGGACGAAGAGAAACAACAGGCTCGCTGCATCTGCGCCAAGGGCGACAGCTTTGCCGCCGATCAGGAAGTCAGCCTCTCCGACCTGGGTCAATTCGAATACCGTGAACTGCCGGTTCAGCAAGAGCCTGTGGTCGAAGGGGGTCAGCACCTGAACGTCAACGTACTGCGCCGCGAAACCCTGGAAGACGCCATCGCCAACCCGGAAAAATACCCGCAGCTCACCATCCGCGTCTCCGGTTACGCCGTGCGTTTCAACGCCCTGACCCCGGAGCAGCAGCGTGACGTGGTAACCCGCACCTTCACCCAGAGCCTGTAAGGCGCCCTGCGTAAAGAGATAAAAAAACGGCCCCCTCGGGCCGTTTTTTCATGGGTGATGATCGCCGCCGGAACCTGGGTCAGCTTCGCAGGTCCACCGGCCTTGCCACCACGGGTTTCGCCAGGGCGTCCTGCATGGTGGCCTCGTCGAGCTGATCGCAGTAACGGGCCACCACCAGGGTCGCCACCCCGTTGCCGATGAGGTTGGTCAGGGCGCGCGCCTCCGACATGAAGCGATCAATCCCGAGGATCAGCGCCAGCCCGGCCAGCGGCAGATGCCCTACCGCCGAGATGGTGGCTGCCAGCACGATGAAGCCACTCCCCGTGACTCCGGCCGCACCCTTGGAGGAGATAAGCAGCACCACCAGCAGGGTGAGCTGATGGAACAGGTCCAGCGGGGTGTTGGTTGCCTGGGCGATGAAGACGGCTGCCATGGTCAGATAGATGGAGGTGCCGTCCAGGTTGAATGAGTAACCGGTCGGGATCACCAGACCCACCACCGATTTCTTGCAGCCCAGCGCCTCCATTTTCACCAGCATACGCGGCAATACGGATTCCGACGAGGATGTTCCGAGCACGATCAACAGCTCTTCCCGGATATAGGCAATAAAGCGCACAATGCTGAAGCCATTGGCTTTGGCGATACTGCCGAGCACCAGAAAAATAAACAGCAGGCAGGTCAGATAGAAGCTAGCAATTAATTTCCCCAGCTGAACCAAAGAACCAATACCGTATTTCCCTATGGTGAATGCCATGGCACCAAATGCCCCGATCGGCGCCAGTTTCATGATCATGTTGATGATGCCGAAAATAACCTGAGAGAAACCATCGATGATATTGAAGATGGGTTTTCCCTTCTCCCCGATATGATGCAGGGCAAATCCGAACAGGACGGCAAACAGCAACACCTGGAGTATATTGCCGCCGGCAAAGGCACCGATGACGCTAGCCGGTATCACATCCAGCAGGAAGGGAATTATCCCCTGGGACTGGGCCTGATCCGCATAGACGGAGATGGCGCTGGCGTCGAGTGATGAGGGATCCACGTTCATACCGGCCCCCGGCTGCAGCACGTTGACCACGCACAGACCGATGATCAGGGCCAGGGTGCTCACCACTTCAAAATAGATCAGCGCAATGGCACCGGTTTTGCCCACCGCCTTCATGCTTTCCATGCCGGCAATGCCGGTGACCACGGTACAGAAAATGACGGAGGCGATGATCATCTTGATTAATTTAACGAAGCCATCACCAAGGGGTTTCATATCTGCGCCCAGACTCGGATAGACATGTCCCAGACATATTCCGATGGTGATTGCCAATATCACCTGAAAATAGAGGCTACTGACAATTTTCTTGTGCATGCTCAACGTCCTGTTAATAAGTGTGACTCCACTGACAGCAAATAACGCATGCAGCAGTCTGCGGCGAGAAATAGGGTTATCTCACCCGCTTCATACCTTTTTACCATCCTGACGATCGCTACTTTTGCATGTCATAAGAAGCAAATAAGAGACATCAATCACACAATATATTTAACATCATTAACACCACAGAAACATGGTCGCAATGGACGCCGAAGAGCACCAAATGAAAATGACGGAAATAAAAATGCCCCGCATGGCGGGGCATTTTTGATAGTAAAAATCGCGATCAGGCGGAGGTATCGAGGGGCTCGAAGCCCTTGACGAGATCGTCGATGGCCTTCATCTGCTTGAGGAAGCCTTCCAGCTTCTCCAGCGGCAGAGCGCTCGGGCCGTCGCAGCGGGCAATTTTCGGATCCGGGTGGGATTCGATAAAGAGACCGGCGAGGCCCACCGCCATGCCGGCACGGGCCAGCTCGGTCACCTGCTCGCGGCGACCGCCGGAGGCCGCTCCCAGGGGATCACGGCACTGCAGGGAGTGGGTGACGTCAAAGATGACCGGATAGCCACCGGTGCTCTTCTTCATGACGCCCAGACCCAGCATGTCCACCACCAGGTTGTCATAGCCGAAGTTGGCACCGCGCTCGCAGAGGATCAGGCGATCGTTGCCACACTCCTCGAACTTGTCGGTGATGTTCTTCATCTGGCTTGGGCTCAGGAATTGCGGCTTCTTGATGTTGATGACGTTGCCGGTGCGGGCCATGGCCTCCACCAGATCGGTCTGGCGCGCCAGGAAGGCGGGCAGCTGGATGACGTCGACCACCTCGGCGACCGGTTTGGCCTGATGGGGCTCATGCAGATCGGAGATCACCGGCATGCCGAAGGTCGCTTTCAGCTCCTGGAAGATCTTCATCCCCTCTTCCAGACCCGGGCCGCGATAGGAGTGGATGGAGGAGCGGTTGGCCTTGTCCCAGCTCGCCTTGAACACGAACGGGATGCCGAGCTTGCTGGTCACTTCCACGTACTTCTCGCACACCGCCATCGCCATGTCGCGGGATTCCAGCACGTTCATGCCGCCGAACAGCACGAAAGGTTTGTCGTTGGCGACGTCGATCTGGTTGACCTTGATATTCTTCTGTTCCATCTCAGGGATCCTTAATGGAGGGGTTTGGGACTGAGGTCCAGGGTGGCCAGCTGGGTTTTCAGCACATCGGCCACGGGATCATCAGGGCATTGTTCAATAAAGTATTCGAAATCGTCGGCGGCAAAGCGCGGGCAATCGAGTTGCTCATAGATGAAGCCCCGATCCCGCGTCTCCAGCGGATCGCCGGGCTTCATGCGCAGCAGCAGCTCGCTGCAGCGCAGCGCCTCCGTCATGCGCTCCTCGCGCAGCAGGGCGCCCTTGCTGACATTGAGCAAGCGCTCGATGATCTCCCACTGCCCCGATGGCTGCAGATGATCATCGCTCAGACTCGCCAGGTTCCCGAGGGCACCGCGCAGCAGCAGTTCGATGCGGTGCCGGCTCAGTTCATCACCGTTGAAGGGGTCCACATAGACCTCCCCGTCCAGACCGGCAAAACTCAGGAGGAAATGGCCGGGGAAGCAGATCCCCTCCACATCCAGCCCTATCTTGCGACCCAGCTGGATGAGGAGGATGCCGAGACTGACCGGGATCCCCTTGCGCCTTGCCAGCACCTGGTCCAGATCGCAGTTGGCGGACGAGAAGTAATCCTGCCAGTCGCCACGAAATCCCAGGGTCTGGTAGAAACCCTGCAACAGCTGACGGCGCACCTCGTCGCAGTCTCCCTCGGCAATCGTCTCGTCCAGCCAGGCATCGAGGCGGGCAAGCTCGGCCTCTCCCGTGCCGCCATGGCCCCGGATCTCGTCGCTCACCGACAGCGCCAGCTCGGCCAGATCGTGAGCCTCGAAGTCGGTCCACTCATCCACACGTATCATCGTCATCCTTCCTAGCCGAACAGGCTGGCCTGCTTTTGCACCGCAAGCTTGGCGATAAAGAAGATCCACCCCAGTGCGCCCAGGAAGGCAAACCAGCGGATGCCGTTGCTGCGGGCCAGGCGCAGCGCCATCATGGCCAGAAACGCCACCACCAGGATGGACGTCAGCTTCTCGGCCAGCCAGGGGATGGCGTTGTTGAGGGGGTTGAGACCCAGCACCATGCAGAGCAGCACACCGGAGAGCACCACCAGGCCGTTGAGCCAGCCGCTGATCTTGAGGGTGCGGGCGCCCCCTGCCAGCGCGGAGCCGGTCTGCAACCAGTAAAAGCGCAGGATAAACATCAGCACGGCCCCGGCAATCAGGGTGAGGTGCAGATGCTTGAGAACAACATACATAAGATTTCCTTGAACAGGGGCAGACCGGGCCCGCCCGTCATATCACTGAGCCAGGCGCCCCAGGGTCACCCGCTCGTTATCGCCGTAATCGCGCACAGTTTCCACCTGGACGTAGCCTTGTTGCAGCAGGAGTTGACGCACCGCCTCCCCCTGATCCCAGCCGTGTTCCAGCAACAGCCAGCCACCAGGCACCAGATGGGCGGGCGCCTGGGTGACGATGAGGCGGATATCCGCCAGCCCCTGCTCCTCCGCCACCAGGGCGGAGCGCGGCTCGAAACGCACGTCCCCCTCGTGAAGATGGGGGTCCGTCCCGTCGATATAGGGCGGGTTGGAGACGATCATCGCAAAGCGCGGTGCATCCGAGAGCGGCGCAAACCAGCTGCCGTCGCGCACTTCGATGGGCAACCCCAGGGCGGCGCTGTTGGTGCGGGCCAACGCGGCCGCGGCCGGCATCCTGTCCACAGCCCATACATCGGCATCCGGTCGCTCAGACTTGAGCGCAAGGGCGATGGCACCGGTGCCCGTGCCCAGATCCAGCAGGGCGCAGGGGCCGCCCGGCAGGCGGGCCAGCGCCTGTTCCACCAGCACCTCGGTATCGGGGCGCGGGATCAGGGTGGCCGGGCTCACTTTCAGCGGCAGCGACCAGAACTCCCGCTCACCAATGAGATGGGCAATGGGCTCACCATTGAGGCGACGGGCAAGCCAGCCCGCCAGGGTCGCCTGCTGGGCGGCATCGAGCTCGTGCTCCGGCCAGGTCATCAGATAGCTGCGCCGGCAATCCAGCAGATGACAGAGCAGGGCATCGGCGTCGGCACGGGGGGATTCCCCGGAGGCCAGGGTCGCCATGATATGGGCACGGGCCTGCTGGATCTGCATCAGTTGCTCTCGGCCAGGGAGGCGAGCTGATCCGCCTGATACTCCTGCACCAGGGGGGTGATCACGCAGTCCAGATCCCCTTCCAGGATGTCGCCCAGACGATAGAGGGTGAGGTTGATCCGGTGCTCGGAGAGACGCCCCTGGGGATAGTTGTAGGTGCGGATGCGCTCGGAGCGATCCCCGGAGCCCACCAGGTTGCGGCGGGTACTCTGCTCGGCGGCGCGGTGGCGTTCGTCCTCGGCCGCCTGCAGGCGGGCGGAGAGCACCGACATCGCCTTGGCGCGGTTCTTGTGCTGGGAGCGCTCGTCCTGGCACTCCACCACCAGCCCGGTGGGCAGGTGGGTGATGCGGATGGCGGAGTCGGTCTTGTTGACGTGCTGGCCGCCGGCACCGGAGGCGCGGAAGGTGTCGATTTTCAGCTCGGAGGGGTTGATCTCCACCTGCTCGGCTTCCGGCACTTCCGGCAGCACGGCCACGGTACAGGCGGAGGTGTGCACCCGGCCCTGGGATTCGGTCTCGGGGACTCGCTGCACCCGGTGGCCGCCGGACTCGAACTTGAGGCGGCCGTAGACGTGCTCACCATCCACCTTGGCGATCACCTCCTTGTAGCCACCGTGTTCGCCGTCATTGCAGCTGACGATGGAGACACGCCACCCCTGACGCTCGGCGTAGCGGGAGTACATGCGGAACAGATCCCCCGCGAAAATGGCCGCTTCGTCGCCACCGGCACCGGCGCGGATCTCCAGATAGCAGTTGTTGTCATCCTTGGGGTCGCGCGGCAACAGCATCACCTGAAGCGCCTGCTCCTGCTCCTCGAAGGTCGCCTTGGCGAGCGGCAGTTCCTCCTGCGCCATCTCCCGCAGCTCGGCATCCTCTTCCTCCAGCATCAGCCGGGTGGTCTCGAGGTTCTCTTCGGCCTGGCGGAAACGCTGGAAGGCGTGAACGATATCTTCCAGCTGGGCGTATTCCCGGGTCAGGGCGCGGTATCTGTCCTGATCCGAGGCGACCCCGGGCTCCCCGAGCAGGGCCTGTACTTCTTCATGGCGCTCGATGAGGCCTTCCAGCTTTCTGATCAATGAGGGGTTCATGACTCTTGGATTCTCGATGGAGGACGGGACGGCAAAGGGCCGTCCCAACACTATGATTCTTGTGACAATCCCAGCACCTGACGCAGTTGGGCCAGCTTGTGGCTGTCCCCCTGGGCGGCGGCCTGGCGCAGGGCCTGGGTCGGTGCGTGGATCAGCTTGTTGGTGAGGCGATGGGCCATGGCCTTGAGCGCCTGCTCGGCATTTTCACCCTGTTGCAGGGCCAGCAGGGCCCGCTGCAACTCTTCGTCGGCGACCTGCTGTGACTGATGGCGATAATCGCGAATGAGATCCACCGAGTGCTGGCTGCGATACCAACCCATGAACTCGTCGCGCTCTTCCTGCACGATGAGTTCCGCCTCGGCGGCCGCCCGCTTGCGGGTCTCCAGGTTCTGCTCGATGATGCCCTGCAGATCGTCCACCGTGTAGAGATAGGCATCGGAGAGCTCGTCCACCTCGGCTTCGATGTCGCGGGGCACGGCGATGTCCACCAGGAACATGGGCTTGAAGCGACGCGCCTTGAGCGCCCGCTCCACCATGCCCTTGCCGATGATGGGCAGGGGGCTTGCCGTGGAGCTGATGACGATGTCCGCCTCGTGCAGGTAGTCCGGGATCTCCTCCAGGGTCATTACCTGGGCACCGAACTCCTCTGCCAGCAACTGAGCCCGTTGCAGGGTGCGGTTCGCCACCATCATCCGGGTCACGCTCTGCTCGCGCAGGTGGCGGGCCACCAGTTCGATGGTTTCGCCGGCGCCCACCAGCAGCACCTTGGTCTGGGAGAGATCGGAGAAGATACGGCGGGCCAGGCTCACGGCGGCGAAGGCCACCGACACCGCGCTGGCGCCGATCTCGGTGTCAGTGCGCACCCGTTTGGCCACCGAGAAGGATTTCTGGAACAGGCGCTCCAGGGATCCTTTCACCGCATCCGCCTGCTGGGCGTGGGCGTAGGATTGCTTGATCTGCCCCAGGATCTGCGGCTCCCCGAGCACCAGGGAGTCGAGGCCACAGGCCACCCGCATCAGGTGTCGCACCGCTTCCTCGTCCTGGTGCCGGTAGATGGCGGAGAGCACCTCGCTCGCCTCCAGCGCGTGGAACCGCTGCAACCAGTTCAGCACCTGCTCCCCCTGCCCCTGCTCCAGGCTGCAATAGAGCTCGGTGCGGTTGCAGGTGGAGACGATCACCGCCTCGCTGACGCCAGGCTGCTCCACCAGCTCACGCAGGGCACGATCGATGCGGTCCGGGCCAAAGGCGACCCGCTCCCGCAAGGCGACACTGGCGGTGTTGTGGTTGATTCCGAGGGCAAGCAGACTCATGGGTGGGTGATGATCGTTTCATGCACAGGGTGTAGAGGCCGACAATTGTACGAGAAAGGGTAAGTCTTTAAAAGCAATACGGCCGCCCCTTATACTGTCGCAAACCTCATCTGCGGAGCTCCACCTTGTTGTTGCGTATCTTCTCCCTCGCCTGCCTGCTGGTGCTGGCGGGCTGTACCACCACCCAACCCCAGCGGGATCAGGTCAACTGGCAGCAGGAGCGCGCCCGCCTCGAACGCCTCACACACTGGCAGTTGTCGGGCAAGATGGCCATCATCACCGCCCGCCAGAAGGGCAGCGCCCGCCTCAACTGGCAGCAAAACGGCGATGACTATCGCCTCAACCTCACCAGCCTCATCGGCACCCATATTCTGGAACTCTCCCGCACCGGCGGCGAGGTGACTCTGCTCGACAACGACGGAAAACAGCACCAGAGCCAGGATGCCGAGCTCCTGGTCTATCAGCTCACCGGCTGGCACATTCCGGTGGCCGGGCTGCCTGAGTGGATCAAGGGATTGCCGGGGCAGGCCGAATTCGAGCTCAACCCCGATGCCAGCCTCGCCAGCGTGCGCGACGGCCAGTGGCAGATCGTCTACGGGGACTATCGGGATCAGGACGGCTATCGCCTGCCCCACCTGCTCACCATGACCGGGCAGGAGAGCCGTCTCAAGCTGCAGATCAACGAGTGGACCCTGGCACCATGATGCACGACCCGGCGCCGATCCGCTGGCCCGCCCCGGCCAAGCTGAACCTCTTCCTGCACGTCAACGGCCGCCGCCTCGATGGCTACCACGAACTGCAGACCCTCTTCATCTTCCTCAATCACGGCGACTGGCTCGAATTCGAGCCGATCCCCGGCAGCGACCAGCTCACCTTGAGCCCGGCCATTCCCAGCGTGCCCGATGAACAAAACCTTATCATCCGGGCTGCGCGACTGTTGCAGAACCGGTTGGCCAGTCCGCAGGGAGCCCATATCCGGCTGGAGAAGGTACTGCCCATGGGAGGCGGCATCGGGGGCGGCTCGTCGGACGCGGCCACCACCCTAGTGGCCTTGAACCACCTCTGGCAAGCCGGCTTGAGTGAAGACGAGCTGGCCGAGCTCGGCGTGCAGCTGGGCGCCGACGTGCCGGTGTTCGTGCGGGGTAAGGCCGCCTTCGCCGAGGGCGTGGGGGAGCGGTTGCAACAGATCGAGGTGCCGGATGCCTGGTACCTGGTACTCAAGCCCGATTGCCATGTGGCCACCGCCGCCGTGTTCCAGGATCCCGACCTGCCCCGCAACACCCCCAAGATGACCCTGGACAATCTGCTGGCAGGAGAGTGGAAAAACGATTGCGAACTGCTGGTGAAAAAGCGCCACCCCGAGGTTGCCAATGCGCTCGGCTGGTTGCTAGAATACGCGCCGTCAAGAATGACGGGCACTGGCGCCTGCGTCTTTGCTCGATTTGAAGACGAAATGGCTGCTCGGAAGGTGTTGGCAAGAGTGCCGGAAGGCTGGGATGGGTTTGTCGCCAAGGGCGAGAACATATCACCACTCTTCGTCACTTTGCAACAAGTGAGTGATTGGGGTATCGCCAAGCGGTAAGGCAGCGGGTTTTGATCTCGCCATTCCTAGGTTCGAATCCTAGTACCCCAGCCAACTCTCTCCTTGTTGAGGCCGCATCGGGAGGTGTTGACCTCGTCGATGTGTCTTGGGCCAATCTGACGCGATGGCGCTCAAGGTGGATTCCCGTCCACCCACCCTGCGGGTGATGAGACGCCATCCTCGACATCGCCCAGAGACCTTGTCCGTCATCTTGCTAAATCGTTTGCCCCCAAACGATACGGGTCTAAAATCAGACTCCCCACATACTGGATGCAACCCCGAGGTTTCAAACCGTGCCTGACATGAAGCTGTTTGCTGGTAACGCAACGCCGGAACTAGCCCAGAAGATCGCAGATCGCCTGTTTATCAAACTCGGCAATGCTGCCGTAGGTCGCTTTAGCGACGGCGAGATCAGCGTACAGATCAACGAGAATGTACGCGGTGGCGATATCTTCATCATTCAATCCACCTGTGCCCCGACCAACGACAATTTGATGGAATTGATCGTCATGGTGGATGCACTGCGTCGTGCTTCAGCTGGCCGTATCACTGCCGTTATCCCCTACTTTGGTTATGCCCGTCAGGACCGCCGCGTCCGCTCCGCCCGTGTGCCCATCACCGCCAAGGTCGTCGCCGACTTCCTCTCCAGCGTGGGTGTGGACCGTGTGCTGACCGTCGACCTGCATGCCGAGCAGATCCAGGGCTTCTTCGACGTCCCCGTCGACAACGTGTTCGGCAGCCCGGTGCTGCTGGAAGACATGAAGGCCAAGAACCTCGAATCCCCCGTGGTCGTGTCACCGGACATCGGCGGCGTGGTCCGTGCCCGTGCCATCGCCAAGCTGCTGGACGACACCGACATCGCCATCATCGACAAGCGTCGTCCCCGTCCGAACGTCTCCCAGGTCATGCACCTGATCGGCGACGTGGCCGGTCGTGACTGCGTCATCGTCGACGACATGATCGACACCGGCGGCACCCTGTGCAAAGCGGCCGAAGCGCTGAAAGAGCGTGGTGCCAAGCGCGTATTCGCCTATGCGACCCACCCTGTCTTCTCCGGCACCGCCGTTGAAAACATCAAGAATTCGGTCATCGACGAGCTGATCATCACCGACTCCATCCCGCTCACCCCGGAGATGAAGGCAGTCGGCAAGGTCAAGCAGCTGACCCTCTCCTCCGTGCTGGCCGAAGCGATTCGCCGCATCAGCAACGAAGAGTCCATCTCTGCCATGTTCGAGCATTGATAGACCCTGTTGTGACAAAAACCGCCGAATGGCGGTTTTTGTTTTTTGGGTGCCTGGCGCCAGCCGCCAGCCTCCACTCGGCAAGAGACGAAAACCTCGGACGAGCCACCCCACCCGAGCCCTTCTGTCCGGCTTTTCCCCGACCTTGCCGCACTTTGGTTGAGTGATCGCCACTCGGCGGCTAGAATATTGCGTCCCATTGCCCCGGGTCATCCGCCCATGGCAAGTAGCGAGTGAAGACATCAAGCGTGACAAGTCAAATCAAACTGATTGTCGGGCTGGGTAATCCCGGCCCCGAATATGCCAAGACCCGCCACAATGCGGGCGCCTGGTATGTGGAGCAACTGGCACGCTGGCACAATGTCAGCCTGCGCGAAGAGCCCAAGTTCTTCGGCCACACCGCCCGCTTCCTGGTGGACGGGCAGGATGTGCGGCTGCTCATCCCGAACACCTACATGAATCTCTCCGGCAAGGCCGTGGCGGCGCTCGCGCGCTTCTACCAGATCGCCCCGGAGGAGATCCTGGTGGCCCACGACGAGCTGGACCTGCCTCCCGGCATCGCCAAGTTCAAGCAAGGGGGCGGTCACGGCGGCCATAACGGCCTCAAGGACATCATCGCCAGGATGGGCAACAACAATAACTTCTTCCGGCTGCGCCTTGGCATCGGCCATCCGGGCGCCAAGGAGCTGGTCGCCGGCTTCGTGCTGACCAAGGCGCCCAGCAGTGAGCAGAGTCTGATCGAGGCCGCGCTGGACGAATCCCTGCGCGCCACCGACATCCTGTTCAAGCAGGACATGACGAAGGCCATGAATCGCCTGCACAGTTTCAAGGCCGAGAAAGTCTAGGCCTTCAGCCTGCATCGCCAGGCAGTTCAAGATGACCGGCCCCTGGCGAGATCCCTCGCCTCGGGGTCAAGCAACACGACACGGGCCGCCCGCGCGGCCCCTTGAAGCATCCATCACGTAAGGTAACAATCCATGGGTTTTAAATGCGGTATCGTGGGCCTGCCCAATGTAGGCAAATCCACCCTGTTCAATGCGCTGACCAAGGCCGGCATCGAAGCCGCCAACTTCCCGTTCTGCACCATTGAGCCGAACACGGGTGTGGTCCCCATGCCGGATCCCCGCCTCGACCAGCTGGCGGCCATCATCAATCCGCAGCGTGTCGTGCCGACCACCATGGAGTTCGTGGACATCGCCGGCCTGGTGGCCGGTGCCTCCAAGGGCGAAGGCCTTGGCAACCAGTTCCTGGCTAACATCCGTGAAACCGAAGCCATCGGTCACGTGGTGCGCTGCTTCGAGGACGAGAACATCGTCCACGTAGCGGGCAAGGTCTCCCCGGCCGACGACATCGAGGTGATCAACACCGAGCTGGCCCTCTCCGACCTGGATGCCTGCGAGCGCGCCATCAATCGCCAGTCCAAGCGTGCCAAGGGCGGCGACAAGGATGCCAAGCTGGAAGTGGAAGTGCTGGAGAAGATCAAGGTTGCCCTGGAAAACGGCCAGATGATCCGCGGCATGAAGCTGGACAAGGATGAGCTGGACGCCGTCAGCCACCTCAACTTCCTGACCCTCAAACCCACCATGTACATCGCCAACGTGGCGGAAGATGGCTTCGAGAACAATCCCTATCTGGATCAGGTCCGTGAGATAGCCGCCGCCGAGAACGCCGTTGTCGTGGTCGTCTGCTGCGCCATCGAGGCGGACATCGCCGAGCTGGACGACGAAGACCGCGCCGAGTTCATGGCGGATCTGGGCATCGAGGAGCCGGGCCTGAACCGGGTGATCCGCTCCGGATACGAGCTGCTCAAGTTGCAGACCTACTTCACCGCCGGTGTGAAAGAAGTGCGCGCCTGGACCATTCCCGTAGGTGCCACCGCCCCGCAGGCCGCGGGCAAGATCCACACCGACTTCGAAAAAGGCTTTATTCGCGCCCAGACCATCGCCTTCGACGACTTTATCACCTACAAGGGTGAGCAAGGCGCCAAGGAAGCAGGCAAGATGCGCGCGGAAGGGAAAGACTACATCGTCAAGGATGGCGATATCATGAACTTCCTGTTCAACGTGTAATTAAAATATTTACTTAAAAATCAAGTATTTATACAGCGTCAATGCAGAAAAAAATGAACTGAGTACACATTTGCGTACACACTGCGCAGTGCTAGGTTAAATCATTGCTCTCATAAAAAGACCCATCTGACAACACATGGGTCTTTCTTCATCTCTATGCTCCCCCTCCAAATGCCTTATCAATTTCTTCCATACTGCGAACCCAAAAGAACGCAACTCACACCAAATACGAAACACTATCGAAAAGAATCCAATTCAAACAGATCTCAAACCTACATCACCTCCATGAGTTAGCAGGCTGAATGTTTGCATTTCACAATTCCTGGAGGAGATATGGCTCACCTGATCGACACCATGGCCTACACTGGCCAAACCCCTTGGCATGGCCTTGGCAATGTCTTGCCCCCGCAACAATCTCTCGATATCTGGCTACAGGCAGCCGGGATGGATTGGACCATCGAGCAGAGCGACGTGATGTTTAACGTCGCCTCCGATGCACTGCATATCCGCCCCTACAGCGACAGCAAGGTGCTGTATCGCTCCGATACCCTCGCCCCCCTATCGGTGGTCTCAAGTCGCTACAACGTGGTACAGCCTCACGAGGTGCTGCATTTCTATCAAGATCTGGTAGAAGCCGGTGGCTTTGAGCTGGAAACAGCAGGCTCGCTTAAAGGCGGCCGCAAGCTGTGGGCTCTGGCTAAAACAGGTCAGGACCTAAAGCTCAAAGGCAATGACTTGGTAAAGTCCTATTTGCTGCTGGCGACCAGCTGCGACGGCACGCTCTGCACCACGGCGCAGTTCACCTCGCTGCGGGTAGTCTGCAACAACACCCTACAGATGGCACTGCGCGGCGCTACCGGTGCCATCAAGGTGCCCCACTCTACTCAGTTCGATGCAGCTGTCGTCAAAGAGTCGCTCGGGCTGGGGCTCTCTCATTGGGATGAATTTAAGGCGCAGACCAAGGCGCTGGCACAGCGGCCCGTGGCCCCCGAAGAGGCACTGCGCTTTTTCAGCGACCTGTTGGCGCAACCGCTGGATGAGGAGAACATCATCCTCACCAAGCCGGTACAACGGCTGCATGAGCTCTATCAGGGCGCAGGCATGGGCTCAGAACTTGTCAGCTCCCGCAATACCGCCTGGGGGCTGGTCAATGCGGTAACGGAATACGTGGATCACCACCGCCGTGCCCGCAGCCAAGATCACCGGCTCGACTCCGCCTGGTTTGGTCAGGGGGCCCAACTCAAATCCCAAGCCCTGAATCAGGCACTCACTCTGCTGCAGTAATTACGCTTCCCCATTCAAATCGCATAACGACCTCACCCGGACTGGCGCAAGCCAATCCGGGCGTAGCCATTTATGCCGTCAACAAGGAATAGTCATGAAAGCAAAAGCCAAATATGGCCAAGCCCTGCGGCTAGCCTCTACTACTCAATTAACCCGCGAGCAGTGGCTCGCTATCCGTAAACTCGGCATTGGTTCCTCCGATGCCGCCGTCGCAGTGGGGCTCTCCCCCTACAAATGCCCGCTCAGCCTCTGGCTGGAGAAGACCGGTCGCAAGGAGCCGGAGGATATCTCACACAAGGAAGCCGTGCTGTGGGGCATTGAGCTGGAGCCTGTGTTAGCGCAGGTCTATGCCAAACGCACCGGCTTTCGTGTGCGACGGGTCAATGCTGTGCTGCAACACCCCGAGCAACCCTTCATGCTCGCCAACCTCGATCGGGAGGTAGTCGGCCATCCCGATGGGCCGGGCATTCTGGAGATCAAGACCGCCAGCTATCACAGCGCCCCCCAGTGGGAGGAAGGTGTGCCGGTGGCTTATCAGTGTCAGGTACTGCATCAATTAGCGGTTACCGGCCATGCCTGGGCTGAGGTGGCAGTGCTGATCGGCGGCCAGGATTTTCGGATTTACCGCATCGAGCGTGACGAAGAGAAGATCCAGGATCTCACCGAGCGGGAAGCGCAGTTCTGGCAAATGGTGCAACAAGACCAGCAGCCCGAGCCTGACGGCTCCAGTGATGCTGCCAATGCTCTGAGCTGGCTCTTCCCCCGCGATGATGGCCAGACTGTGGATCTCTCCGATTCCCCCGAGTTCAATCAACTATTTGGGGATCTGTTGCGCTTGCGTCAGCAAAAGGAAGCCGTCGAGCTGCAGGAGTCACAACTCAAACAGCGGCTGCAAGCGACCTTAGGTGAAGCCACTGCCGGGCTGTTTGCCAACGGCAAGATCACTTGGAAGCGCAGCAAAGACCGGCTAGCACCGGATCTCGAAAAGCTCGGTCAGGATCATCCCGACCTGCTCACCCGTTACGTCAAACCGGTGCCCGGCGTGCGCCGTTTCACCATTCAACCCTTGAGGCAAACACCATGATCAAAGGACTGGCGATTACCCCGCCCGTGATCGGGCGGATCTGCATCGGCAAGCTGGTGCAAAAACAGGATAAGTGGGTACCGGAGAAAGACGACAGCTTCACCCTCACCACCCAGGTACAGCAAAAGGGGGGATGGTTGCTCCATCCCCTGCATCAACACTACTCATCGCAAAAGAGTGGCCAAGGTCAGGAGCAAACCAAGATCCGCGCCATTCCAGTGCGGGTGCTGTTCAACGACAGCGACTTGAATCTGCGGGCGGAATACAGCGCCTTTGACCGGCAAACCGGCAGGCCGCTCTGTGTCGGGAATGGGGAGGTGGCGAGACGTGTGGGGGCGCAAGGCATGGAGGAGGTCAGCTGCCCTGGACCAGAGCGCTGCGCCTTTGCAGGGCAACAGGGCTGCAAGCTGTACGGACGACTGAACCTGTTTGTGGAGGGGCAAGGGGATGAGCTGGGTAGCTTTATCTTCCGCACCACCGGCTACAACTCGGTACGCACCCTGGCGGCGCGACTGAAATACCTGGAGGCAGTGAGCGGGGGTCATACCCGCTATCTGCCGCTCACCCTGCGGTTGCGGGCCAAGAGCACTACCCAGTCCTACCGCACACCGGTCTACTACGTAGATTTGACCTTGCGGGAAGAGACCAACCTGACTGAAGCGGTCACGCTGGCACAGGAGGCGGCCCAGCGTGACCAGAAGGCGGGGCTCGCCATCGACCAGATGGAGCAAGCCGCTCGTGAGTTGCTGCGTAACGGCCAGTTTGAGGATATCGATGAAGAGGTGCCGATGTTGCTGGAGGAGTTCTATCCCGAAGCCAACACCGAAGAGACGACGAATGGCAACGCTAGTGTGGAGGCGACTGCCTCGCATAACGCACCACAAAGCCAAGCAACCAGAACGCCACAGAGACCACAACCAAGAAGGAGTCCACTCACCAACAAATTGGGGAAAGGGACCCCATCCCCTCCCCAGTGAATGGTGGATGATCAGCGGGAACGGGCCAACCGCTCCACCAACCGTTCTACCGTTTCCAGCAACAGGGTTCGGTCAGCATCATCGAGCCGGGCCAGTTGCTGGCTCAGCACAATGCCCTGCTCGGTCGGGCGGTTACTGGTCTCGCGCAGAAAGTCCGCCAGCTCACAACCAAACAGTTGAGCGAGCTCCGCCAGCCGCACCACGGTCGGCACCACAATCCCTCGCTCCATTCGAGAGACGGCCTCCATCCCGATATTGAGGTATTCAGCCACATGCTCTTGCGTGAATCCGGCTTGAGTACGCTTGTGGCTAATCGCCTTGCCAACGCTCTTGGCTAACAGCTCAAGGTTGATATCTGTCATGGTTCCTCCAGTCAACCCGTATGGTTGACCATGGACTCATTGACGATAAGGACTCAAAAAGGCGAGTATCAACTAATTTGGTTGTGATTGGCCGTAAATCGATGATCGCTACGCTGACCGACTCACCGACAACAAACATCAATCCTCGTTTGTGGCATCCCCTCCCATCTCGGGTAAAGCGCTTTTACGCGAGCGGTTAGGGCGACTGCCATTGTTACTATTACTCTGTTACATAAGGAAAAGTACATGGCTCGTTATCCCGTTATTGCCTCCCTCTTTTTTCTCGTCGTCACCATTTATTCACTCTGGACCTGTAGCTCCCCACAGCTCGGATTCTGGGGCCATATCTGGCACTTTGTCTTTGGCTCGCTGTTTACCTCACTTGGCCTGATGGGAGGGGAATTGTTCCGCCGCTTCACCCAACCAAACATGCTGTTTGCTGACGGCGCACAGGAGATGTTCAAGAAGAAGCTGTTTTGGAAAGTTGGCCCCCAGCTCATCGGGGGAGTGGTGGGCTACATCGCGGCAGGTGGCTTTTTACAAAATGTGTTGGGTTACTACGTTGGATAAGGAGAGTTAACCATGAACAAATGTTGGATCACGTTGACGGCCATCCTGCTATGCAACAACGCCCTAGCCTATGGCGAGGCCGGACGCTGGAGCAGCGGCTGGGGTCAGGGTACCAGTGAATACACGGCGGTGGTCAACGAGCAAAACAACCTCTATATCGCCTGCAATGACACCCGAAAGGTCAGCATGACGGCCACGGTACAGGGCAAGGAGTACGGCTCTTATGCTGGGCAGGCTTTCTCCATCATCGTCGATGGCAGCCAATACGATGCGCCCTATGAGACAGAATCCCGTGTCGGTGAGAACAATTTCTTCGACATGTGGGGCAAGCTACGCAAGGCCAAGTCGATCCGCATTTTAACGGCGGACGGCAAGCAGCTGGCACTGCCGACCCAAGAGGTAGCCGCTGTACTGCCCGCCACTAATACCCCCGAGTTTGACTGCTTGATGTGGGACCAATAGATCACATCCATTCCCATCCAAGAGGAGGCATTTGCCTTCTCTTTTTATTTCTGCAATTCACCCACCCGTGAAGGAGACGCACTATGCCCCCCTGCATTCCCCCTGAATGCGAGCCGTTCGATCACCCAGGCTTTTGGCACAAACTCTTGGCCTTTGCCAAACGTGCCGGTCGGCACTTTATCGAGACCAGCCTGTTGCTCTACTACACCAGCCAGAAGGATGACCTGCCGCTTTGGGCCAAACTGCTGATCTACAGTGCGCTGGCTTACTTTATCTCACCGATCGATGCGATCCCGGACGTGTTACCGATGGGGCTCACCGATGACATCGCGGTACTCAGTGCGGCGCTCGCCAGCATTACCGCCTTTATTGACGCCCAGATCCGTGCCCGTGTGGCCAAAAAAATGCGCGAGCTGTTCGGCCAAGATTAACCCCCACAAGGAGTACACCATGACCATTCCCTTTTTCCGGGACGGCTTTGCCCTGCCCGTAACACAAGCATTGCTGGTTCAGCTTAACCAGGAAGTCGCTAAAACCGAGCTCAATCTTGAGCGCTTAACCCAACTGACCTTCAACTTTCGCAATACCGGCTACAGCGCCGAGCAAGGCGGCGTGCACCCGGTCGAGATCCGCCTGATCCGCGGGCTCGATGGCTGGCTGTTCGATTACGTCACCGACTTCAGCTACCAAGGGCTCGCCCAGGATGCTGAGCTCTGCAAAGAGCTCGATTTCAACTTCCTCGATGGGGAACACACCATGTTGGGCTGGGGACCGCTGCGGCTGGCCGAAGCGCGGGAGTTGTTCGATATCTGGCAAAGCAACTTCATTGCCTACTGCCGGTTGGAATGCTTCAGCGTCACGGTCGCAGGGGATTAGGAGGTCACGATGAGCCAAGAATTAGCGCTCTCCCACTACTCACGTCAATGGTTGGGACAAATCGCCGCCAACGCCAAGCTAACCCCCACCCGCAGTGGCCAGCGCTGGCTGCTGCACCTGACACCGGATAGCCCACCAGCCAGCACAGTCACCTTACAAGTGCGCTGGTCTGGCGTGCAGTGGCAACTGCTCTCTCTCACCAATGCTGAGGACTGGCACACCATGAGCCAGCCGAGGGATGAGATCTGCATTGACCCCAAGCGCAGTTGTTTCTGGCGTTGCCAAGCAGGGCCAGTCTCACTCACCGATCAGCCTCGCGTGCTTGCAAGCTTCCTGACTGACCTGCAGCGCATCTGCATCCACCGCGGCTATCGGGTAGAGAGTGACCCCATTGAGCAACAGGAGAATAAGGATGATTAATACCATGATCGCTATCGAGCTGGAGGCTTGTCTTGAACACGATGGTCAGATTGAAGTGGTGCATGACCAAGGCCAGGTGGTGGACGGTTATGCCCTCTATCTGCGCTATGAAAACGAACGGGGCGATGCACTGGCGCAATGGCTGTGCGATCACCCGGATCGCCGCTGGCTAGCCCACTTAGGCAACCTGATCGCGACCAGTTACCACATTCCACTGCACGACTACACCCCGCACACCTTGGCGGCCTGAACGCCGCCAGCCAATCCTGTTGTTACATCCCATTGAGTAACCTATTAACCAAACACCTCGCCGACCCTGCCGCCTCCAACGCGGTGGGGCGATGGCGTATGGAGCCTAATCATGTTGCATCAAAAACTCACCGCCGGGGAGATCCCCGGCACCTACCGGGTGACTGACCTTGTCACCGACGATGACCTGCTCACCATCGCCCAAGCTGTTGCCCGGCAGAAACTGGCCAAGGGAGAAGCTATTACCGATAAACACTTGGCCCATCAAGCCCTGCAAGGACTGCTGCAAACACGAGATCGCGAAGTGTTTGCTGCACTGTTCCTTGATAACCAGCATCGGATCTTGGCCTATGAAGAGCTGTTCCTTGGCACCCTGTCCGCTGCAACCGTCTACCCCCGCGATGTGGTCAAGCGGGCACTGCACTACAATGCTGCCGCCCTGATATTGGTGCATAACCACCCGTCGGGATACCCGGAACCCAGCCGGGCAGATATCGAGATCACCCTGCGCCTACAGAATGCCCTGGCACTGGTGGATATCCGGATTTTGGATCATCTGGTCGTCGGTACAGAGGGTGTGGTGTCGCTGGCAGAGCGGGGAGAGCTGTAATCAACCTCAAGCCATCCATGCGTATTCCGGTGAAGTTGAACAGTGATTCCGGAATCTGTGAACACCATTTCCGGAAAGTATGCGGACAGGGATTCTTCGAGCAGAAGCTGAGCTTTGAGGGGAGGCATCTTTTCGACTCACTGAACAAGCCAGCAGCCAAGCGCAGCGCGGCAGTTGTGGATCCAAGACGTTGGAACAGGACGGTTCATCTGAGGAAGGTGCGAATAAGTCACCAAGTACAAAAATACGCCTTTGTAAGCATTTGAATTAAATCGACTAAAATTTTCAGTTTTGTTGTGGAGGGTACTTGTTCTCACCTTCCCTGACATCAGAGTACGTGCACTGAGGTGTCCGGAATCGGTGTACACGCAAGCCGGAATCAGCGTTCATTTTAAACCGGAATAGGTGTTCATTTTCGACCGGAATATGCACTTAGGTACTTTAGGTCGTTCAGATGAACAGCGCGCCAATATGCAGGCCGTGTTTAACAATGATAAAACGCTGGGTTATCTGGATTTTGTCGCGTGCTGGTTCTGGAAGGGGGCACAGTATATTCAAGGCTCACGGGCTGAGCTGGCACTGGTGTCGACTAACTCTGTTTGCCAGGGTGAGCAGGTGGCCACTCTTTGGCCACGAATATTTAACCTTGGCCTGAGTATTCACCTTGCCTATCCAACGTTCCCTTGGGCTAAGCTGACGCTATGATTTTATTTAACATGATTTCTCCAGTGTAGTTAATGGTTGGTGAAAGAATGAACATGCATAACACCTGAATTAAGCCGCGCCGCGAAGCGGCGTCGGCTTGAATGAATTGTTAGACCGCGGCCTTCGCAACAATGGTCGCACTACAGGCTGTGCTCTACGGCGACACTTTTGACAATCTGTTTCGCACAAAGCCGAGCTTCTTCAAGGGTGGAGTAATCGCTAGTTGCGTTCTTGGCGAAGATGAACTGCAACTGCCATAGTGTGTTGGACTGTTCGTCAAGGACGGCAAGAAATTCAGCACCTAGTACGCCGCCCCAGCGCTGTGCACTAAAAGAAGTTAGCCTAGCGGGAAGGCCGGACACATCAACCGGAACAGTCTCTGTTTGCGGATTCGTGATGCCTTCTAAGCCAGAAACTCGCGATATCGCTCCCGCCGCAGCGCCATCTACGCTTGCTTGCAGTTCGGCCGGATAGGTTGCAACCACTAGCCGCACCTCTCCCAGGCCGCAGGAAGGCTGGCTGTTGTAAACGGAGAGATCTATGGGAGTGGTCGGGTTTTCCGCCGACAACCCGGACATCATCACCTGTGCCTCGGCCTCGTTTGCAGTAAATGAAAACGGGTAGTTGAGGCTTAGACTACCCACCTTCTGCAAAGGCATCTGCGCAGGTGTGAGCTCTTGCGAGGCCTTGCTGCCTGATGGCACGGCTGGGTTCGAGTTGCTGGCGAGCCCAACTGCTAAGCCCACACCAACAACAACGCCGAGTACGGCAGATAGTACCAGTGCAAAAAACGTGCCGATTCTAGGCTGTAGCCAGTAGTACGCGCCAAATGTGGCCAGACCGGCCACCACACCCAGCGTCTTGAAAACAACAAGAGCCACTATTGTTGTGACAATCCAACCGAACGAACTTGGCGCTCGCGCGGTGTGCTTCGCTGCCACGGCAGTCCCTTCACTACTCATTGTGAATCCCCCTGTTCTGTCCAAAATGCGCTTGATCTTATCTCTGCCCGCGGTGTCAGTGGCTACCTCCCCGAGCGGTCTAACGCCTGAATTAAGCCGCGCCACGAAGTGGCGTCGGCTTGAATGAATTGTTAGGCCCCCGGCAATTGATGCCAGCGGCCTGCCCAGCCTCGCGCATTCATTTTCCGTATCAAGCTGTGGCGCGCAGTCGGTGGCGAGCCTCCTCGACCCGTCTCACTGTCTCGGTAGGCGAGCTAAAAACAACGTTTGCTGGAATGCGCAAGACCGTGTAGCCCTCAGCGCGAATTACCTCGTCGCGTGCGGCGTCCCTGGCCTTGGCTTCGGGGCTGCCGTGCCAGGTTTCCCCATCGATTTCGACCACGAGTTTCTCGTCGACTAGAAAGTCTCCCCGGAATTGACTCCATGCAGAGCCCCGTCCGATGTGCAGTCTGCCAAGCCCGATCTGGGTACGCAACTTGACACCTTTACCAGCGATGCAACCTGGTCCCGTCGTCATCTTGTACGCTGAGACCATGGTATCGAAGAATGCTTCTTCCGCAGGAGACTCGCAAGTGAAGCGCATGTCTTCAACGGTAACCGGTTCGTTGAGGCGGGCGGCGATTTCCGCCTCCTGCCTCTTTCGTTCCGGCTCATCTCGAATGTCGCTGTAGACCGACCAGGCAATTAGACCGCCCACCACGAGCAGTGGCCAGAAGAAAAAACCAATGACTATCAATACAGCGGCCAAAAGGCCGCGCTGGGAATAAGTCATAAAATCACTCTTGAATCTTTAGAAAAGTCTCACCTATAACTTCAGCGCCGGTAAGCGGGTAAAATAAACCGGAACTCCAATGGTCGCAATGGGTCGAAACAGGACCATATCCACAGGCCGTCTTCGACTTTCGGTCAGTGGAAGATTGCCTCGAAAAGAATTCTGCTATGGCCTAACGCCTGAATTAAGCCGCGCCGCGAAGCGGCGTCGGCTTGAATGAATTGTTAGCAGCTAGGATGCCGAGCCTTTATACGAATAAATCGCATTTTCTTTGCTACTAGCCTCAACTGTTTTGACAAGTCTATAGCTTGACTTTTCCAGCCTCTTGCGTTTCCAAGCATTCCCATAGGCGCCAAAAATTATTCGGATTAATAAGGCGACCAGAGCTATAACGCCTCCGATAATCTGTGTTGTCTCAGCATAGCTGCCAGACTCATGTCTTTGTATTTGCTCGGCGATGGACATGAGCATCTGTAGGAATAGTTCGACCGGTAGCAAAATTAGTCCTATCAGCCATAACTGCATGCAAAGTGCCCATATGGAGCCAAAGAAAAAAGCCGGCCATGACCAGCCGTTCTTTACGGCCTTACAGGCTCCGTTGCTTTTTTCGTATACGTTGAACGATCTCACTCAGGCTTCTCCAAGGTTGTGCTGCTAACGCCGCTGTTCAGGGGCGCAATTGCCGTGGCGCAGCTTTTGCGCTCTTTGCAAAAGATGTGACACGGCAATTGCGTCCCGTTGGAACGCCTTGTTAGCGGCTTGCATCACTCCGCTCCATCAGAGAAAAGAAATCTTACGCTGTACTTCCTTAAGGCAAGACTAGGCACCATTCTGGCAGCTGCTTTTGCTCGGGAGTCAAAGTCAGCGGCTACTAGAATACCTCTGACCGCTGCACCATCTTGCTCTGCCACAATATCTCCCATGTAACTCAATATTTGAGCCACCGCTCGCTGTCCGGCAACTCCAGTTTTCAGTTCAATTACAACAGTTGCTCCTGATTGATCGCGAGCTGTGATGTCTATAAAACCTGATTCTACCGACCGTTCGGCTCCCTCATCGATGATAGTAAGCCCAGGCTCCAGTTGATCAATTCTCAATCGAAGAGCTGCCTGCATATCCCGCTCAAGTCCAATCCGTTGAGTGGCTTCTTCGTCGGGCAATGCTGCACGTGCGATTGTTCCAGGTTCTTCAATTACATCTGCAGGTGCCAACAAGGGATCATTTCGGAATAGACGATATCTCCTTACGGCATCACGGTACGATGCCAAATTCGAATACAGATCGCCATTGATGGGAATATTCGTCGGATTCGGTCGACCAACTTGCCGGTCATTTGCAGAGTAGCGCAATGCCGCAACAACACTTTCAAGCCTATCGGTCTCGTAATGCGTATCAAGGTCGCCAAAATACTCTTCGACTCTTCCTGCCCGATGTAGTTGGGCAGTGACTGTCCCTGCTTGATACTGCTGGTTTTCGAGCCACTGCTTGTATTGGTCCGTTCTCATGATGCTTACTCTGGGTTGTGCTCCTAGCCGCTAACGCTTCGCCTCAGCGGCGCGCGCCTTTGGCGCGTCCGCTGGAGGCGTTTGTTATGTGTTTTACTGCAAAGTTTAAAACAACCCTTACTTGGCGCGATAAGGTAGGTTTGGTAATTAACCAGTTGGCTATTGCTGGTGATATTTTGTAATAGGTCTTCACAAAGGCTCTGCCCACGACACTATTTAATAACGTATCATCTCGATATTTCCGCAGCTGTCTTACTTGGTAACACGACGGATCGCCATAAACAGCAGTCGCAATGAAACAATCACTATTGCTGAATGTTTTTACTGTTGCAGCACAATAGGGGCAAACCGACCTTTCTGGTCTGCCTTGATAAGTAATCATTCTAGGGACAATTTTTTTACCACAACTTGGGCAATTGATTCTGTCATCAGAAGGCCGAGTATTTTGCGCGGGCGCTTTAGAAGTAATTGTGACATTGACTGCTCTTAGTCCTTTATTTCCAGGCTTTGACTCAAACTGAACCGAATCACCATTTGATGGCAACGATGCGCCATTGATACTCTGAACATTAAAGTAATGATCTTCTCCGCCTTCAGACGTAATGAAGCCATAACCCTTCTCTGAGCTAAACCATTTTACAGTGCCTTGCACAACATCTCCTTTTTTTATTCCACATAACGCCTGGCACAGCGGATCGCAAACCTGGCGCGGCTTTTGGTACAAAAGGCGTGACAGGTTTGCGAATCCGTTGCTGCCACTTGTTAACCCTTTTGCCAGATTTGGTAACTATAATTTATGTTAGAGGCGAAGTCTTGGGTAAAAACTGGCCTAAAATTGCTGGGGATTTCAGGAAAGTAAACATCACCTTCCGGCTCGATGTCTATTGTAGATATATGTAGTGTATCTACTTGATCGATCAGGCTTTTGTATATCTCCCCACCACCTGAAACAATGACATGATCCGTTATTTTCTTTAGGTTGGTTAAAGCATCTTTAATTGATGGAAAGATCAATACGTTCTCATTGTCAGATGTAAAACTTGAACGTGTTACGACCGCATACTTTCGGTTGGGTAATGCTCCCATTGATTCAAAAGTCTTGCGTCCAACCAACAGCCATTGGTTATAGGTAATAGCTTTAAACAGGAGCTGTTCACCTTTGGCACTCCATGGAATATCAGGGCCATTCCCGATAACTCCATTCTTCGATATAGCTACCATTAGTGATAGTTTCACAATTCTTCCTCAGAGGTTAACGCCAAGCTAAGCGGTGCCCTGTCAAGGGCATCCGGTGGACAGCCGTCAGGCCGGGAACGAACTTAAGCGCCTTGTTAAGCGCTGACTTACAGGCCACGCTCAATAGCCTGTTTTATGATCGGTGCTACGGTTTCCGGAGTGATACCACGATCTTGGCAATACTTGGTTTGCAACCATGCGGATAGCTGCTTTTGACCTTTGCTGGCATTGCAGCCGCAGCAACACAAGGCAATATTTTCTCTCGTAATGATGCTGGCATCGTTAATGATGTGCTCCCAGCTCGCCGCAGACTTCCGTAGCACTTTCACAGAGGTAAATTCTTTGCGGCAATAGACACACTCCGTGTCTCGCTCTCGAACTTCTTTTTCCAGCCAGTCCGGTATGTTCCAGTTATTTGCCATTACTCAAAAGTACCTTTACCGCTTAACAATTTATTGTACGGAATCTATCCGTGATTTTGGGGTGGATCGGGTCGTCATAGTCTGGTGTGAGACTATGTACCGGAAGCTTGAAAATCCCGGATAAAGCCCGCTTTGGCAATGTTTTTGTACCGCATAGATTATGCAAAAATGCGGAAAGTTTCTTCATAGTCAGCAATGGGACTTGCTCGTGTATATACTGTTTATATATACATGTGGAGGTGACTCATGCGCAAGCCTCATTCGCCGTTTTTGGCAAGCATCTATGGGCAGATGTTGATGCTGCGTTACGCGATGGCAACCGTTGAAGCCTATCTGCACTGGATCAAGGCATTTATCCGTTTTTCCCGGATGAAGCATCCGGTCGAGCTGGGGAAGGTGCGAATAAGTCATATGGCACGAGAGCATTTAATGGTAACCCATTGATATTAAATGACTAAAATTTTCATTTTTTGTTCGTGGGATACTTGTTCGCACTTTCCCTAGTGTTTTGACCAGGTCGAGATAACGAATGAACAAAAACAAAGTAATCCGCTCAACAGATGAGCCGCGTCAATCTGGTTTTGCCGGCACCATACCACAAACTTACCTAACTACTTTTCCCTAATACCCCCACCGGTTAAACGCCAGCGGCATCTTGTTGAGCTTCTCGCGATGCTCGCGCCAGTTGGGCAGATGGGTATCCATCAGTGTGATAAATCGCTGGTTATGTTTGCGTTCTAACAGATGCACCAGTTCATGAACCACAATAAATTCCAGGCATTCAGGGGGCTTCTTGACTAGTTCGAGGTTAATCCAGATGCGGGCCGTATCTGTTTTGCAGCTCCCCCACATGGTCTTCATCCGTTTGATACCGACAAACGAAGGGGTGACGTTGAGCAAGGCCTGCCACTTGGCCATCAATATCGGCAGCCGCTGGCGTAGCAATTGGCGATACCAGCCCAGTAGCAAGGCTTCTCGCTTCGCGGCGTCATAATGAGCGGGAACCCGCATCCGGATCCACCCCCCTTGTAGCTTGACGCTGTGCGCTCCCTCAACCGGGATCACCTCCAATCGATAGCCCCGTCCCCAAAGGTAGTGCGTCTCGCCGCTGCACATCTGGCGCTCGCTCTGACGTGGCTGCGCCTGAAAGTGGGCCTGTTGCTGCCGGATCCACGGCAAGCGTCTGACCACGGCCATTCTGATGGCCGTCTGTGACAGCGACGCCGGGGCCGAGACGCGCACGCGACCATCAGGGGGCAGCACATTGATGTGCAGGTTCTTGATCCCCTTATGCTGCAACTCCAGCGTGAGCTCACCAATGGTGATCAGGGGCATCAGTGGTACTCCTGCTGCGCTTTCACCAGCTCCATCACCTCGGCAACGGTCACATCGTATCCCTTGGTTTCTTCGGCAATGGCAAACGCGATCTCCCGCTCCTTGAAGCGATCGCCATACCAATCGGCCTTCTTGGTATAACGCACGGCGGTATCAATCCTGGCCACCAGCAGCTCATCCTTGCCCAGATTGTCATAGAGTGCCCGTTTGGCTGCCGTGTCTATGCTCTCTGGGTAGGCGCTCTGGCTATGGCTCTGTGGATATTTCACCTGCTTGGCCAGCTCGCGGACCTTTTCCAGATACTCCTGATAGGAGATGGCCTGCTGGCGGCGCAGATCGATCAGCTCATCGAGCAGCACCGACATCCTCTCGTAGTATTTGGGGTTGACCGGGTTCTCATCGACGATGGTCCGGCGCACGTTGTTTTCAATCGCCTCGGCCATCGACTCCTGATTGTCGCGCATCTCCTTGGGCAACCCATCCAGCGCCTCGGGGCCGCGCTGGATAATGAGCTCCAGCAGCCCCAGCTCCTCAAAGTCCATCAGCGTCTCGCTGGGGTCGGCATCCACCCACAGATCCAGCATCTGGCGCATGCCCGGCTCGAACTGCTTCATATCCACCAGATCACCACTGGCCAGCTTGATCTCATCCCGGACCTTGGCGAAGTGTTCGACCTCCTGCTTAATCGAGGCGGCCTGCGAGGCGCTGTAACCCGCCTCCTCCAGCTCACCGGCCAGATTGGTAAAGGCGCGGATCAACTTGGCCACCAACTGATAGAGGGTCAGCCGCAATGCCTCTTTCTCGCTCAACGTCTCTTCATCGGCTCCCGGCTCACAACAGAAATAATGCTGATAATCGAGTTGCGACTTGGGCGCCTTCACCGGCTCACACAAGGCACGGACGGCTTCCAGAGCGTTATCCAGATCCTCTTTGGCCTGGGCCAGTCGATCCTTGAGCAGCCCGGCCACATCCTCTTTGTCATAACCCGCGAAGGCCTCGGCCGTATAGTCGTTGACCGTCTTCTCCAGCGACTTGAACAGGTCTTTGTAATCGATGATGTAGCCGTACTCCTTGTCGTCACCATCCAGCCGATTCACCCGACAGATGGCTTGGAACAGGTTGTGATCAGCCATCTTCTTGTCGATATAGAGGTAGGTGGCAGAGGGGGCATCAAAACCGGTCAGCAGCTTATCCACGACAATGAGCAGCCGCATCTGGCCCGGCTCTTTGATAAAACGCTGCTTGACCAGTTTTTCAAACTCTTCGACCCGCTTAGCCGCCTCATCCTCCGGCTGCTCGAAATAGTCGGCCAGCATCTTGCGATAGATGTTGTACTTGGCCAGCTTCTCCGTCAGCCCCTCGCCCGTCTCCTCGCCCTTGATCTCGCTGGCATTGGGTTGGTAACTGGTGACGATGGCGCACTTGCCAGCAAAACCGGCCTGGCTGAACATCTCGTAACTTTTGCACGCTTGATAGACGCTGGCGCAGACCAGCATGGCATTGCCACGACCATCGGCCAGCCGGGGCTTGCGCTCGAAGTCGAGCAGAATATCGGCCACTATCTGCTCCAGCCGCGAACGACTGGAGAGCAGCTTCTGCATTGAGGCCCACTTCTGTTTAAGCTGCTGCTTGCCCAGCCGCGAGAGATCCTTGGTCTTGGTATCGAACCACTCATCCACTTTTTTCTGGGATTTGACCCGCTGATCGATATCCCGCGCCTCGTAGCGCAGATCCAGCACCACGCCATCACTCACCGCCTCGTTGAACTTGTAGGTGTGAATGTAAGGGCCGAATATTTCGATGGATTTTTTCTTGTCCAACTTCATCAGCGGCGTGCCGGTAAAACCGATAAACAGCGCCTCCGGCAACAGGCTCTTCATAGCCCCATGCAACTTGCCAGACTGGGTGCGGTGACACTCATCGACAAACACAAACAGCTGCCCCTTGGGGCTGAAGTCCGAGGGCAAACTGCGGCGCATATCAGCAATAAAGTCATCCGAGCTGCCATCATCTTCGTCATCCGACTCGCCTTCAGGCGTGCGACCGAACTTGTGTACCAGCGAGCAGATAAGCCAAGGGTTATGGGCATGCAGACGGGTCACCAGATCGGCACCGCTTTTGGTGCGCAGGATCTCCTCTTCCACCCCACTGAATACCTTCTCGATCTGCTCATCGAGTTCAGTGCGGTCGGTGATGATAAGCACACGGCTGTCGGTCACATTTTCGCGGATCCACTTGGCCAGCCAGACCATGGTCAGGCTCTTGCCGCTGCCTTGGGTGTGCCAGATGATGCCGCCATCCCGGCGGCGGATATAAGCCTTGGCGGCACGGATGCCGAAATACTGGTTATGGCGGCAGGTTTTCTTGGTGCCCGCATCAAACACGATAAAGTCGTGGATCAGCTCCAGAAAGCGCGCCTTACTGCACAACTGCGTCAGATGCTGGTCCAGCAGATTGGCACCCGGCAGATCGACATGGTCGGAATGGATTGGATCGGCTGGCTCTTTCCACTCCAGATAGTATTTCTCGTGGGTTTCGATAGTGCCGTAGCGCACCCCTTGGGTGTCGTTGCCCGCCATCACCAACTGCATGGTGGTGAAGAAGTTACGGATAAAATCCTTCTTCTGGTTATCCAGGTTCTGGTGGATACCTTCAGAGACAGAGACAGTGGATCGCTTGAGTTCAATGACGCCAAGGGCAATGCCGTTGACATAGAGCACCAGATCCGGCCGTTTCTTATGCTCGCCTTTGACCGTCACCTCTTCGGCTATGGCAAAGTCGTTGGCCTGCGGATTGGCCCAGTCGATCAACCAGACAGTCTGGTTCTGCTCGCCTGCCCCGACTTTTTCTTTCACGCCATAACGAAGCAGGCGATAGACCTCCTTGTTGGCATCATAGAGGAGGCGCCCTTCGCCCAGGCTCGCCGCCCGATCCAGTTGCCTGAGAACCTTAGGGATCAGCGCCGCGTCCACTCCACGCCCCACCAGCCAAGCGGTCAGCAGCTCCGGCTCGACATTGCGGTTGTTCTCCCGTGTATGCCAATCCCCCAGATAGCGATAGCCCAGCTCCGCTTGAAATAACTTGATGACGCGGTTCTGGGTTGCCCGCTCCCGTTGGCCGACTGAAATCATGCTCTCTATCCCTGTTATTCTCTCAAGCCGCCGCGACAACCGCGCAGCCGCTGCTATTCGTTATACCCACTTCGTTACACCAATCCCTGCTGCAAACGGGTCAAGGCGATCTGCAGACTGCGATCATCAAACAGCCGCGCCTTGCGCTCACCCCACGGGGTTCCCGCTGGCCAGCGATGCAACCCCTCTCGCAGCGCGCTCAGCGTCGGCGCACAGCCCTCTTCGGCTATCAACCAATCGACCGTGGCCAATAACTCCATGCCATAGGGCGACTCAAAACCATCGATTAACGCGGTCGTCTGCTCCAGTATCGGTAAAAATGCTTTGGCCTCGGTCTGGAGATAAACGGCAAGCTCTTGTTTTTTCGCCTCATTAAACCAGATGACATCAAACGGCTTGCTATCCGGGATGCGCTTGTCGGACTGCAGATAACTGCCGTCCATCGCATTGAGCAGATGGGTCAGATTGTTGGCATAAGGGCCATAACGATGGGCCTTAAACTGCAACTGCAACGGATCCCCCAGCGGGTTGCGGCCAATGACCCGCGCCAGAAACCAGGCTAGTTTCTGGATCTCCAGCAAGCTGCACTCCATCCCTAAAAACCAGTAGCGACGTACCAGTTCAGCAATCAGGGCCCGAGCCGGAGTCAGCTCCGCCACCCCGCCGCGCTTGGCCACATTTTGGTATTGGCGACTGGGCTCATAGAGCAGGATATCGATATCCAGATCGCCCAGTGCCGTTTCGATCGCCTGTTTGACCTCAGGCCAAGGCAGACCACCGTTGCCAGCCCCCAGCGGCGGAATGGCAATCGAAGAGACCTGCTGCGCCTGTAACCAGGCCCGCAGATCCTGCAAACCCTCCTGGATCCACGCCATCTGTGCCGGATTGCGCCAGTGCTGCTTGGTCGGAAAGTTGACGATCCAGCGCGGCCCCAGCAGCTCACCCGTCTGGGTAATAAACATCTTGCCGGTGACGACATCACCCTGTTTGCACGCCTCGGCATAGGCGCGCATATTGGCCGGGAACCGCTCCTTGAACATCAAGGCGATCCCCTTGCCCATGACACCGACGGTGTTGACGGTATTCACCAGCGCTTCCACCGGAGCATCCAGCAGATTGCCTGTTGTATATCGAATCATCTGAAATACCACCCATCACGGACATAGACGGGGCGCGCGACCCCCACACGATTCATGCATTGTTCCACGCGGTTCTTTATCTCTTCGTTGTAACACACCACACCCAGCAACGCCTCGATGGGGCAATGTTGATGGAGCAAGGCCTCGGCCTGATAGCGTTCCAGCTTGCTCAAATCGTCCGCATCACGCTTGAAATCACGGCACTGCAACAGTGGCCAGTCAATCCGCCCCAGATCGCCAAGATCGGCATAGAAATTGGCCCACTGGTAATAGGCATGGCTATCGGTAAACACAAACGGTAGCCCCAGTTCAGCCATGCGATGCAGGCTGGAAACCAGGATCAGGATTTCATCATTGTCACGCCAGGGAACACCGCGCCCTGAGTGAATATTGCTGAGCATGGGCGAATGACCCCATCCGCATACAAAAATCGGGTGGCCGCTGTGCACGCCATCAAACAACTCACAATAAAAGTATCTCTTTATTTTCAGATAGATAAACATCTATCGCGCCAATTAACAACCACCCCAGTCAAACAACGGTCAAGCAACGCTCAAGCAAATCTGCGGCCGGGTGGGCTCGGTGGCCAGACTCGCGGCAGAGGCTAACTCTTATACACAACTCCCATCCCTTTAATGAGATATCTAGGGAAGCTGAGGCTCCCTCCCCTTTTTTCAAGGGGAGGGTTGGGGTGGGGTTTGCTTTTTAGCTTGTGAAACATCAAAAGCCACCCCCTCCCAACCTCCCCCTTTGCAGGGGGAGGAGCTGTTCGAAGCTTTTCGGCATTTATCTCACCAATCGACCAGAGAGGTGTATAAGAGACAGCGGCAGAGGTGGTCATCTGGTTGGGCTGCACTCATGCCCCCGTCTATGCCCCCACCGCCAGCGGCAGGCGAATTTTGCCGGTCAGCAGTTGCTGCATCATGCCTTGCTTCAGGGCGCGGGCCTTCTCCAGCTTTTGGGTTAACGCCTGCAGCTCGTTATCCATATCGGATAAAATAGTGGCGATGGCGGTTTGTTCTTCAATCGATGGGAAAATGGATTTTGTTGACTCCATTTTCTCCTTTGTGACATGCAACATTGTGCCGCCACTCGAAGAACTATTCTTTAACCTCTCAGTCATATCACCCAGCAAATAGAACAAGAATGCTTTATTATTGCCACTCTTACATTCAATTTTCCAAATGTGATAATGATAAATAGCCTTGCTTCCTTTCCATATTACGGGTCCAAATGTTGCCGACCACATAAATAGAAGGTCTCCAAAATCGCAATACTGCCTTTCTGGAAGTTGCAAATTTGAATAATAATATTCATCTCCCCTCCCAGTCAGATTTTGCAATCTAATGACGGGTACTCCGGACGATTCCCATTCGTGTAAAGCGTAAGCTCGACCATTAATAAATTGGCTCGCATCTCCAAGTGACACAACCTCCCAATCCTCCGGGATTTCTCCCAGTTCGCTGGGTTTATAGCCTTTGGGGGTGCCATCGGGGCGCAGGGCGAAGGCGGGTAGGCGGGTGCGGCCGGTCAGCAGTTGCTGCATGGTGGCGCTCTTGATGGCCTGCTTCTTGGCGATCAGCTGCTCCAGCGCATCGATCAGCGCATCGCTATCCGACAGCACATTGGCAATGGCGGTTTGTTCTTGTAACGTTGGCAAAGCAGTCTTAATCATTCTGACAGCATCAAGGTTCATTCCTGCTTTTGCCCCTTGATCAGTTGAACCTTTGAATAATTTTTGTATTTGATGAGATGATAAATAATAGGCTATAAACTTCGAATTAATCTTGGCATGATTAAAACGAATCAATGCAATATGTTGGTTAATAAAGGCAGGCTTATCTAAAGATGAATCTATATAGGAGCAAATCCCTATATCTGCTGTGATTGAAACAAGAACATCTCCTTCTTCGAGAGATGTACGTTTTCCTTCTGATGAAGCAGCATCAATCATTACATAACAAATATCTTTCAAGTCTAAATATATAGACTCTCTAGACATGTTCGTGATCCTGACGAAAACATCACCATGCTTTGAGTAAAATTTAGCCCACCCTCTGGAACCACTTGTAATATATGGTTCAAGGTCACCAAGCCGATAAAAACTCCAATCCTCGGGAATAACCCCCACCTCGGTCTGCTTATAGCCCGCCGGGATCGCCTTGCCTGCTGTCTCCTGCATCATCTGCTCTGCCATTATGCCCACTCCAACCCCATGCTCTTCAAATGGGCGGCCACCTTGGCCTCCAGAGCGGCGACCTGCTGGGTCAGTTGTGGCAGGGTGGCGCTGTAGCGCCCCTCCAACTCTTTGACGCGGTTGGCCAGTTGCTGGGTGATGCGCTCAATCTCCGCCTCGATGGCCGCTTGCAAGCTGGCGCGCCACTTATCCTCCACCAGCAGTTGCTTGATCTCACTCTCTGTCAGCTTGGGGTAACGGGCAACCACCGTCCGATCCAGCGCCTCTTGTGCTTCTTTTACCGCCTTTTTAGCACTGCTTTCGGCTTCGAACAGCTTGATGGCGGTTTTTAGCGCCGATTTTTCATCGGCATCGCTGGCCTGCTTGAGCCGCGCCTTCAGGCTGGCGGCGTTGATCTTGCCTGCGTCGTTGGCGGCGTCACTCAGCAGCCCCTCCTCGCCGCCCTGCTCTTCCAGATAGCTTTCCAAGGCTTGGCTTGCCTCATCCGCGGCGGCCTGCAGGGCGTCGATGTCAGCCTGCTCATCGCTAAAGAAGCGGGCCACCAGCAAGGCTGGCGGCAGCAGCTCGGCCTTGTATTTGCTCTTGCCCAGCACCAGATCCGGCGTCTCTTTAAGCTTTTCGCCCTTGTCGACTTTAAGCTCGCGCAGCACCTTGCCCGCCGCCCAGCCATCCTGGCAGAGCACATAGACATCGTCCTGCATCACGGCGTGCCAGTAGTCCAGCAGCAGCTGGTAGATATCGTAGTTATCCAGCAGCGGCAGCGGCGCATAGGCGGCGAGCAGCGATTCGCTGATCTCCTCAATCAATGCCTTGGGCGATTCGCCCGGCTTTATCTCCGGCAGGTGGCACTCGGTAAACCAGCGCGAGAAGGGTTCGAGTGAAGCAGATGCAAAACGGACAAACTCGGGGTGCGCCAGTATGGTGCCCTTGACCTTGGCGGCATCCACCAACCCATGGCTATAACCGGCATGGGCCGGAGCAAACAGATCGGCCCGCAGGGTCGGGAACACCTGCCAGTAAGCGCCCAGGGCGTCGATATCCCGATTGGGAATGCCGCCTTTAAGGTGGGCGGCCAGATCGTGCAGATCTTCGGCCTCGCTGGCATCGATATAGCGCGGAATATTCAGGTTGTAGTCGTTGGCGGCGATCTCGGAGAGCGGCACGGCGCGGCTGTAACGGGGAATTACCTGCTCACGGGTAAAGGTATCGACGATCTTGTGGATGTCCTGCTCGCGCAGCCGGTTCTTGTTGCCATCTTTGATAAAGCCTTTACTGGCATCGATCATAAACAGGCTCTGACTGGTATAGCCGTTGGCCTGGATGGCGCGCTGGTGCGCCGTCTCCTTGTCGATGACGATGATGCAGGCCGGAATGCCGGTGCCGTAGAAGAGGTTGGCAGGCAGGCCGATAATGCCCTTGATAAAGCCTTGTTTGAGCAGATTCTCGCGGATGCGCGCCTCGGCATTGCCGCGAAACAGCACGCCGTGGGGCAGGATCACCGCCCCCTTGCCACGGCTGTTGAGGCTCTTGATGATGTGCAGCAAGAAGGCGTAATCGCCATTTTTCTCCGGCGGTATGCCCCAGACAAAGCGGCCAAACTCATCGTGCTCGGCATCCAGACCGCTGGTCCAGTTCTTGTTGGAAAACGGCGGGTTGGCCACGGCAAAGTCGAAGCTCTTGAGCTGGTTGTTGCCCTCCTTCCACTGGGGCGCGGCCAGGGTATTGCCCTTCCAGATCTTGGCGGTCGGATTGTCGTGCAGGATCATGTTCATGCGCGCCAGGGCGCTGGTGGCGTTATCCATCTCCTGACCGTAGATGGTGAGCCCCTTGGGGCCAGCCTCGTCACTGGCCTTGAGCAGCAAAGAGCCGGAGCCACAGGTGGGGTCGTAGACGGTGGCATTTTGCGGTGTCTGGCGGCTGATGCCGATCACCTTGGCTAGAATGCGCGACACCTCGGCCGGGGTATAGAACTGCCCCTTGGACTTACCCGACTCGGTGGCAAAGTGGCGCATCAGGTATTCGTAGGCATCACCTAGCAGATCATCACCCTCGGTGCGGTTGGCGGAGAGATCCAGCCCCTCAAAGATGCCGATCAGCTTGGTCAGGCGGTCGATCATCTCCTTGCCCTTGCCCAGCTTGTCTTCATCATTGAAATCGGCGATGTCGATCACGCCCTTGAGATCATTGGCTTCGGCCAGCGCCGAGATGGTGAGGTTGATCGCCTCGCCGATATTCTTGTCGCCCTTGCGCGCCACCATGTCGTCAAAGCTGGCCCCTTGCGGCACCTCAATCATGGCGTAGGGGTTGCCCTTGGCCTTGTCGGAAACGTACTTCACAAACAGCAGGGTCAGCACATAGTCCTTGTACTGGGAGGCGTCCATGCCACCGCGCAGTTCATCGCAACTGGCCCACAGGGAGGAGTAGAGTTCGTTTTTCTTGATAGCCATGGAAAGGGTTCCAATAAGAGTCAGTTTGCGCCAAGGGCGCATGGAAAACGAAAAGAGGCGATTGTTTGCACCCATACGGGTGAGCACGCCAGAGATTGCCAACGAGTTTACCCACTTGACCCCGTGGCAACCATGGTGGATATCACATCAGTGACGGATAGGCAGATCGTTTGCTGCAAAAGCCATCATTTGCCTTCCAGCAAGGCCGGCGGTGTGCTCTCGCCACGGCATTTGAGTTGCCCCAGCGCGTTGGTTCGACAGACGGTGCCATCAGATGCACGCAACTGACCAAGTGCATCTTCACGCCATGTCACCCGTTCACCGGTTTTGGCATTGCTGCCGCGAATATTGCCCAGCGCGTCTTGCCGATAGGTAGTGCCATCGCTCCTCTTAAGATTGCCGAGCGCGTCCTTACGCCAGGTCGTTCCGGTTCCCGAGTCTTTGATGTTGCCAAGCGCATCCTCACGTAAGGTGCCCTGCTTGCCATCGTCACATTGATAGCGGGTATGGCCCAATGCATCTTTTCGATAGGTGCAGTCGGCTGCAAACACGACTTGCGGCGTTAGGCTCAGCAGCAGTGCGGCCAGCGACCACTGGCGTGTCGCTAACCAAAAGCCGGGTTGGTGACTCATTGCATCTCTCCTCTGACGTGAACTCGATTGACTATACCGGGCCAGCCGCTCAGCCTCGATACTGAGGTTTTTAACATGTCGTGTTTTCAGGCGGATGCGTGATGGCAAGACGTCCACTGAGGCGCGTTCAGTCCAGCTTGAGATAATTAACCTCGTTTGTATTTACCCACTTGCTCAAGAAAGTAGCTGCCCAGCTCACCCTTATGCTGGCTTGCTTCGCTTTCTGCGCTGGCCAAGTGACCGTTGCGCTCTTTCCATACGGCATATGCGGCAGCCTTCTCGACCTCGACCCGTTCTTGCTGCTCTTTCGGTAGGGCACACAGATTGTGACTCATACTGACCTCTTTGTTATTTGTTGGCGCCATGGTACGCCATCAGTGGCATGCGGGACTTGCGCTGGTTCAAAGGTGGCGCGCTATAATGCCTGTATATAAACACAGGCGTTATTACCATGAAGCTGTTAACCCCAGACCCATCACCCGCCGAGGTGACCATCCCGCTGTTCTTGCACCGCGCCTCTTGCGGCTTTCCCAGCCCAGCCAGCGACTATCTGGAAGGGAAGTTGGACCTTAACACCCACTGCGTGTCGCACCCTGCAGCAACCTTCTATCTGCGTGCCGAGGGGGAGAGCATGACCGGGGTCGGCATCTTTCCCGGTGACTTGCTGGTGGTCGATAAGAGCCTCACCCCTCGCCATGGTGATGTGGTGATTGCACTACTCGATGGCGGCTTCACGGTAAAGACCTTGCAGCTCAAGCCGAGGTTGCGGCTGCTGCCAGCCAATCCGGCGTTCGCGCCTATCGACCCTTGTATGAGTCTCTCCCTGGAGTTGTTCGGAGTGGTCACCCATGTGATTGGCAATCTGAGACAGCGTGATGGCTATAGCGCTCGTTGATGTAAACAACTTCTACGCCAGCTGTGAGCGGCTGTTTCGCCCTGAGCTGCGTGGCCGCCCGATCGTTGTGCTCTCCAACAACGATGGATGCGTGGTGTCGCGCAGCCCCGAAGCCAAGGCGATGGGTATCAAGATGGCCGGGCCCTACTTCAAGATCCGCGAGCAGTTCGAGGCGCATGGCGGTGTGGCATTCAGCTCCAACTACGCGCTCTATGGCGATATGTCTGGCAGGGTGATGAGCACGTTGGAGACCATGGCCCCCGAGCTGGAGGTCTACTCCATCGATGAAGCGTTCATGGCGTTGTCGGAGTCGTTTGCCGGGGACCTGACAGCCTATGGGCAACAGATCCGGCAGCGAGTGTGGCAGTGGACCGGCCTAACGGTAGGGGTTGGGATCGGCCCCACCAAGACCCTCGCCAAGCTGGCCAATTATGCAGCCAAGAAGTGGCCTGCCACGGGCGGCGTCGTGGACTTGCGTGACGAGCTGCGCCGTGCCCGGCTGATGGCTATCACCCCGGTGGATGAGGTGTGGGGCATAGGACGGCGCTTGGGCGCTAAGTTGGTGGCACAAGGCATCAACACCGTGGCTGACCTGGTGGCTAGCGATGCCAAAGGGTTACGCGCCCAATACGGCGTGGTGGTCGAGCGGATCGTACAGGAGCTGCGTGGCCTGCCTTGCGCAGAGCTGACCGTTGAACCGGCGGCGAAGCTGCAGATCCTCTCGAGCCGTTCCTTTGGTGAGCGCGTGACTGACCGTGGAGAAATGGCCCAAGCGTTGTCAGGCTTTATGGCTCGCGCAGCCGAGAAGCTGCGGGCCGAGGGGATGTGTTGCCAGCGGGTGCACCTGTTCGTGCGAACCAGCCCCTTTGACGAACGAGCGCCTTACTACAGTGAGCAGGCTGGCGTCCGGCTGGTCTGCCCTAGCGATGATACCCGGTTGCTGCTGCAGCAAGTGAACGTGCTGCTACCGCAGATTTGGCGCGACGGTTACCGTTATCAGAAGGGGGGCGTCATGCTGAGTGAGTTCACCCCCAAGGGGCAACAACAGGCAGATCTCTTTGCCCCGTCCTCCGCTCAATCAGATGCGCTGATGGCAGTGATGGACCAGATCAAAGCCAAGGGATTGGGGCGCGTAGGCTTTGCCAGCCAAGGCACTGGGTCGCCTGAGTGGATGATACGACAAGAGCACTTGAGCCCCTGCTACACCACCCGCTGGGAGGACCTGCCGGTGGCGAGGTAGTCCTGAGTCTGTTAGTTGCGGGGCTAGATGGTTGACGCGTCAGGATCCAATACCTCCCAATGTCCGCTCTTACGCGGCCCAACAAAGCGCAATCGCCCGTCTTTGACAAGCACGGCCACAGCTCTCTCCACTGTACTGGTCGACTTGCCAATCCGCTCTGCAACTTGCTTGAGCGTTATGGTCGGCTCAGCCGCCAGTTCCGCCAAGATGGCCTGGGGTGTTTTGACCCGCTTTTCTACCTGCGTTTCCACCCTCATTTCTACCCGCATTTTCTTCTGATGAGGTGATACTGCTGCTGGTTGAACCGCAATCGCCTGGGCCAGCGCATCGCGCAGCGCTTCCAATAAAAAGAGGATGAACTCGGTACAATCACTGCGACTGTCAGCCTGACTTAGCTGCTGATAGTAGTGATCTTGCCGAGCGTTGATCACCGTCTCCACTGGTAAGAAAGCCATTACAGGCTGCCAGCGACTCAAAATCACCGCCTGCCATAAACGCCCCATCCGACCATTTCCATCCGCAAATGGATGAATAAACTCCAACTCATAATGCAAGGCACAGGAAGCGATCAGCGGATGAGCCTCGGTCTCAGCCAGCCAGGTCAATAGGTGTTCCATCAGACGAGGGACCTGGTTAGCAGGGGGAGCCATATGCACCAACTGCTCGCCTCGATAGATACCTACACCACCGCTACGCCAGTAACCCGCATCATCACAGAGTCCACGCATCAGGAGTCCATGAGCACCAAGTAAATCATCAGCTGAAGCTGGATCCCAATCAGGCATTGCTTCATAGGCCGCAAACGCATTACGGACTTCTTGGATTTCCCGTGGAAGCCCGAGTACCGTCTTCCCCTCAATCACTGCCGTCACCTGCTCAACACTCAGGGTATTGTGCTCAATCGCCAAGGAGGCTTGGATAGTACGGATCCTGTTCTCCCGACGCAGCATCGGCACCTGGGAGCTCTGAGCAAACCGCCACTGCCCCACCAACTCGGCGATCTCCGCCACTCGACTCAACATGGCATGGGTCAAGGTGAAGGGAGGGGAATAGGCTGCCATGAATTACTCCGCGAATTCAACTTCGAAGTGCGACACTCGCCTATGCCGCCTGACGGTACTCTTCGAATACCTTGACAGGCTGCCTGAATCCGAGACATTTCCGAGGTCGTAGGTTGAGCCACTGCTCCGCTCTCCTGACATCCTCGTCCGTGACCTCTCTCAGGTCTGTTCCCTTTGGGATAAACTGCCTCAACAGCCCATTGCTGTTCTCGTTCAGACCGCGCTCCCACGAAGAGTAAGGGTGCGCAAAGTAAGTCTCGGCACCCAGCGCTTCCTCTATCGCCTTGTGTTCGGCAAACTCGCCGCCGTTGTCAAAGGTGATGGTATGCACCTGCTCGATGTAGGGCGTTAACATCTCGATTATCGCATCCCGCACCACCCCAGCCTGTTTGCTCGCGACCCGCTTGACCAGATAGAGCCGGCTCTTGCGCTCCACCAGGGTGACCAGTGCACCTGTGCCTTGCTTGCCCAGCACCGTGTCCGCCTCCCAATCACCGAGCCGCTCCCGGCTATCGACGATAGCCGGCCGTTCATCAATAGAGCGGGCTTCCTTGATGGGAGAACGCAGGCTGCTCGCCCCCTTGCGGTAGCGCTTGTGGCCCTGGCGCAGATGGCGGTACAACTGGCCACCCCGGGCTTTGTCGGCGGCCACATGGCGGTATATCCACTCGTGACTCACCATGAGGCCTATCTGCTTGCCCACCG